>NZ_JBWKQB010000024.1:0-98643 GCF_059418545.1 Pseudomonas sp. GW821-FHT07G10 | reverse complement strand
CTGAGCCCTGTTGAATACAGAACTCAGTCCGCTCAGGCATAGACCTACAATCGTCCAACTTTTTGGGGTCAGTCCACAGAGCGTGGGAACGATCAATCATCCGCAGACTCTGCTGACCCCGCATATCGCGGCGATGAGTCAACCGGAAAGTGCGTTTGGGGTGTTGCTGGAGAACATTCGTCGACATCAACGGGGCGAGTCGATGGTGAGCCAGATCGATCGAAAACAAGGTTACTGAATACACCCCAATTGATCGTTGATCGTTCCCACGCTCCCGCGTGGGAATGCAGCCCGGGACGCTCTGCGTCCCAAGAGCCGAACGCGGAGCGTCCGATGAGGCATTCCCACGCAGAGCGTGGGAACGATTAACAAACTCAAAGTCCCTCGGCAATCGCTCTGCCCACCTCCTGAGTCGAGCCCTTCCCGCCCAAATCCGGGGTAATCGGCCCGTCGGCAATCACCCGCTCGATCGCCTGCAGAATCCCGTCATGCGCGGCGCGATAACGCTCGTCACCGTTGCCGAGGAAATCCAGCATCAACGCCCCGGACCAGATCATCGCAATCGGGTTGGCGATGTTCTGCCCGTAGATATCCGGTGCCGAGCCATGCACCGGCTCGAACAGCGATGGAAAACGCCGCTCCGGATCGAGGTTGGCCGAAGGCGCGATGCCGATGGTTCCGGCGCAGGCCGGCCCGAGGTCGGAGAGGATGTCGCCGAACAGGTTCGACGCCACCACCACATCAAAGCGGTCCGGTTGCAGCACGAAACGCGCGCACAGAATGTCGATGTGCTGCTTGTCCCAGGTGATGTCCGGGTACTGCCCGGCCATCAACGCCGTGCGCTCGTCCCAGTACGGCATGCTGATGGAAATGCCGTTGGACTTGGTCGCCGCCGTCAGGCGTTTGCGTGGTCGGGTGCGGGCCAGCTCGAAGGCGAACTTGAGAATCCGGTCCACGCCGCGCCGGGTAAACACCGACTCTTGCAAGACGAACTCATGTTCGGTGCCTTCGAACATCTTGCCGCCGACCGAGGAATACTCGCCCTCGGTGTTCTCGCGAATCACCACGAAATCGATGTCCCCCGGCTTGCGCCCGGCCAATGGGCACGGCACGCCGGGAAACAGCCGCACGGGGCGGATGTTCACGTACTGGTCGAAGTCCCGACGGAACTTGAGCAGCGAACCCCACAGGGAAATGTGGTCCGGCACCTTGTCCGGCCAGCCCACGGCGCCGAAGTAGATCGCGTCAAAGCCCTTGAGCTGTTCGAACCAGTCGTCGGGCATCATCTGCCCGTGCTCCAGGTAGTAATCGCAATGGGCCCAATCGAGCACCTCGATGCTCAAATCCAGCTGCCATTTCTTCGCGGCCTGCTCCAGGACTCGCAGCCCTTCGGGCAGGACTTCCTTGCCGATGCCATCGCCGGCAATCGCAGCGATTCTGAATGTCTTGCTCATCAATCATGCCTCCCCGTGTCTGTGAATTACAGCCCACCGATGTGGAAGGCTTTGACTTCAAGGTATTCATCCAGACCGTACTTGCTGCCTTCGCGGCCCAGCCCCGACTGTTTGATTCCGCCGAACGGCGCGACTTCCATGGAAATGATTCCGGTGTTGAGGCCGACCATGCCGAACTCCAGCGCTTCGCCGAAACGCCAGGAGCGGCGCAAGTCCTGGGTGAAATAGTAGGCGCCCAGACCATAGGGCGTGGCATTGGCCAATGCGAGTGCTTCGGCCTCATGGGTAAAGCGCATCAGCGGCGCCACCGGGCCAAAGGTTTCTTCATTGGCCAGCAGCATGCCGGCGTGGGTATCGCCGAGTACCGTTGGCTGGACAAACTGGCTGTCGCCCTCGGGAACACCGCCGCAGAGCAAACGCGCGCCTTGGCTCAGGGCATCGTCGATATGCCGGGCGACTTTGCTCACCGCCGCCGGATTGATCAGCGGGCCAATAGTGACGTCGGCGTCGAGGCCGTTGCCAACCTTGAGCTTGCCCACCTCCTCCACCAGCCGCTGGGCGAAGCGTTCGTAGATGCCGTCCTGCACCAAAATGCGGTTGGCGCAGACGCAGGTCTGGCCGGCGTTGCGAAACTTGCTGAGCATGATGCCGGCCACCGCCTGTTCCAGGTCGGCGTCGTCGAACACAATGAACGGCGCATTGCCGCCCAGTTCCAGGCTCAAGCGCTTGATGTGTTCGGCACTCTGGCGCATCAGCAAGCGGCCCACGGCGGTGGAGCCGGTGAAGGAAATCTTGCGCACCGTCGGGTTGCCGGTCAGCTCTTCGCCGATGCCGGTGGGCATCCCGGTCAGCACGTTGAACACCCCGGCCGGGATGCCGACACGCTCGGCCAGTACCGCCAGGGCCAGCGCCGACAGCGGTGTCAGGTCCGAGGGTTTGACGATGATCGGACAGCCGGCCGCCAAGGCTGGCGCGCACTTGCGAGTGATCATCGCGTTGGGGAAGTTCCACGGGGTGATGGCGGCGCAGACCCCGACCGGTTGCTTGAGGGTCAGCAGTCGGCGGTCGCCGCTGGGGGCCGGCATGGTTTCGCCGTAAACCCGACGAGCCTCCTCGGCGAACCATTTGACGAAACCGGCGCCGTAGCGAATTTCGCCTTTGGCTTCATTCAACGGTTTGCCCTGCTCGCAGGTCATGATCAGCGCCAGATCGTCGAGGTTGTCGATCATTGCCTGATACCAGCGCTCCAGCAGCGCCGCACGTTCCGCCGCCGGACGTGCACGCCACGCCGGCCACGCCCGCTCTGCCGCTTCGATGGCGCGGCGGGTTTCCGCGCCTTGCATGGCCGGCACCCGGGCCAGGCATTGGCCGTTGGCCGGGTCGATGACGTCCAGGGTCGCGGCGTTGTCGGCGCCGATCCACTGACCGTCGATGTAGGCACGTTCTACCAGCAGGCTTGGGTCTTTCAAACGATTCTTGAGCATGGTCGAGTCCTGATCCGAGACACTTGCCAGTCTAGGGAGGTGCCACGAACGAGGATGCTGAAAGCGTCGCAACGGCAGCGTCGGATGCTGAAAATCGCGGTGGGACGGCAGGCTCTACCGAGGTGTTTTATGGTCCGTTACTGATCGTTCCCACGCTCTGCGTGGGAATGCAGCCCGGGACGCTCCGCGTCCCAAGAGCGGACGCAGAGCGTCCATTGAGGCATTCCCACGCAGAGCGTGGGAACGATCATCACTGCTTCAGGGAACCGAGCAACCCTTCAAGAAAGCGCTCCCCGGCCTCCATCTGGCTGATCTCGATGAACTCGTCCGGCTTGTGCGCCTGTTCGATGGAGCCTGGCCCGCAGACCACCACCGGCACATCCAGACGCTGTTTGAACAACCCGCCCTCGGTGCCAAAAGACACTTTGGCGATGCTGGTATCCGGCGCGGCAAAGTGCTTCAGAAAACGCACCGCTTCAACGCTCGGGTGTGTCTCCAGGCCGGGATAGACATTCAGGGTTTCGATCTCGATGGCCGCGACGCTGGACAGCCGTTGAGCCTCGCGCACGATCACTTCGGCACGCTCTTGCATCTGCTCCAGGAACTGATCCAGATCGTCCGCCGGCAAGTTGCGCACTTCGAAATCCAGGGTGCACAGGTTCGGCACGATGTTCAGGGCCTTGCCACCGACGATCTGCCCGACATGCACGGTACTGTAAGGCACGTCGTAGTCCGTATCCTGGGCGCCCTGCTCTTGCAACTGCTGCTGGCTTTGACGCAGTGCCGCGATGAAATCGCAAGCCACGTGAATCGCATTGACTGATCGCGGTGCCAGCGAGGAATGGGCTTCCTGGCCCCGGCAGTACGTGCGGTAGGAGCCCTTGCCCTTGTGTCCCAGCACAAATTGCATATTGGTCGGTTCACCGATCAGGCACAAAAACGGTCGCACCGGTGCCAGGTGCAACACGTCCAGCAAACGCCGCACGCCAACGCAACCGGTCTCCTCGTCATGGGACAGCGCCAGCTGCAGCGGTCGGCTCAACGGGCTGTCCGCCGCATCGAGCATGGCGTCGATGGCCAGGGCAATGAAGCCCTTCATATCGCAGCTGCCGCGGCCGTAAATCCTCCCGTCCTGCACCGTCGCCTGAAACGCCGGGAAGGTCCAGGCCTGGCCCGCCGCCGGGACCACATCGGTGTGCCCGGACAGCAAGATGCCAGGCAACTCGCCAGGCCCGGTACTGGCGAACAGGTTGGCCTTGCGGCCGCTTTCGTCCTTGACGATCAGCGACTCGATGCCCTTGCTCAGCAGCAGTTCGCGCACGTACTCGATCAAGGCCAGGTTTGACTCCGAGGAGACGGTATCGAAGGCCATCAAGCGTTTGAGAATATCCAGTACACGGGGTTTCATGAGGCCTTGCTCCGTTGCTCGGCTGAAGGGGCGAACCGGCGGATAGAGAACGGCTCAATCGAAGTGCTGGTGCTGCCGGTGCTGATCAGTTCGGCCATCACATCGCCGACGCCCGGGCCGAGCTGAAACCCGTGACCGCAGAAACCGAACGCGTAGAACAACCCGTCGACGGTGCCGCTGGGGCCCATCACCGGCAGGGAATCGGGCAGGTAACCTTCGATGCCGCTCCAGACCCGGATGATGTTCAGGTTGCCGACACCCGGCAGCAGGCGGCGCATCTGCTGGATCTGGTTGAGAATGCTGCGCGGCTCGACCTGAGCCCTGCGGGTGAGCATGTCCGGTTTGCTGCGGTAGCCACCGCCGATGACGATGTTGCCGCGAGGAATCTGGCGGAAATAAATCACTTCTTCGGGGATCCTGGTGTACACGCCGATCACCGTCGGCAAGGCATACGGCACCGGCTCGGTGACGGCCATTTGCGGGCCATGGGTATCCAGTGGCACCGGCTCGCCGAACTGTGCCGAAAGCTTCTGCCCCCAGGCACCGGCGGTAATCAGCAAGCGTTCGGCGTTGAACTGGCGACCATCGGTGGTGGTGATGTTGAACTCACCGCCCACCTTCTGCACCTCGGCAACTTCCGTCTGTTCTTCGATCCGCGCGCCGAGGCGTCGTGCCGCCCGGGCAAACGCCGGTGCCGCCAGACGCGGATTGGCGTGCCCGTCGTGGGGTGCGTAGGAGCCGCCCTTCACATCCGGTCCGAGGAACGGGAAACGCTGGTGCAGCTCTGCACCTCGATAGATTTTCAGGTCCAGCTGCGCCGCCTCGGGAGCTGCGGCATAGGCTTCAAGCTCGGCGATTTCGTCTTCGCGGTAACACACCCGCATGTGCCCGCTGGCGATGAACTCGAGGTCGTCGTCGATCAGCTCCGGCAAGCGCTTCCACAGCGCCCAGGAACGGTTGGCCAATTCCAGCTGCCCAAGGAAACGCCCCTGGCGCCGGACGTTGCCGAAGTTCACGCCGCTGGCGTACTGACCGATCTGGTCGCGCTCCAGCAGGATCACCGACTGCCCGCGTCGGCGCAGGAAAAACGCCGCCGCCGAGCCCATCAGGCCGCCGCCGACAATCACCACATCGGCTTTCTGTACCGTCATGGCGACACCTCCTCGGTGAGCATCGAAAGCGGTTTGACCGGCGCCTGACCACGCTGGCGGCCGACCTGTTGCACATTGACGCCGGCCGCGGCGGCAATCACCTCGGCTCCGGCCTGGGAGCAATAACGGCCCTGGCACCGGCCCATGCCGACCCGGCTGAACGCCTTGGCCCGATTGACTTCGCAGGCGCCCTTTTCGCTGACCGTGCGACGCAGTTCACCGGCGCTGATCATTTCACAGCGACAGACGATGGCTTCGTCCGGCAGTGCCTTGGCCTGGGCCGCCGGCCAGGGAAATGCCTGGGCCAGACCGAGACGAAATTCGTCCATCACCGCCAGGGCACGCCGCTGTTCGGCCCGCAGCCCGGCGTCCACCGGTTGCTGCAGATCTTCCAGCAGCGCCATCGCCACCAGGCGCCCGGCGTGTTCGGCCGCATCGGCTCCGCGAATCTTCGAGCCGTCACCAGCGGCATACACACCACTGACCGTGGTCCGGCCTTCTTCATCGGTGGCCAGCAACCATTGGCTGGACGCCTCATCGAAACGCAGACGGCAACCGGCCAGATCTGCCAGTTGAGTTTCCGGGCGCAGGTGATAACCCAGGGCCACGGCATCGCAATCCACCGCCAATGTCTCGCCTGCGGCGGTCAGCACCCGCACACCACTGACGCCGCTCGCAGCGTCACCCATCACTTGCAGCGGTTTGATCCCCAAGTGCACAGCAATCCTGGCCCGATACAGTTGCGCCAACAGTTTCATGCCGGTGAACAGTAAACCGGGGCGCGCCAGCAATTTCGGTAACGCGCCGATGCGCTTGCTCAGCGGCGAAGTGTCGAGCACCGCCGCCACGTTGGCACCGGCCTTGAGGTATTGACTGGCGACCAGATACAGCAACGGCCCGCTGCCCATGAACACCACGCTATGACCAATGGACACCGCCTGGGACTTGAGCGCGATCTGCGCCCCGCCGAGGCTGTAGGTGCCCGCCAACTGCCAGCCTTCAATCGGCATCAAGCGGTCGGTGGCGCCGGTGCAGAGGATCAGCGCGTCGTAGTCGACGGTCGAGTGCTTGCCCTGGGTGACACAGCACAGTTGCCCCGGCGTGAGGTTCCACACCAGGGTGTCCGGGCGATAGTCGATCAACCCGCGCAGGCGGTCGAAGCTCAGGTGCAGGTCCCGGGCCTTGGCGGCCTCGGTGCCGTAAAGCGTGACGTAATCGCGGGTAAAACCTTCCGGTTGGCGACGGTAGATCTGCCCGCCATCCCGGCGATTTTCATCGATCAGAATCGGCTTGCAGCCCGCCGCCAGCAAGGTTTCGGCGCAGCGAATGCCGGCCGGCCCGGCGCCAACGATAACGACTCGATGGGTGCTCAGCCGTGCAGTGGCCATATCGCCTCCGGTTGTGTAGTGACGATATCCAGCCCTTCACGGACTTCGTTGGAACAGGCGCGCAGACGTTCACCGTTGCGGGTCCAGACCCAGCAATCCTGACAGGCGCCCATCAGACAAAAACCGGCGCGTCGGCCCGAATCGAACTCCGATTGGCGCAAGGCCGAGCCCTGGGTCAGCAACGCGACCATCAGGGTATCGCCCTGCAACGCCTCGATGGGTACGCCGTCCACCTTCAAATTGACGGTCAGTCGGCCCTGCTCGGCCAGCCTCACAAAACGCCCCTTCATGCATAGGCTCCCAGGGTCATGGTGTTTAAATCCTGCTGAGTCTTCAGCAACTCGGCACTGTCGTGATGGCAAAGGATTTCACTGCCGCCAACAATCGTCCGACGGTTCGGCGCGGTGCGATTGCACACGCCATCGACGCGCACCGGGCAGCGATTGAGAAAGGTGCACAGCTGCGGCACGTTGGCCTTCGCACCGATCGGCGGCAGCGTGCCGCAGGTGGTGCCACAATTCTCCAGCCAACCCTGGCGCAGCTCCGGCACCGAGTGGATCAACAGGTCGGTGTAGGGATGGAACGGTGCCTGGGCGAACGACTGCCGACTGCCGGCCTGGACCTTGTGGCCGCTGTACATCACCACGATGTCATCGCACAGCGCCCGCACGGTTGAGATGTCATGGCTGATGAACAGATAGGACACCCCCAGTTCCTGGCGCAAGTCGCGCAACAGTTCGAGAATCGCCGCGCCGACCACGGTATCCAGCGCCGAGGTCACTTCGTCGCACAGAATCAGGTCCGGTTTGGCGGCCAGGGCCCGGGCCAGGTTGACCCGTTGCTTTTGCCCGCCGGAGAGTTCATTCGGGCGACGCTCGGCCAGGCTGCGTGGCAAGCGCACCAGGTCCAGCAGCTCATCGATACGCTGGCGCAACGCGGCGCCCTTGAGGCGGAAATACATCTTCAACGGCCGGCTCAGAATGGTGCTGACGCTGTGCATGGGGTTGAGCGCGGTGTCGGCATTCTGGAAGACCATTTGAATGCGTCGGAACTGCTCGTCGGTGCGCGACGACAGGCTGCCACCCAACGGCTGACCATCGAAGGTCAGGCCACCCAAGGCCGGTGTCAGCAACCCGGCCACCACCCGCGCCAGGGTCGACTTGCCAGAGCCCGACTCACCAATCACGCCGATGGCCTGGCCCCTGCGCACCGTCAGGTCGATGTCTTCCAGGACGCGGATCGACGGCATGCCTTGCAGGTTCTTGTTGCCATAGCCGGCGGTCAGTCCTTTGATGGTCAGCAGCGGTTCGTCTTCGGCGACACCGCAGGGCGGGCGAATCGTTGTATCCGGCCGTGCCGCCGCCAACAGGCTGCGGGTGTATTCATGGGTGGGGCCTTTGAGCAAAGGCGCGGTGGCGCTCTGTTCGAAGATCTGGCCACCATTGAGTACCACAATCTGATCGGCCATCTGCGCCACCACGGCCAGGTCGTGGGATACGTAGACCGCCGTCGCGCCACGCTCGCGCACTACCCGCTTGAACGCGCGCAGCACGTCGATTTGAGTGGTCACGTCGAGGGCGGTGGTCGGTTCGTCGAGCACCACCAACAACGGATCGCTGATCAGCGCCATGGCCGCCATCACCCGCTGCAGTTGCCCGCCGGAGACCTGATGGGGATAGCGCTGGCCAATGTGATCGGGGTCCGGCAGGGCCAGGTCGCGGAACAGCTCGATGGCCTTGGCTTCGAGCACGGCCCGGCTGCCCAGGCCATGAATCAATGCGCCCTCCACCACCTGGTCGATCAGCTTTTTCGCCGGATTGAATGCCGCAGCGGCGCTTTGGGCGATATAAGACACACGGTTGCCGCGCAGGCCTTGCAACTGGTTTTCGCTCAACGCCAGCATGTCGTGCTCGCCGACTTGCACCACGCCGCCAGCCAACCGACAACCGCGCCGGGCGTAACCGAGCAGCGCCAGGGCGATGGTGGTCTTGCCGGAACCGGACTCACCGATCAGCGCCAGTACTTCACCTTTTTCCAGGGAGAAGCTCACGCCCTTGACGATTTCCACCTCGCCGCGTAAACCACAGGCGACCACGCGCAGGTCCTGGACTCGAATCAATTCACTCATCTCAATGACCTCCCGCACGTCGACTACGTCGGGACGACAGTCTGTCGATGAACAAATTCACACCGATGGTCAGGGTGCCAATGGCCAGGGCCGGAATCACGATGGCTGGCGCGCCCTGATTGAGGCCGCCGATGTTCTCGCGCACCAGTGAACCGAGGTCGGCATCCGGCGGCTGCACACCCAGACCGAGGAAACTCATGCCGCTGAGCAACAACACGATGAAACCGAAGCGCAGCCCCAGGTCGGTCAGCACCGGGTTGAGCATGTTTGGCAGGATTTCCACACACGCGATATACAGCCGGCGTTCGCCACGGGTTCGGGCCACTTGTACGTACTCCAGCGCTTCGATGTTCACCGCCATGCTGCGGGCGATGCGGAACGCACCGGGGGTGAAACTCAGCACCGCCGTGCAGATCAGCAACGTCACCGAGGAGCCGAAGGCCGAGACCATGATCAGCGCCAGCATCTTGCTCGGGATTGAAATGAAGGCGTCCATCAAGCGACTGATCACCTCATCCAGCCACTTGGGCGAGACTACCGACAGCAGTGCGCAACTGGTGCCCAGACCACTGGCGAGCACCGCGGCAACCAACGCCAGGCCGACAGTGAAACGTGCACCAACGAGGATCCGGCTGAGCATGTCGCGGCCCAGGTAATCGGTGCCGAACGGGTACGCAGCACTCAGGCTGTCGAAGACATTGTCAGAGACCACTTCGCCTACCGGATGCGGCGCCAGCCACGGGCCGAAGACCGCCACCAGCAACCAGATAAAACACATCGCAGCCCCGACCAGACCCAGCCAGGACGGTCCATGAGGCACCTTGCCAACCGACAGGTCGGGAGTCGCAGGCATCGATTTCACAATGAGCTTGTTCATTGGTTTCTCAGCCTTGGATTGGAAAGAATCGCGCACAGGTCGGCAATCAGCACCAATCCCAGGTACGCCGTACAAAACAGCATGGTGCAGGCCTGGACCAGCGCCATGTCACGGTTGGTCACCGCATCGACCATCAGGCTGGCGATGCCGGGATAGTTGAAGATCGTCTCGACGATCACCACCCCGCCCAGCAGATAGGACAGACTCAAGGCGATGGCATTGGCAATCGGTCCGATGGCATTGGGTAAGGCATGACGCAAGACGATCCGCACCGGGCTCACGCCTTTGAGCCGGGCCATTTCCACATAAGGGCTATCGAGTTGATCGATCACCGCCGCCCGGGTCATGCGCGCCATTTGCGCGACGATCACGCAGCACAGCGTCATCACCGGCAAGGCGTAAGTGCGCAGGAATTGCAGCGGTGAGGTGATGTCGCTGGCATAGGACAACGCCGACAGCCAGCCCAGGTTCACCGCAAAAATCAGCACCGCCAGGGTCGCTACCAGAAACTCCGGTACTGCAACCATTGCCAGGGTGACAAGACTGAGGAAGCTGTCGATGCGCCCGCCCCGGCCCATGGCCGAACCAATACCCAGAATCAAGGCCACCGGCACTGACACCAGCGCCGTGGCGGCCGCCAGCATCAAGGTGTTGGGAACCCGCCCGGCCATCAATTCGCCGACCGGCATGGCATTGGAGACGGACAGGCCCATGTCGCCGCTGAGCAGGTTCATCAGCCAATGCAGGTAACGCACCACACCGGACTGATCCAGCCCCAGTTTCAGGCGTAGCGCCGCCACTTGTTCCGGCGTCGCAAACTGCCCAAGGGCCTGTTGCGCCGCGTCTCCCGGCAGCACCGCCGTGATGGCGAACACCACCATCGACACGATCAACAAGGTCACGATCGCAGCGCCCAGGCGCCGACCGATCAGCCACAGTGTGTTGCAATTCATAGCACTACTCCCGCAAGAACCTGCACCAGCCCATCAAGCGTCCAGCCAGACCTGCTCGGCGAACATGTAACCCATGAAACCGCCCAGCGGGTTGCTGCCATAGCCTTTGATGCGCTGGTCGACGCCATCGATGTTGCTGATGAACACCGGAATGCCAATGCCGCAGTGTTCATGCGCCAGGGTCTGCATGTCCGCGTACATCTTGCTGCGCTTGGCGTCGTCGGTTTCGCCCCGGGCGAGCATCAGCAACTGGTCGAACTGCTCGTTCTTCCAGCCCGATTCGTTCCACGGCGCGCTCGACTGGAAGAACTGCGAGAACATCACGTCGGCGTTAGGTCGCGGGTTGATGTTGCCGAAGCTCAACGGATGCTTCATCCAGTGGTTGGACCAGTAACCATCGCTGGGCAGGCGGTTGACATCGAGCTTGAGCCCGGCCTGTTTCGCCGACTGCTGCAACAGCACCGCGATGTCCACCGAGCCGGTGGCGGCTGGCGAAGCGGCCAGCGCCATGCTGACATTGTCCATCCCGGCTTTTTTCAGCAGGAAACGCGCCTTCTCGGGGTCATAGACCGTCTGCGGCAGGTCGGCGTTGTAGTAGCGCGAACCGGGAGCGATCGGATGGTCATTGCCGACCACCGCAAACCCACGGAATACCGCGGACTTGATCTGCTCACGGTCCATCAGATGCTTGAGGGCCTGGGTGAATTCCGGGCTTTTGCCGGGCATCTGATCCTGACGGATGATCAAGTCGGTGTAGTTGCCCGACGGCGCATCGACGACCCGGTGACCGGCGCTGGCCTTGATTCGCGTGGTCGAACGCGGGTTGACCTCGTTGATCATGTGCACGTCGCCCGACAGCAGCGCGTTGACCCGCGATGGCTCGTCGGCAATGGCAATGAACTCGATCTCGTCCAGATAAGGCAGGCCCGGTTTCCAGTAGCCGGTATTGCGCGCAGCAATCGAGCGCACGCCCGGTTTGAACTCCTTGACCTTGAACGGCCCGGTGCCGATGCCCTGGTTGAAGTCGGTGGTGCCTTCGGGAACGATCAGCAGGTGCGACACCGCCAGGATCGACGGCAGTTCGGCGTTCGGTGCGCTCAGGCGGATCTGTACCTCGTTGGCGCCAGTGGCCTTGATCTCGACGAACTGCTCCATCAGCGGCATGACCTTGGAACCGGTCAGCGGATCCTTGTGTCGCGACAATGAGAACACCACGTCGGCGGCGCTCAGGGTTTTGCCGTTGTGGAACGTTACGTCCTTGCGCAGGGTGATGGTCCACAGCGTGGCATCGGTGTTATCGATGCGCTCGGCCAGTTCCAGCTGCGGCACCAGATGGCTGTCGAAACGGGTCAGGCCGTTGTAGAACATGAAGTGGCGCACGTAGTCGGTGGACAGCGCCCCTTTGGCCGGATCCAGCGTATCGGCGGTGGAGCTGGACATGCCGGCGACGCGAATCCGCCCGCCCGGCTTGCCTTTGCCAGGGCTTGCGGCTTCGTCGGCAAACAGCTTGCCGGCGGCACCGAACAGGCTACCGGCGCCCGCTGCGGCAACCCCGGCCACCCCCAGCATTTGCAAGGCACTGCGGCGCGACATGCCGCGATTGAGCCCTTCGAATACCCGCAGACTCTCTTGGCCCGAGATCAGTTTTGGGTCGGTCTTGTTGTCAGTCATATCAGTTGTACCTGTCGATAAAGAGAAGGCTCGAGTGTTCCGGTTGACCGGAACGTCCTGGAAACGCAAACGACGGTGACACCACAACATCAACTCAGTGCAAATAGTCCTGGAACCGGTAATAAGCGCCCACCAGCGGCAGGAACCAGGGCTTGCCGAAATGCCCGGGAATCGCCGGCCAGTCCAGTTCGCGCCAGGGGTTGGCCTCGACCTTGCCGTCCATGACCTCGGCCATGACCTGGCCCATGTGCACCGACATCTGTACCCCATGGCCGCTGTAGCCCATGGAGTGATAAACCCCGCCATGCTGGCCGGCACGCGGCAGCCGGTCGGAGGTCATGTCCACCAGACCGCCCCAGCAATAGTCGATCTTCACGTCGGCCAACTGCGGGAACATCTGCACCATCGCGGCGTGCAGTACCTTGCCGCTCTTGGCGTCGGAAACGCTGTTGGACATGGCGAAACGTGCCCGGCCGCCGAACAGCAGACGGTTGTCGGGCGTCAGGCGAAAGTAATTCCCGATCATGCGGCTGGTGACGTAGGCGCGCCGGGTCGGCAGCAGTTGGTCGATCAAGGCCTTGGGCAAAACCTCGGTGGCAATGACAAAGCTGCCGACCGGAACGATCCGCCGCCGATACCAGCTCAATCCACCGTGCTGACAGGCGCCGGTGGCCAGCAGAACCTGCCCGGCTTGCAGCGAACCCTTGGTGGTGTTGACCTGATAGCCGTTGGCATTGGCTTTCCAGTCCGTCACCGGCGTGCCTTGATAGATCAGTGCGCCGTGGCGTGCGGCGGCTTGCGCCAAACCGACACCGAAGCGCCCGACATGCATCTGCACGCCATTGCGCTGCAACAGGCCGCCGTGGAACTGGGCCGAGTTGACCTCGGCTCGGGTTTGTTCGGCAGACAGCAACTCGACATCGGCATCGACCTCCCGGCGAATCAGTTCGCAGGTTCGCGCCAGCCCTTCGTAATGCAGCGGCTTGGCTGCCAGCTTGAGCTTGCCGTTGCGCTTGAGGTCGCAGGCGATCTGCTCCTGCTCCACCAGCGAAACGACGCTCAGCACAGCGCTTTCATAAGCCTGGTAATAGGCCCGCGCCTTGTCGGCGCCAAGGCTGGCGCTCAAGCCGGCATAGTCCTGAGCAACGCCGGTATTGCACTGGCCGCCGTTGCGCCCTGACGCCTCGCCAATCACCCGGCCGGCTTCCAGCACCACCACACTGGCGCCCTTCAAGGCCAGCGCCCGAGCCGCCGCCAGACCGGTGAAACCGCCACCGACAATGGCCACGTCGACCTGCCCGGGAAGTGCACCGAGCTGGGCACCGGTGAATGCCGGAGCGGTGTCGAGCCAGTAGGATTCGCTGCGCATGTCTAAACCGCCTATGCCAAAAAGAGTGCCTTGAACAGTGCCGTTACCCTTACGACTCAGAGACCGACCAGCGCGGCCAGCCCGCCGATGTCGGTGATCTGCTGATAGCCATAGAACGCATTGGCCGGGACTTCGTGGCCACGGGCGACGAAGGCCTTGTTCTTGATCTTCATGTCGTGGGCCGGCATCAGGTCGTAACGGAAGCTGGAAGACACATGCAAGATGTCTTCCGGACCGCAGTTGAGGTTATCGAGCATGTACTCGAATGCCGCCAGACGCGGCTTGTAGGCCTGAGCCTGTTCGGCGGTGAAGACCTTGTGGAACGGCGCGCCGAGCTTGTCGACGTTGGACATGATCTGGCTGTTGCTGGCGTTGGAGAAAATCACCAGAGGGATCTTGTCGGCGATTTTCGACAGGCCGGCCGGTACGTCAGGGTGCGGGCCCCAGGTTGGCACGGCGTCGTAATACAGCTGACCTTCGTCACGGTATTCGATCCCCCAACGCTTGCAGGTCCGCGCCAGGGCGGTCTTGAGAATCTCGTCATACGGCATCCAGTCACCCATGACCTGGTCCAGGCGATAGGCGGAGAAGTCCTTGACGAACTGATCCATCTGCTCGGGCACGACTCGATCGGCGAACAGTTCGCGAGTCATCGTTCCCATGTGGAAATTGGTCAGCGTACCGTAGCAGTCGAACGTAATGAATTTGGGGCGAAGAAAGCTCATTGAGTGCGGTCCTGAAAGTTCGTTGAGGTCATGGCGTGACAAGCATTCGCTCCGTTCCGGGAGCCGTGATGCAACGTTGCAGCACACCGTCATTACAACACCGTGAAATCAGCAGATGGCGTTAAAAGCGACCTCTGCTTGATACAAACCACCGTTTTACCGCCCCCCCTCAGCAGACTTTGCGGCTCGCTCCAGCCTTGGGCAAACCCCGTATTTGTGCGCTCTTATGGACCTTTATAGCGCCGCAAGGCTCAAGCACGCACGGATTCACCGCAGAACCTGCGCCGGGCCGAACGAAAACGGGCGCTTCCCTGAGGAAGCGCCCGTTTGGGTGCGGTTTGAAACCTGCCTACGATCCCTGTAGCAGCTGCCGAGCCTGCGAGGCTGCGTTCGGCTGCACAGCAGTCGTAAACCCGGTGTGCGGGATCTGTCTGATGTACCGCGAGTTCTGATTTTGCGACTGCTTCGCAGCCGAACGCAGCCTCGCAGGCTCGGCAGCTGCTACGGATTACGTCGTTTGTTAATTGATCGGCGGGTTAGCCAGCGATATCGATCAGCACACTCTTGAATCGCAAATTGGCTTCGAACGCTTCTCGCCCCAGGTCCTTGCCGATGCCGGAGCGTTTGTAGCCGCCGGTCGGCAGGATGTAGTCATTGCTGCGCCCGTAACGATTGACCCACACCGTCCCCGCCTCCAGGCGCCGAACCAGGCGCAGGGCGCGGTTGATGTCGGCGGTGTGCACGCCCGCCGCCAGGCCGTAGGTGGCATGCGCGGCCAGGCTCAGTGCCTGCTCTTCATCATCGAACGCCTGGATCGTCAGTACCGGGCCGAAGATTTCTTCGCACACCGCCGGGTTCTCATTATCCAGACCGGCCAGCAAGGTTGGCTGGTAATAAGCACCGCCCAGGCCCTCGAACAATCCGCCGCCGGTCAGTACCTCGGCCCCGGCCTGACGCGAGCGCTGGACGATACCGTCGATGCGGCTGGCCTGTAAACGGGAAATGATCGGTGACAGCGTGCTCTCGCTCGACCAGGTCGGACCTGGACGCAGCTCCTCGATATACGCCTGCAAGTGCGCGATAAACGGTTCCATGATCGAACGCTGGATCAACAGCCGCGAACCGGACACGCAGACCTGCCCGGCATTACCGGTAATGGCCAGCGCCACGGTGCGAGCGGTTTTCGCGATATCCGGCACATCGGCGAAGACCAGTTGCGGGCTCTTGCCGCCGAGTTCCAGTGTCACCGGTTTCGGCCCTGTCAGTGCACAGGTGGACATGATGCTCGACCCGGTCGCCGTGGACCCGGTAAAGGTCACCTTGGCCACACGCGGGTGGCGACATAAGGCATCGCCGGTGACGCGACCATCGCCCTGGACCACGTTGAAGATCCCGGCCGGAATACCCGCCTGCAACGCCAGCTCGGCAAAGCGCAGACTGGAGAACGGCGTCAACTCCGACGGTTTGAGCACCACGGCATTACCTGCCGCCAATGCCGGGGCAACTTTCCAGGAGGCCATGCTCAGGGGGAAATTCCACGGCGCGATGGCGGCGATGACGCCGTAAGGTTCGGCGATCTGCATGCCCAGCCGATCCGTCTGGGTGGCTGCAACATGGCCGCCGTGTTTGTCCGCCAGTTCGGCAAAGAAGCGAATGCCTTCCGCCACATAGGGAATATCCCAGGCGATCACGTCTTTATGGGGACGGGTCGAGCCCACCGCTTCGAGCGGTGCCAGGACGGCTGCATCGGCTTCGATCAGGTCGGCCCAGCGGCGCATGACCCGCGCCCGCTCCCGGGGTGGGCGGCTTGCCCAATCGCTGCGGTTGAAAGCCTGCCAGGCATTGTTGACGGCTTCATCCACCAGGTCGGCATCGGCGATCGGCAGTTGGGCATAGACCTGGCCGTCCGACGGTCGCACGACCTCCAGGCCCGGTTGAGCATCGCGGTATTTTCCGGCGATGAAATGAGCGCTGCGCACAGCGATGAGACGAGGATCGAAGCTATCCATGGAGCACTCCAAAAAGGGACGGCGAGTCGTGAACTCAGGCCTCCATCGTAGAAAAAAAGCCCAAGCATTTGCTGCCGACCTTAGTGTGCAATTAAGTAGTAAGTGTGGTCTGTGGGCCTTGGGCGTGCGGAATCTGCCGAATGTTCCAGCCCCCCTTGTCAGGCCTTCACACAGATGGGATACAGGCTCCATCGCGCCGCAAAGCGGTTGATCGCGCACACTGTCCAACGGAGACTTGCCATGTCCGCCTCGCAACAATCTGCTTATGTCTATCGCCCGATGACGGCCGCCGACCTGCCCTCGGCCCATGCCTTGTCCGTGCAGTTGAAGTGGCCCCATCGCCTGGAAGACTGGACCATGTTGCAGCGGGTCAGCGAAGGCTTTGTGGTCCTGGACGGCGAGCGTCTGATCGGCACGGCTTTCGCCTGCCCTCAGGGTGAGTTCGCCACAATCGGCCTGGTGATTGTCAGCAACGACTATCAAGGCCAGGGTATCGGTCGCCAGCTGATGGAGCAGGCACTTGACGCCTGCACATCACGTACCCCGATGCTGAATGCCACCCTTGCCGGTGCGCCGCTTTACGCCAGCCAGGGCTTTATCGAGTTCGGCCGGGTTCAGCAGCATCAAGGCCAGGCGCAAGCACCCGCACCCGAACCGCTGGCAGACGGTGAGCAATGCCGCCCACTACGTGAGTCTGATCGGGCTCAGCAAATTTTCCTGGCCAACGCCGGCAGCGGGCTGGAGCGGAAAACCGTGCTCACGGAGCTGTTCGATATCGTCGAGCACTCGGTAGGTATCGAGCGCGACGGCCAATTGCGCGCCTTCGCCCTGCTGCGTCCGTTCGGCCGCGGTCGCTGCATCGGCCCGGTCGTCGCAGAAAACCTCGAACAGGCCAAACACCTGATCGCGGAGTTGCTGGCCCAAGTGCCGGATGCCTTCGTGCGCATCGACATTCCGGCCGACTGTGGCTTGAACGAGTGGCTAGGGCTGGCTGGCCTCAAGCAGGTCGACACCGTGGCGCAAATGGCACGGGGCACACCGCCGCAAGCGCTCAACGGCGTCCGGCAGTTCGCACTCGTGACCCAAGCCATTGGCTGACAACGGTGCGCGATACAGCCACTTGCGCCCAACACCCTCTACACCCTGTTTCCATGGAGCGTCACCCGTATGTCCCAACCTACCCTTATGCTGCTGGCCCGCGCCGACGGCAGCAGTGTTTCTACCTCCTTCAATGCAGCGCCTTTGAGCTCCATCGATCCGTTTATGGACAGTCGTCAGGTCGCCTACACCGGACCCGATGGGGTATCTGCGGGGACCGTGCATGCGTCCGGCGCGCTCAGTATTGATGATTTTCCACATACCGAAGTGATCGTGGTCCACGCCGGCCACGTCGTACTGCAATCTCCGGGGCAGACGCTGGAACTGGGGATCGGAGCCAGCGCAGTGATCGGTCGCGGGACCGCGTTGCGGATCGAGGCGCAAACCAATACTCGGTGGGCATTCTGCGCGGTAACCCGCCCCACCGCTGCCCCGACACCAGGACTGACAGCGCTCGACCCGCAGGCGATGCTGTCTCCCTCGGCGGCACCGGAACCACACATACTGATCGGGCCCGCTCCGCAGTGCCGGTCACGCAATGCCTTCGAAGACGACACAACAGACCTGCGAGTGGGTGTCTGGGACTCGACACCTTACGAACGCCATACTCGAGCGCACAAACTCAATGAGCTGATGCACCTGATCGAAGGCAGCGTCACCCTGCTGGCTCCCGACGGAACGAGCCTGACGGTCAACACCGGTGACACCGTGTTCGTAGCGCAAGGTACGCCGTGCGCGTGGAAAAGCACTCGGTATGTACGAAAGGTTTATGCCGTTAAATAAACCCGGTGTGGGAAGCCAATGTGCTCGGTCAAGGTATGCCCCCGACTCGCACACCACCAGGGCCATGGGGCGTTCACCCCATTGCTTATCGGCAATGCCCACGACCGCGACCCACATCACCGCGGAGTGTTTGCTGATCAGGCTCTCCAGTTCCAGACAGTACTCGGCGTCCACAGCGTTTTGAGTTCGGCTGCATTACACCATCAAGTATCTGGCCGAGCCGGGGCCGGGCTTACTGGTGCAGTACGAAAGTCGCCAGGGTTTGCAGGTCGTCCGGGCTTAACTGCGCGAAAGGCGGCATCGCGATATCCCCCCATTTGCCGGCACTGCCGTGCTGAATGCTGGACGTTACCTTGGCCAGTGCCTGCGGGTCATTGGCATACCTGGCAGCCACATCGTGATAGGCCGGGCCTACGACCTTATGATCGATCGCGTGGCAGGACAGACAGGAGTTGCTCTGCAGCAAGGCCATGGCGTCGACTTTGGCTACCGGCGCCGCCGGGGTCTGGCCTGGCGATGGGTTCGAGGCAGCCTGCACATCGGCATCGCTGGCATGGGCACTGCCGTAGGTCACCGCAAGGTAGGCGCCGATGATGTTCACATCCTGATCGCTGATCGGAGCACCATACACGTGCTGCATCTTGCTCGCTTCTCCAGTCCACTGCGCCAGGGTCATGCCAGGAGGCTGGAAGTTGATGTAATCGGCAGAATGGCAGGTGGAGCATTTCTGCTGGGCCAACTGGTAGCCAGGCAGCGCATTGGGCTTGAGCACAGCCGTTTCGGGCGGCAACGTGATCGATAGTGGCGCTGCGCTAGCCATGGCAGCCAAACAAACCTGAGCCGCGCACAGCAAGGTGGTCATGCGTTTCATGCGGGGCCCCCTCAGGCGACGGTCACGTGGCTGGTTTCTACGACGTGGCGGCGGTAGCCACCGGGGTTCCAGTCGGCTCGCAACGGCTGCGTCTCGCCCGCACTGTTACTGGCTCGTACCATTAACTGTGTGGCGCCCTTGCTGGTAAAGGTGATCGGCAACGTCCACTCACGGAAGGAGAAACGCCCAAGATCCGCACCAAGCTTGGCTTCTCGCCAACTTTTTCCGCCGTCGATCGACACTTCCACCTTGTTCACTCCAACGCCGCCGTCGAACGCAATGCCCTTGAGCACCACGCTTTTTTTCAGCGGCAACACATCGCCGTGTTTGACGCTGGTGATGAAACTGCGTACCGGCATCTTGGATATCGGCCGCGTTTGCGCCGCAGTGGTGCCGGGGGCGACGCAGAAACAATCGTTGTCCGGAACGCGGTAGCCTTTAGCCATAAAGAAACCGTCGTAGGTGTGGTCGACGACTTCGATTTCACTCAGGTGCTTGACCCAGTACGTACCGAAATAGCCTGGCACCACCAGACGTATCGGGTAACCGTTGAGAAATGGCAGGTCGGTACCATTCATAGACCAGGCGATCATGGGCTCGCCGTCCATGGCATGGCTGATGTCCAGGGCCTTGATGTACTCCGGCGTGCTTGGCAGCACTGGCTTATCGAGCCCACGGAATGTCACTTGCCTGGCGTCGGCTTTCACCCCTGCCTTTTCCAATACCGCCTTGAGCGGTACCCCCACCCAGCGGGCATTACCCATTGAACCATTGCCCAGCTGAGCGCCGAACACGCGCGGCATCGAGAAGCCACGGCTGTTACCCGAACACTGATTGACGGCCACCACTTCTACCGGTTCGGCGAGGGCCTTGAGTTCTGTAAGGGAAAGTGACAGCGGCGTGTTGACCGAGCCCTTGATCGTCAGACGATAGCTGTCCGGATCAATGCTGGTAGGGATATTGGCCAGATGGTAACGCACGAAGAAGGCGTCATTCGGCGTGATGGGCCCTTCGTTGAAGACGGGGAATGGCGTCTCAAGGTGCGGTGGGCGGCTGGTCACCAGGGTCAACGGTCGTTTTTGCGGGTATTGCACCAGCGGTCGTGGGCCGGCAGCAAAGGTCACTTCTTCCGGTGTTTCGTCGGCTGCCCTGGCGAGGTTTGCCAATGGAGAAGCTGCCAGAGCCAGGGCGAAGGCATCGCGTAGAACGCGCCGGCGGCTGGGGTTGCCGTTATCAACAAGACTGAACTTCATGCTGCTCTCTCCAGGATTGTTTTACTGAGATGCAACTGACAGCCCCCCGTCAAGGCGGAGAGGCATCCGACGTAATGTATAAGCGGGTTTTCGATTAACTGACCGACTTCGGTGACCAAGCCAGTATCGTCACGCACAAAGCGCCTGCTTTTCATTGAGCGTCAGTGACTTAACATTTGATGACAGATGATGCCGACACGTGAAGTATAGCGAGCCCGTCATCAAAACAATGACTTCAAAGCGTCGATGCAGAAAGCTCAACGGAGTACTGACCGGATAGCTAGTGGCTTGGGCGGTTAATTCATTTCTTATTTATTGAACACTCCCTTGCCGCTACCCGTGCGATGAGTGACCAATCCATAAAAACCACGACGAAGGATTATTCAGTGATCAGCTTCAGACAGCGCGCCGCAAAAGGGCTGCACGTGGGTGATAGCTTCACGGTTTCCCGACTCTTTTCCGAGGAAGAGATTTAGCTCTTCGCGAGGATTTCCCGGGACTACAACCCGGTGCATTTCGATGCGAGCTACGCCGAGGCCCGCCGCTTCAGGGCGCCGATTTCCCATCGCCTGCTGACGGCAAGTCTGGTCACCGAGATCGGCTGGCTGGCGTCCGGCATGACTTTCCACTTCAAGAAGCCGGTCTATGCCGGCGACACCATCCGCTGCCACTGGCTCATCAAGGAAATGGATGAACAGGGCCGAGCCTCAGCGACTATCACGATGACCAACGAAGAAGGCTTCACCGTACGGGAAGCAGAAACCAGCGGCGTCGTGCCTGGCATGAAGGAGCGAGAAATCCTGACGCGGATGCTTGCTGAAGGTGATCCCACAAATGCTGTGGCGCCCCCCTGGCGAATGACCGGGTTGACTCCGGTCAGTCGTGAAAGGCGGGAATCGGCCAGGAGCAGCCGATGGTCGTTGCATTTCGCTTGTCGCCGGCGTTTGGCTAAGCTGAATAAATAGGGACGAACTGAAACCCAAGTGATTGCGGCCATCAGCGAAACTGGATTGGCATTCAGACGGTAACTCACAAAGGAGATTCATATGTATACGGTTGTAAGAACCTACTTGGGTGCTGGAGCAAAGCAGCTTTTCGATTTTCTGGAAGAGCGCAAGGCCGACGTCGAATCTACCCTGCGCAAAGTGCCTGGTCTGGTTAGCTACACACTGCTCAATACGGGTGATGGCGGTATATCGGTGACTGTTTGCACGGACAAGGCCGGCACCGATGAGAGCTTGAAAGTCGCGCGCGACTGGATACAGAAAAATGCCTCGCATATTCACGCGAACCCGCCGGTCGTAACGGAAGGTCCGGTCATTGTGCAGATCAATTAGCGCGCCCTTGCGATCCCTCACGACGATATCGCTGTCGCAGTCATTGCTTTTGCCGATCCTGGGCGCTCTGCAGCGAGGCTGCCACCGATCTGAAGTTTTGTACGTTTGCCCACAAGTGAGGAGTGCACACGGCTGAAACGCGCCCGCCGATTTCTGGCATGCGGACATCCGGCTGGCCTGCGACACAGTCAGCAAACGGCAGGAACCTGGCTATGAATGACCTGTCTGGACATTACTCGGGACGCTGGTGGCACAACCTGCCCGATGGCCGAATTCAGTGCGACCTGTGTCCTCGTGACTGCAAGCTGCGGGACGGACAGCGCGGCGCCTGCTTCGTGCGCATGCGCGAAGGCGGGCAGATGGTGCTGACCACCTACGGCCGCTCATCCGGCTTTTGTATCGACCCCATCGAGAAGAAACCGCTCAACCACTTCCTCCCCGGCTCGGCGGTGTTCTCCTTCGGCACGGCGGGCTGCAATCTCGCCTGCAAGTTTTGCCAGAACTGGGATATCAGCAAATCGCGGGACATGGACCGTCTGATGGATCAGGCCAGCCCGCAGCAGATAGCCCTGGCTGCGCAAAGGTCGGGCTGTAGCAGCGTGGCCTTCACCTACAACGATCCGGTGATCTTTGCCGAATACGCCATCGATACAGCAAACGCTTGCCATACGCTCGGCATCAAGACAGTGGCTGTGACCTCAGGCTATGTGCACGACGAGCCCCGGCGCGAATTCTTCGCGGTGATGGACGCGGCGAATGTCGACCTGAAGGCTTTTACCGACGACTTCTATTTCAAGCTCACCGGCGCGCATCTGCAGCCAGTGCTGGATACCCTGGTCTATCTGCAGCATGAAACCGACGTCTGGACGGAAATTACCACCCTGCTGATTCCGGGCTACAACGATTCGAATGGTGAAATCGAGGCACTGTGCGCCTGGGTGTTCACGGAGCTGGGCCCGGATGTGCCCATCCACTTCACCGCCTTCCACCCCGATTTCAAGATGCTCGACACGCCGCCGACTCCGGCGGCGACGCTCACCCGCGCCCGACAGATAGCCTGTGCACAAGGGCTACGCTTTGCCTACACGGGCAATGTACATGATGCTGAGGGCGGCACGACTGCTTGTCCGGGCTGCGGCGAGCCATTGATCGTGCGTGACTGGCACCGCATCCTGCACTACCAGGTGACGGCAAGCGGTCGCTGTCCGCAGTGCAACTCCCCCATCGCCGGGCGCTTCGAGCAATATGCCGGCGCGTTCGGCCAGCGCAGAATTCCGTTGCGGCTGAACGCTGACCTCTGAGCAGGGGCAGCGTTCCATCAATAGCAAGCAACGAGCGCGCCGGGTAGCTCTTTATCCAAGGCGCAAGCGCACGCAGGCGGTGATTCCCACACGCACTTTCTGTGGGGTGTCGCATCTGGGGCTGGACGACTGCTTCACGCCCTGAGGAAGTCAGTCAACCTTGATTATCGCGACATCGAGCAGCCTGATCGTTTACAGACGTAGCACGACACCAAACGCAACTCCCTAAGCTCAATGTGCGCTATCGGCCAACGGTCATTCGGAGGCGTCCAGGAAACCAGGGGCTATTCACTAAGAGCGTGCTACAGGGATCTGTTTCAATATTTTAAGCTGATATCATTCAAGAATTTACAAGCCGAGTAGAAACATATGAATCGTCGTAAAAAAATAAAGCAGTTATTAAAGGCTCACGCCAAAAAGGCTAGTGCCAAATTGGCACCGCCAAGCAAGTCTAAATACATTAGTAAAGCTGACCGATTGAAGCTGGCGGCTGAATCCAGTCACGACTCAATCATTTCCTCTGAAAGCTGATCTATGCATCCTGAGAACCACCGGAATTTACAAATCTGGTTGGGCCAGGCATTCCGATGGCACGTACCGCGAGGACGGTCCAGGAGCGACGTTCTTCGTTCGCCCTTACTTGTGTGGGCACGAAGGCGGGCAGGTCGTCCGCGAGTAGTGGTGATGCAGGCGTAGAGGCCCAGCCGCCACTCGCTATCGACGCCGCACAGGTCGATGCACCTGCGGTGCGTCTGCCACATTCATCTTTTGGATCACCAACTCGATGAACGCCGATACCGCGAGCGGCAGGTGCCGGCGGCTCGGATACAGCACGCTCAAGCTGTAGCCGGCGCGCTGGTATTGAGGCAGCACCGGGACGAGCACGCCGGCCTGAACGTCGAGCTTGGCCATTGCGGGCGGCAACAGAGCGATGCCGAGTCCGGCCACGGTGGCCTTGCGTAGTGCCTGCGCGGTATTGCCGCTGAAGCGACCGGCGACTTGCACTTCTTCCTCGCCATTCGGGCCTACCAAACGCCATGTGGCGTGGCCGCTGGGATGCGCGGGGATCACACAGTCGTGGCTCACCAGATCCTGCAGTGTGTGGGGTGAGCCGCGCGCAGCAATGTAAGCGGGGCTTGCCACCATTCCGTCGCTGCGGGGGTCGAAGATTTGACGGCCGACATAGCCTGAATCGCGCAAGGGCCCGCCGCGAAAGGCGATGTCGATCTGCTCTGCGATCAAGTCGGCTTTCGCATCGCTGAGCACGAAGTCGAGTCGCACGCGCGGATGCGCGGCCAGAAACTCGGCCACCCACTCCATCGGGAAGAAGTCGAAGAAGTCAGCCGGCGCCGCCACCCGCACCAGGCCACTGGGTGCGCTGCTGCCCGTCATCAACTCCTGCCCCGCTTCGAGCAGGCCGTCGACCGCTCCCGCGCAACGCTCATGAAAGCCTTGGCCAGCACTTGTGAGTGTGAGCTTGCGGGTGGAGCGTTGCAGCAGCCGCGTGCCGAGTTGCGCTTCGAGCTGCTGGACGCGGCGACTCACGGTATTGGGCGGCAAGCCCAGCCGCCGCGCCGCCTCTGCAAAGCTGCCGCTGCGCACCACCTGCACAAACATGGCGATGTCATTGAGGTCGAACATGGCCGGGCATTCCTCGCGTGGGTGGACGAGTGCAATCCAATTGTATCGGCTAGTCGATCAATCGGCCCAGCCCTATTGTTCAGCTATCGAGCCGCGAGGCTCCCAACGCCCCACAGCGGGCTTTGCAAGGAGATCGATTTGCCATGACCAACTCTTCTTCCGTAATCACCATGACCCCACAGCAACAACCTCGGATCGGCATCGTCATCGGCTCGACACGCGAAGGCCGCTTCGGCAAAAAACCTGCGCTCTGGATCCACGAGATCGCCAAGCAACGCGACGACCTCGCCTTCGAACTGATCGACTTGCGCGATCACCCATTGCCCTTCTTCAACGAGCCGATGTCGCCGGCCTGGGGGGCGCTGAAGAACGAGGCCGCGCAACGTTGGGCCGACAAGCTCGCGACCCTGGATGGCCTGATCGTGGTCACGCCCGAGTACAACCATGGACCGAGCGCGGTGCTGAAGAACGCGTTCGACTATGCGTACAAGGAATTCATCCGCAAGCCGATCGGCTTCGTCGGCTACGGCGGGGTCGGCGCGGCACGCGCGGTCGAGCAGCTTCGGCTGACCACCATCGAATTGCAGATGGCGCCAGTGCGCCATGCCGTTCACATCGGCATGGTGGAGTTCCTGGGCATTTGGCAACAGGGCAAGAGCTTCGATGACTTTCCGCACCTGGCGCGGGCCGCCAACGAGTTGCTCGACGACATCGCCTGGTGGACCAAGGCGCTCAAGAGCGCGAGGGAAACCGCATGAGTATCACCCTCGCCACCGAAGCGCGCGCCATGCCCACAGCGTTGGTCACGGGCGGCAACAAGGGGATCGGACGCGCAACTGCGCATGCACTTGCGAAAAAATGACCAAGACGGAGGTTGACATGAAAATCGGTGTGAGTGGCGCCAGCGGCCATTTGGGCAGTGCCGTCGTTTCGGAACTGCTGCAGCGTCCCGACGGGCACGAGGTAGTGGCTATTACGCGCACGCCCGAAACCGTCTCTGGACCGACTCAGGGACGATTCGGGGACTACAACCGACCCGAAAGCCTTGCGCAGGCCTATGCGGGTCTCGACCGTCTGCTCATCATCCCGACCCTGGAGCCCGGAAAGCGCGCGGCGCAGAACGTCGCAGCCATCGATGCGGCCGTGAGGGCGGGCGTCGAGCATATCGTCTTCATGTCGACCGCGGGCGCGCGGCAGGAGGAGGAGCCGGCGCTCAGCGCCTCCTATTGGCGGGGCGAGCAGCATCTTATCGCCACGGCGCCGGCCTGGACCATCCTGCGTATGAACTACTATGCCGAAGGTCTCGTGCAGCAGGCGCAGGCGTCGCTGAACCAGGGCGTGCTGACCGGGCTGGCCGAGAACCGGGTTGCTTTCGTTGCACGCGGTGACGTGGCAGCCGCCGCAGCCGGAATCCTGATCGGCGACGGCCATGCAGGAGCGATCTACAACGCTACCGGCCCCGAGCGCCTGTCGGGTGCGGAACGCGCGGCCCTCATCGCCGAAATCACTGGCCGGCCGCTGGCGTTCCGTGTCGTCACGCCAGAGCAACTGCGCGCCGGACTGACACAGGCGGGTCTGCCGGTGGAGGTCGTCAACATCGCCATCAGCATCCAGGCGAGCTTCGCGGCGGGTGCGTTCGACATTGTGACCGGCGACGTCGAGCGCCTTGGCGGCCGGCCACCCAAACCTCTGCGCGACGTACTTGCCGGGGCGCTGAAATCTCCTTCGGCCTGAAGACTTGCACCCGAACCGAAACTACTCATTGGAGAACTGCCATGTCAAACACCAAAAAGCTCATCGCAGTCGTCGGCGCAACCGGTCATCAGGGCGGCGCCGTTGTGCGCGCGCTGCAGGCGAGCGGTCAATTCAAGGTACGCGCGTTGACGCGCAATCCGGACAAGCATCCGCAGTTGGCCGACGAAGTCGTGCTGGCGGATCTGGATCGTCCGCAAACACTGAAAGCCGCGTTTGCTGGAGCACACGGGGCTTTTCTGGTAACCAATTCCCGGGAACCGGGCACGGACGAGCGCAAACAGGCACTCGCAGCCATTCACGCGGCGAAAGATGCCGGCGTTCAGCACTTCATCTGGTCGACGCTTCCGAACGTGGAGACGATCAGCCGCGGCAAGCTCGATGTCCCGCATTTCACGGACAAAGCAAAAATCGACCGCATCGTGAGGGAGGCTGGATTCGCGCACCACACCTTCGTGATCGCGCCGTTCTTCTACCAAAATCTGCTCGGCGTAATGGCTGCGCAGAAGCAAGCGGATGGAGCCATGGGTTGGGCGATACCGCTCGACCCGCAGAAGCGCGTCATTCATATGGGCGACATCACCGAACTCGGCTATATCGTGGTTGGCGCATTCGCGCAGCCGGAACTCGCGGGGCACGGCGAATATTTGCCGCTGGTCGGCGACTTCCTGAGCTTCAATGAGGTCATCGCCACGCTGAATCGACAGGGACACAAGTTCTCGTTCAAGCAAGTCCCACAAGAACTCTTTGCCGGCTGGTTCCCAGGCGCCAAGGAAGTCGCACAGATGCTCGCCTACTTCGAGGCCCACACCTACCTCGGTGCGGATTCGCGCGACGCGATTGCGCTGGCCAACAGAGTCGCCGGCCGACAGCCGACGACGTTTGCCACGTGGGCTCGGGCGAACTTCGCGATCCCGGCACCCGCCTGAAAACACGACTCTGCGAAGGAGATTCCGAAGCGGTTGCAGAGGCAATGGTGGCCTTTCAAGAGACAACCGGGCGTCAGGGAATATTAGGCTCGCAGCCTATTTCGAAAACCTGGTCGAGGAAAAAGGAGGCGCAACGTGAGCGTGCAGCTAAACCATACTATCGTCTGGTGCCGCGACAAGCAGAAATCAGCAACATTCTTCACGGAAGTTCTGGGCCTGCAATCCGCCACCCGATTCGGACCCATGCTGGTCGTTCAACTCAACAACAACGTTTCACTCGACTTCTACGAGAATGAACGCAAGATTTCCTCTCAGCATTATGCCTTCTTGATAGGCGAAGACGACTTCGATCAAACCTTCGCCCGCATCCATGATCGAGGGCTGCAGTATTGGGCAGACCCTGGCAAGCACCGGACAGGAGAAATCAACCGGAACGACGGTGGCCGTGGGGTGTATTTTGAGGACCCCGACGGTCATCTCCTTGAGGTCATTACTCGACCGTATGGGAGCGGCGGGTAGATGGGGCGCAGGGTAAGGTGGACGTGATATTGAATGTCGGCTTCTTGGTGATGCGGCCGGCAGTGATGATGGCTTCATCCTCGACCACCACCAGGTAGTCGTCGATGCGATACAGCGCCTCGGCGTGTTGTAAGCCGAGGGCTTGCAGCACACCCGGTGGAATCGCTACAGCTTCGGGCTGCTTGGCCGGGAAGTCCATGGCCAGGCGCCCGCCTTCGCGGCGCACCCGCAATTCACCTCTGCGGGTGGAGAAGCACAGCAGGTCACGGCTTTCACCGAGCTGTTCAAAGAGTACCCAGGCCGCCGCGAGGGTGGCGTGGCCACACAGGTCAACTCCTTTGAGGGAAAAAAAGGTAGTCTAGCCCCAAATTGCCATCATCCAGCGGGAAGGAATGAACGGTAATCGCGCCCGTACGAATCCCCAAAATGACAAAGCCCAGCACAAGGCCGGACTCCACCACCCTACACACCAAGGATCGGTCACCAAATGAAACTAGCCTTCCTGGCTCTTACTGCCTGCTTGATCTTCCAGCCTGCCTTCGCAAGGTCTGATATCGATCGTCGCGCAGTAAACCCTGACGAATCGCAGCTGATCGAGCATGGCTCGTACATAAATAGCGACGGAAGAGCCGTACACAGCCCTGCCCACACGAAGTCAGATCGTGCACCAGGGGGCGCAACCGCCAAGTGCCGCGACAACTCCTACAGTTTTAGCCAGCACCGACGCGGCACATGCTCACGGCATGGCGGCGTGATGGCTTGGCTGTAGATACAAAAAGCCCAGCACTAAAACCGGGCTTTTTCGTTTCAGGTGACATCAGGAATCTCTGACCACCACAGCCCTCAGCCAACTCTGCTGACTGAGCCGCCCTACCTTTGATCAATTTCGATCTTTTGAGTTGGCTCTGAGCTGAAACTTGGGCGCTTGAGTTGCATACGCACTTGATGTGTATCGATTGACCCTTCGTTGGCAGGATATCGATCCCGAGTGTCAGCAATTGGTCGATGAAAATCAGCGCGATGTGTTTCAGGTCAGTCCGATGCGGACGATGTTCGGGGTGAGTATGGCAGCGGGATCAAAACACCAGCTTGGAACCAATAAAAATCAGCATGACGGCCAGGCAAGGCCGCAATACTTCGTCAGAAATGCGGCCGGATAAATGACTGCCAATGTAAATCCCCGGCAGTGACCCCATCAGTAGATAGCCTAATAGATGCCAATCCATATTACCCATGCTCGCATGGCCCAGACCGGCGACCAGCGTCAGGGGCACCGCGTGTGCGATTTCTGTTCCGACCAAACGCTTGGTGGCCAGAAAAGGGTACAGGATAAAGAGCGCCACAGTGCCCAAGGCGCCGGCACCGATGGAGGTCAGTGCCACCATTGTGCCGAGTATCATGCCAGTGACCACGGTCAGCACGTTCAAGCTCGAGCCGCTGAGGTGATAGCGATCGCCGGCATGCTTATGGGCCAATGCCAGTAACTGCTTCTTGAAGAAAATGGCCAGCGCGGTCAGCAACAAGACAAAGCCCAATGCCTGCTTGATGATTGCATTCATCGCTTGGGGGTCAGTATGTAAATTCTTCAAAAACCACAGGGTAAGCATTACCGCCGGCACACTGCCAAGCGTCAGCCAGCCGGTAATTGTCCAGTCAATATTTTTGTTCTTTTTATGAACCAGTACGCCACCGGATTTAGTGATTGCAGCGTAAAGCAAATCCGTCCCGACTGCGGTTGCCGGGTTAATGCCAAACCATAAAAGAATGGGCGTCATTAAAGAGCCGCCACCCACACCGGTCATGCCGACAACAAACCCGACAACCAAGCCTGCAACCACAAAACCAATATTACTGAATTCCATTATCACGACCTACAAATCAAGCGCGACTACAAAAAATCTAGCCAGCAGCATAGCGATTTTTCTTATAATCATTTATACCGATACGATCTTACTTTATAACCTTTTCTCTATCGCACCCGATACTCCGCCAAGCTCTGCGCCAGACCTCGATACGCTCAAGACAATTGCATCGCCATAGCTGCAGCCCACATATCCACGCGCCCGCTTCGGGTCGCATCGGCCTTGCAGGCGTGCAGGCGCTGATCGCGGCGTTTACTTCACCGCACCGGCCTTCTTCACCGCCGCGAGCCAGGCGGGGTTCAATTGGTACTGCTCGGTATCGATTGCCAGAGCCTCCATGCACACCTTGTGTTGGTCGATCTCTCGCACCATCTGGCTGAGGGCGCTGGAGTTGCCATCCAGCTGGTGCATCTGCGTTACCCCCAGATGATAAAAGCGCAGCAGTTTCATCGCCGCCGGATCACCGGCCAGCACGCCGGCGGTGACCTGATGCATGGCGTTGGTAATGCTCATCAGACTACGCTTGAGCTGCCAGCCGTAAACCGCCGGTGCCATCCACGGCTGCGACCAGAATTTGATCCGAATCAGCGCCACGCTCAGCACCAGTGCGGCAACAACCCCGCCCAGATTCAAACGGAAATTATCGCCACCGGGTTCGCCTGCCAACATCACGGCAACGCTGGACAGCACCATCGCCAGCAGCACGAAAATCAGGGCAATGATCAGTGTGCTGCGGCGCGTTTGCCGTCGATAGGTCTCAGGACTCATCTGCTTGATCTCGAACATCACTGCTGCAGGACTCCGTTGAGTTGAATTTAAAATTGCGCGGCATTATTGCCTGTAGCGATGGGCACTGACACGTTTAATGAATCGGCCCACCTTTCCTGGACGTTGCCTTGGGGTGAACGTGGTCAAAACCCAGTTGCCACAACCCGGGTCATAAGCGCCCGAACCGCTGCCTGTACTCCAGGGGCGTCAGCTTCGTAAGCTCCTTGAACATGCGCCGCAGGTTCGAATCGCTGCTGAATCCCAGCTCGGCGCAGATAGCGCTGACCGACGATGAGGTGAGAATGAGACGTTCGCTGGCTTGATTCAATTTGATACGGCGCGCATAGGTTGCAATCGGAACCCCGGTTTTGCCCATCACCTTGCGCGCGAGGGTGCGTTGAGCCATGCCGAGTCGTTCAGCCAGCCGCTGCACCGTAATCTCTTGCGCGGGCAACTGCTCGACCAGACCATGCAACTTGCGCAACAACACCGAGGACTGCTCGATCATGCTCATGGCTTGAAAGATGCCATGGGTCTGCACGGGGCGTGGGAGCACCATTAACTTGATCAGATGATGCAACGCGTCCGGACTGACATAGCGCTCTACCAATGCCTGTGCGATTGGCTGGTAGCCATTCACGCCGGATGCCGTGGCGGTACGGTCGTTCACAATGCAGTTCTGCTCAGTCTGCCACTTCACCTTTTTATAACGCTGGGCCATCGACTCTGCCAGCCACCACGTCACGGTTGCGGACTGTCCGTTGAGCCCACCGCTCGCCGCCAAGAGGCTTACGCCACTGCAATAACTCCAGAGCATCAAGGTGTTCGCGCGTGTCACCAACGCCGATATCAGGGCCCCGCTTTCGCCGATCATCGCGTCTACCTGCGATGCCGATTCAGCCCAGAAACCGGGCACCAGAATCGCGTCCAGATCAGCCTGCCCAAGCGTTTCGTTCACCTGCAACGAGACGCCTTGAGCGCACTCGACCAACCCTGTCTGCAACGCGACAAAGCGAGTTTCAAAAAGCGTGTGACCTACCAGGCGATTGGCGGCGTTAAGCAAGTCGGAAAATGCAAACAACCCTGCTGGCATGCAGCGCGGGAAAAGCAGCAAGCCGATTCGATGTATTTTGGTCATGGCATAAAATGAACTGATTATGTCTTGGCATGCCATTCTCCGCCGTTAAACGTATAGACACAATCAAGCCTCTTCCAAGAGGCCACGCCATGCATATCCATCAACTTCGCAACGCGACAATCATTGTGGAATTGGGCCCCCATCGAATTCTGATCGATCCGATGCTCGCCCCCAAAAATGGACTGCCACCCCTGCGTCTATTCGGCGCGAGGCAACGCAACCCCATGGTCGAGTTGCCGGAATCGGCAGCGCAAGCGCTCGAATCGGTGACCCATTGCTTGATTACCCACTGCCAGAAAGGCCACTTCGACCATCTCGATCGAGCAGCGGAAAAGTGGTTACGAGAGAAACGAATCCCGGTGATCTGTACGCCGCACGATGCCGGTTATCTGAGCGATCGCGGATTGAACGTCCAATCCTTGCCGAAAGATCATGAGCAACCGAATCCATTTCTCGGCGGCCAGATCCGAACCGTCCGTTGCACCCATGGTCTTGGGCTGGTCGGCAAACTGATGGAGCATGGTGTCGGGTATTTGATCGAAGTACCGGACGAACCCAGTCTCTACCTCAGTGGAGATACATTACTGACCGCTACTGTCAGGGAGTTCGTGGCGCAGCATCGGCCGCACATTAGCGTCATTCCCGCCGGCGGTGCCCGATTCGATCTGGGAGGCGACATCATCATGGGCCTCGATGAAGCTCTTGAATTCACCAGACTGGTGCCGGGCCTCGTCATCGCCAACCATCTGGAAGCACTCAGCCATTGCCCCGTGACCCGCAAGACGTTGGCCGATGCGGCACGACACGCGGGGGTTGAATCACGCTTACGCATTCCGGCAGATGGCGAGAGATTGAACGTCCCCCTTCCCGACCGTGAGACGCAGCGGCCTCATCCTGAATCGCTGCGGGTTTCGTAGCCCCTACCGATGGCACAGTACAGCGAACGGCTATGGAGCACTGAAGCGTGATGGGTGCGCTCGGGATTTGTTTCAGATGAAAGGAAAGAGGATCAGCGGTCATACGCGGGGTTGCAGCGGCTGCTATTCCTTCCCATGGGAGAAGTCGTTTCAGGCTGGCCAGGATGCGGGTCGGGAACAGACGCGTGGCCGTGGTCGCGGCGCCCGCCAGGTACGCGAAAAGAAGAACAGGTGCCAATCCCTATCCGGAGGTGGCAGATGCTATACATCGTCAGCTGGTCGATCAGCCCCGAACGTCGCAATAGCGCGATCGAGCGTTTTCTCAAAACAGGTGGAGCTCCACCCGCAGGCGTAACCATGCTGGGACGCTGGCATGCCGTAGGACGCATGACTGGTTTTGGCGTCGCAGAGGCCAGTGATGTTGCGCTGATACAGAAATGGGTACTGGAGTGGAGTGACCTCATCAGTATGGAGATTCTCCCAGCCCTGACCGATGAGCAGGCAGCTCCGCTACTGGCAGCAGCAATCGGCAAGCAATAATCTGCGGCTGAAAAGGCGCTGACCAAAAAGGGGCACCCATTAGCACTTGAGACCGGCTAATGGGCGCACCCGTTTCCCATTGAGGGTAGCTTCAAACGACGCGTATCCCGACTACAACGCAGGACGTTGCAGTTTGACCCACTCCTGCACCGTAGGTCGCTGCCATTGGCGCATTGGTGCTGCGCCTATTCCAGCGCAGGATTTGATGCAGGCGAGAAGGACCCGCCATGCCGAATCCCAGGCGTGCAGTGGGCGAGCGATTAATGTGATGCCCGATGGATCAGAGGGTGGCAAAAGGTAGGCTATGTTTACTGAGTGTCGACTTCGGGTCGTTTGAGCGCAGGTAAACCTTGTCGCCGGATACCCGGTCGATAGCCGCACCCCATCCAGATTTGCCGGTGACCCCGTCGGTGGTGGTAACCGGCCTGTTTCATTCGCTGGAGAACGCCCCTTGATATCGACGCGACGCATGGCCAGGCTCAAAGCCTGGGGCGCCCACGGCTTTACCGCCACCGGAGTGGTGATCGCATTCCTGGCGACTCTCGCCTTGTTCGATAATCAGCCCACAGCCTGCCTGCTGTGGCTGGGCGTAGCCCTGATCGTCGATGGTGTGGACGGCTGGCTGGCGCGCAAGGTCAATGTCCAGACGGTACTGCCGCATTTCGACGGATCCGTGCTGGATCTGGTCATCGACTACCTGACCTACGTGTTCATCCCGGCCCTGTTCATCTACCGTTACATCGACTTGCCCGCCTACACCCCGTTGCCGAGTACTTCAGTGATCCTGGTCTCGTCGCTCTTTTGCTTCTGCAACGTCAACATGAAGAGCAACGACAATTACTTCCAGGGGTTTCCCGCCACATGGAACGTCGTTGCCCTGTGCCTCTACATCGTTGCCCCACCCCCCTGGCTGACGCTGCTCACCATCATCGGCCTGGCGCTGTTGACGGTGACCCGAATGAAGTTCCTTCACCCGTTCCGCGTGCGCCGGTTCATGCCGATCAACATTGCCGTGACGTCCATCTGGATGCTGTGCAGCCTGTCACTGGTGCTCAACCATCCCGCCATCAACCCGTTGGTGATGGGGCTGTGGCTCGCAATGTCGGCTTACTTTCTGGGGGTCTGCATCTGGCGCACGGCCCTGGACGGGTTCGACGGATCCCGTGAGTAAAGGAGCATTCATGCCTATCCATATCGTGCGACTCGGTTCACCCAGAACACCTCATGAAGGTCTGCGCCTGGGTACAGTACGCCGGCCACCGCGTGGCGTACCGAAGGGCGAATTCGCCAGCCGCGACTTTTACGACACCTGGCTCCCCCTCCTGTCCCCCAGCGCAGAACTGATAGCGCAAGCTAAAGCCGCAGCAGACGAAAAAGACTGGGAAGCCTTTCGGCGCAGGTTCAAGGCCGAGATGAACCACTCGGCCCCCAGCCAACTGCTTGATTTGTTGAGCGCCTTGTCCCATCAGACATCGCTGGCCATCGGCTGCTACTGCGAGGATGAGCGCCACTGCCATCGCTCGGTGCTACGCGAACTGCTGAGCGCTCGTGGCGCACAGGTTGTGCCGCCTGAAGCCTCGTAGTCGCAGCGGCAGTCGCCGGGTCAAGTCCTTCGGGTATTTGAAGCACGAAATCAGCTACTGAAAATCCGACTGCATAGCTCAGAGCCCGGCAAAGAGAAAAGGCATAAAGATTTATTGTTGGCCTACGAAAACAAGAAGAGCCATGGGCGTTTGATGGCCGATGGCTCTTCACGGGTAGCTATGCTTTCTGCGCTACTCGCTCGACTCTTGAAGGCTCAAGCGTTGCACTTTCCCATTTGGCAATGACCAACGGTGCAATCGCATTGCCCAGCACGTTCAGCGTGGTGGTGCCGCTATCGATAATCCTGAAGATACCCGCGATAAGCGCTACCCCTTCCAATGGAAGACCGGCAGATGCCAACGTGGCGGACAGGATAATGATGGCAAACCCCGGCACCCCGGCAGCACCTTTGGACGTCAGCACCATCGTGACCACCAGCAGAATCTGCTGAGACAGCGACAGGTCGATACCATAGAGTTGTGCGACAAAAATGGTCGCCACGCCGAGAAAGATAGACGCGCCATCCAGGTTGAATGCATACCCTACAGGCACCACAAAACTGACGATGCGACGTGGAACGCCATAGTTCTCCAGCTTGCTCATTAACTGCGGCATTACGGCCGCCGATGCTGCACTCGAAAAAGCCAGAATCAGCTCATTCCTGAAGTACTTGATCAGCTTGAAAATATTCTCGCCAATCAGGTAGCAGACACCGCCGAGCACCACCAGAGCAAAGAGAATCAGTGCCAGGTAAACCACACCGATCAACTTGAGCAAAGGCAACAGCGAGGCAAAGCCAAAGGTCGCAACGGTGGCACCGATCATGCCAAATACACCGATCGGCGCATAAGCCATGACGATTGAGACGACCTTGAACATTGCATCAGAGATACCTTGAATCACCGCAACCACCGGCGCACTTTTCTCTCTGGGGAGCGAGTTCAATGCCAGGCCAAACAGCACCGCGAAGAACAGCACCGATAACAGCTTCGCTTCCGACATCGCTACAAAAACGTTATCGGGGACGATGTTCTGCAGGATGACCAGGGCGCCCTTGGAAGGCTCCAGGTTCATCGAGGCGCTGCTGTGCGAGATTCCCGAAATGTCAGTGCCTGTTCCAGGCTCGAAAATATTCGCGAAGCACAAGCCCATTACAATGGCCAGACCGGTAACCGCAAAGAAGTAACCCAGCGACTTCAGGCCCATACGACCAAAGGACTTGTTATCACCGCCTCCTGCGATGCCCAGAATCATGCAACAGAACACGATTGGAACAACGACCATCTTCATCATTTTGATGAAGATATCGCCAAGCGGTTTGAGGATTTCAGTACTGACCCACAATTGATACTGCGGATGTGTATTGAAGTACCAACCGACGAGCACGCCAAGCAAAAGCCCGGCAATTATTTGCCAAACCAAAGGGATACGTTTCATGTCTAGCCTTCTTGTTGGAATGAACGTTCTTCGTTACGAGGCAGTAGCTAGATTCATGAGCTTCCAGCTCACTTGAGATCAAATGGCACAACAACGTTGTGCCATTATTTTTTTATTTTGCGAAAAGCTGACTCATATCCTTGAAGGCCTTGAATTCAAGCGCATTGCCGCAAGGATCGAACAGGAACATGGTGGCCTGTTCGCCGACCTGCCCCTTGAATCGAATGTAGGGTTCAATCACAAACCGGGTGCCAAATGACTTCAGACGCTCGGCCAGTGCTTCCCACTGTTCCCAGCCCAGAATAATGCCGAAGTGAGGAACAGGAACGTCATGCCCGTCTACCGGATTGCTATGGACGCTCTCTTGGGAAGCCGTCTTGGGGTGTTCGTGAATGACCAGTTGGTGGCCATAGAAGTTGAAGTCGACCCATTGCGTGCTGGAACGACCCTCCTCCAGTCCGAACACCTCACCGTAAAAGGTGCGGGTTGCCGCGAGGTCATAAACAGGAATTGCCAAGTGAAAGGGAGAGAGGCTCATCAGAACTCCAATTGCGGTGTTTTTATAGGTTTATAAAATCGGAACAGCGAATTAAGGCCGTCCGACGGTTTTGAGCACCGTCCAAAAACTTCGGGGTTTTGAACGGAGTAGATGGGGTCATCCTAGAGGTACAGACCAAGCAAAAAAATCAATATATTTTTCTTAGAAACACAATTAATATTTGTGAATGATCAAAGAACTGAAAACACTCATAGCCGTCGCGCGGGAAGGCACCTTTGCCGCTGCCGGGAACAAGATTGGTCTTACCCAGGCCGCAGTGAGCGCCCAGATGCAACGCCTGGAAGCCGAGCTCGGCTTCGAGATTTTCGACCGCAAGGGACGCTCGGCCCACCTGAACAGGATGGGCCATCAAATACTCCTGCAGGCGCAGGAGTTGCTTCGACTTTATGACAGCCTGGGCTCCACAACGGTCGGGCTCCCCGCCAGTGTCCTGGTGAACATCGGCGCAATCGCTTCCGTGCAGCGCTCTTTTTTACCGGACGCGCTGGCCAAATTTCACCAACAATGCCCCCAATGCCGAACCCGTGTGATCCCGGGTCTATCAATGGAATTGGTCAACCTGGTGGATGCGGGCGAAATCGACATGGCGGCGATCATTCGCCCCCCTTTCTCGCTTCAAAGCGATCTGCGCTGGACGACGTTGGCACTCGAACCCTATCGGCTGATCGTTCCGTGCGATGTTCCTGGAGAGGATTGGTCGGAACTGCTTTTCAGCCAGCCGTTCATTCGCTATGACCGATCATCATTCGGCGGCCGGCAAGTCGACCGCTTCCTGCGACAAACGCATTTCACCTTGCGTGAGGTATGCGAGCTGGATGAACTGGAGGCCATCGTCAAACTGGTCGCCAATGGTGTCGGCGTAGCGCTGGTGCCTCAGACCGCGACTCATCAAGACTGGCCCACCGGGGTGCGCGCCCTTGATCTGGGGCAGCACACCTTCCATCGTGATATCGGTCTCGTGCATCGGTCTCGGAAAAGCTTCACCGAGCCAGTCAGGATACTGGCCCAGATTATTGGTGAGCAGGTTCAGAACAGGCCCTGAGCCAAACCTGCCCGATATCCGTCCCAGGACTAATTACCCCGCCCACCGGCGAAGGACCATTCATCCGCCGCGGTCGTGGTAATAACCACCATAACGTCCTCTGGATCAAGGCCCGGTGACTGGTTCAACTTCTCGACCAGATGATGAAAGAAGCGCTGTTTCGTCGCGTTATCGCGGGGGCGGCCGGCGGTAATCGCGACGAGCACATAGTCATGGCTACGAGGTCCGCCTAAATAGTCTGGATCAAATATCAACTCCCCGACATCGTGTTGGTGGATGACCTGGAATCGATCGGCAACAGGCACCTCGAAGGTTTCCACCAAAGCGTCATGCACGCCCTGTGAAAGTGCCTTCAAATATTCAGGAGATTTTCCCCGATGCAGTGAAATACGTGCGAACGGCATAGGGCGCTACTCCTGGGTTGTGACGCTGGAAGACCGTGCGTCTTGGCAGGCACGCAAGTCGCTCAACAGATTAAGTGCCGAAGCCGCCGTCGGCCAACCCGAATAGAACGCCAGATGAGTTATCACCTCAGCCAACTCGTCAATGCTCAGGCCGTTATCCAGTGCCCGCTTCAAGTGCAAGGGCAGTTGCTCCAAACGATACAACGCAACCAGCGCTGCCACGGTGACGAGACTTCGTTCACGAGCCGAAAGCTGCGCCCGTTCCCAGATATCACCGAATAGAACGTCCCGGGTAAGTTCGCCAAACTTTTGCGCAAATTCACCCTGTTGTTCTCGACCCGTACTAACAGAAGCATTCATGACTTTTCCCCCAAAACCATTTGACGGGTAAAAACTAGCAAGTCACGATCATTCCGAATATCAGATTTAACAGCGACCATAGTCCTGAATTAGTGGATGATCCAATGCGCCGTCCTACCTTCGATCTTGATGTACTGCGTACTTTCGTGACGGGTGTGGAGTTCAATAGCTTTGCCAAGGCCGCCGACCGGCTCGGCCGCTCTACGTCAGCAGTCAGCGCGCAACTCAAGAAGCTCGAGGAGCAGGTAGGCACCCCGGTACTTGCCAAATCCGGTCGAGGGCTGGTGTTAACGCCGGTAGGCGAATCCCTGCTCAGCCATGCTCGCCGGCTGCTTGAGCTGAACGACAGCATCTTCAGCACCCTGCATGAAACCCAAATGGCCGGGAACATACGTCTCGGGCTTCAGGAAGACTTTGGAGAACACTTTCTCAGCAAAATTCTTCGACGCTTCGCAAAGATTTACCCGATGGTAAGTCTTGAGGTAAGGATCGCGCGCAATACCGAATTGCTTGCAATGATTGATGGTGGCGGCCTGGACCTGGCCCTGGCCTGGGAAACCGGACACCGGTCCCCTTATTCCACGCGTCTGGGTGAAACACAGATGTACTGGATCGGGCCACGCGACATGCCGGCGCTTGATAGGCCCGAAGACTCACCATTGCCATTGATCATGTTCGACGCCCCTTGCATATTACGCAGCGCAGCAACCCATGCGCTGGATCAGGCGCGGATTCCCTGGCGGATCGCGTTGACCAGCCCAAGCGTTGGTGGAATCTGGGCCGCCGTTGCTGCCGGATTAGGCCTCACCCTGCGAACCCGCATTGGACTGCCGAGTTATCTCGCCGTCATTGCTGGTCTACCCAAAGTGCCGGCCCTCGGCTATGTGCTTCATCACGGGGCCGAAGAGCTGACGCCTGCAACCAGACAATTGGCTGCGTTGATACAAACGAGTCTGGAAGAACAGGCGTTCAGTATCACCGACGCCAATCCTTCGAGGTCTCGGGCTCCGTAGAAGGGCCGCAACCGACCCAAACGACAATGGGTGGCTGGCAGGGGATGAATTCCGGCATTCAAACGTCACTGGACCTCAAGATTGGCAGAACCTCACGTCAAGGTTCTGCCAGTCATCCAGGCACGCTTTTAGCCTTGAAGCGCCTCCATCAGTACCTGCACCAATTGTCCGCCTTCTGGCGTCGCCCAGCTTCCGGCGAGTTCCGCAATCAGCTGGTTGGTCGTGGTCAGCGTCACGCCGCCTTTATCCATCCGACGCAGGGCGATGTCATCGGCCATTACGGTCGGTGAGCCACCCCCATCGGCCACCACCTGAACGTCATACCCATCGCGTACCAGGCTCAGGGCCGGATAGACCGTGCACACGTCGTTGGTGACACCGGCAATGATGAGCTTTTTACGACCCGTAGCCTTGACGGCGGCGGCGAAGTTTTCATCGTCCATGGCGTTGACGATACCCAGGCGTTTGACGCGGGAAGCGAACTCGGCGGGCAGGATCTGCTCCAGTTCACTGAGCAGCGGTCCCTGAGCGTACTCCTCCATGCTGGAGGTCAGGACCACCGGGAGTTTCAGAATGCTGGCCGCCTTGGCGAGCATCAGCGCGTTGCGTTTGAGCTCTTCGAAGGGAATGGATTTCACCCAGCCCATGGTCCCCACCTGGTGGTCGATCAACAGCAGGGCGGCATTGTCGGCACTGAATTTTTCGTACGGCATGATGATTCTCCTGGCAGTAAGGTTGGGGGCACTAGCGCCCCGGGTTTGGGACTGTTTCGATCATTCAATGCATTCAACGAGGTTGCAGCCTTCCGAACGCGCCACGCTGGTAGCCGTCAATGGCTTCGGCCAGCGCGTGTTGAGAGGCAAGCGCCAACGGCCCTTGCCAATACACCGGTTGATTCAGCGGGACGCCGGAAAACAGCACGGCCTTGGCGTTGCCCTTGGGTGCTCTCAACCTGACCACGCGATCGTCACGCTGCGGGAGATTCACCGGCAGCGCGGGTTCGATGAGGTTGAAGGGGTCGCCATCGACCAAGACTTCGCCGTCAATCGGCATCACGAACGCCACATGGCCTTCGGGGATCGGGACGCTGACTTCAGCGCCGTTCTCGAGAGAGATGTCCAGCACGCTCACTTCGGTGGGCACCGACAAGGGCGATGACACTTGGGCGAAGCTGCCCAGTGGCACGCGCACCTTGCCCCCAGGCAAGCGCACCACGGGCACATCCTGGGCTTCGAGACTGAGCGCAAACGGTGCGTCCGCTTGGCGATCCTTCGGCAAGTTGATGAAGATTTGCAGCATGTGCACCGTCTTGCCCGGCTCGGCGGGCACTTCCTCATGCACCACACCTTTACCCGCCGCCGTCCAATGCAGCCCTCCAGGCTGAATCAGGTTGCGATTACCCAGAGAGTCCCGGTTATCAATCCCGGTCTCGGAATCGAGAAACAGATACGACACTGCTGAAAACCCCGCATGAGGGTGTGGTGGAAACGTCGGCCCGCTGATCCAGCCATGGTCGACCGCGAGGAAGGGGTCGATGGGCTCGGCGGACTGACCTCCCCGCAGCGTGAAAGCACGGAAGTGGTTGCCGTGATTCATACGCTGTAGTCGTGCGACGGTCGTCATGGCTGTTTCCTCAGGCGCTTTGTGCCGGGCTCATGGCCGGGTAATCGATATACCCCTGCGCGCCCGGTGCGTAGAACGTGTCTTTGTCCGGAACATTAAGCTCGGCGCCTGCACGAAAGCGCTCGGGCAGATCGGGATTGGCGAGGAACGCGCTGCCAAAAACTGTCGCATCGGCCCGTCCCTCAGCGATCAGGGATTCGGCGGAGCGTTGGTCAAGTCCGCCACCGATCAGGTAGCTGCCGTCGAACAGTGGGCGCAACAACGCGTGGTAGTCGACGCTGGCCCCGAACAATGCGACGTGCAAATAGGCGAGATTGAGCTCACGAAGTTGCTCGACCAGATGGGTGTAGGTTTCTTGCGGCTTGGCATCGAGGATGTCGTTGAAGTTCATTTCAGGCGAGATCTTGAGGCCCACCCGATCACTACCAATCTCCATCGATACCGCGGCCAGTACTTCCAGTACAAAGCGAACACGGTTTTCAACCGATCCGCCGTACTCATCCGTGCGCTGATTGCTGCCAGTCGAGAGAAACTGTTCAGGCAGATACCCGGAAGCGGCATGCAACTCGACACCGTCGAAACCGGCCTCGATGGCCAGGCGCGCCGCCTGCCGGTAGCCCTCGATGACCGCGGCAATCTCAACCACGCTCAGCGCATGGGGGATGACGAAGTCCTGAAGGCCGGTCGCGGTCCAGGTCTGGCCGGCGGGCTTGATCGCGGAGGGTGCCTGTGGCTGGGCGCCATCAGGTAACAGCGAAGGGTGCGAAATGCGTCCGCAGTGCATCAGCTGCATGAAGATCCGGCCATCGCGAGCATGCACGGCCTCGGTGACCTGCTTCCACGCGGCGACCTGCTCGGCGGTTTCGATGCCTGGGGTACGGACATAGCCCTGGCCAAGCGCAACCGGGAACACGCCTTCACTGATGATCAGGCCGGCGCTGGCGCGTTGTGCGTAATAAGTCGCAACCAGTTCGCCTGGTACGCCGGCATCGTCGGCACGCGAGCGCGTCATCGGTGCCATGACCATACGATTGGACAAGCTATAGCGACCCACACGGACTTGAGAAAAAAGCGAATTCATTGCGGTGCTCCTCTGTAAACGATGTGGCTATCATTGATCAATCTGAATACGGGATAAACCGGGTAAAATTGAAATGACTGATCCACTGATGGAGCAATAGCATTGGAATTTCTGAACGATATGGCTCTGTTCGTCGAGGTCGTGAAAGCTCGCAGCTTCCGCCGAGCCGCGGAGGCGATGGGGATGCCGAACTCGACGCTGTCTCGTCGAATAAGTGGCCTGGAAAAGGCCATTGGATTACGGCTTCTGCACCGCACAACGCGCAAGATCGAACTGACCGAGGCGGGCCAGCTGTACTTTGATCGATGCAAACGCATCGTCGACGAAGCCAGGCTGGCCCATGAACAGCTGGGGGAAATGCTTGCCCGACCCAGTGGCGTACTGCGTGCCTCGCTCCCGGTGGATTTCGCCAATATCTACCTGGCGCCGCTGATTGCCGAGTTTGCCCGGCTTTATCCCGGTATCAGCTTCGAGTTCGATCTGACCCCGCGCCAGGTCGATCTGGTGAGTGAGCCGGTCGATGTGGTCATTCGCATGGGAGAGCCTGCGAGTTCGAACCTGATCGCCCGTAAGCTCGCCAGTTTTCGGCGCTGTCTTTACGCCTCGCCCCACTATCTGGAACTGTCCGGTGAGCCTGCTCATCCCTCGGATCTGACCAACCACGAATGCCTGCGGTTGCGCGGAACGCGTGCTGACCGCTGGACGCTGTCAAACAATGAAGGGGTTGTGGAAGTTGAGATTGGTGGGCGATTCGAACTCAACAGTGTGGGAATGATTCGACGTTTGGCGACGCTTGATCTGGGTATCGCGTTACTAGCGGAAGGTATCGCTGCGCAAGACCTTGCCAATGGAACACTGCGCAAAGTCTTGCCCCAGTGGCAAGCCACACCTATCTCGGTTTATGCCCTCACCGAGACGCGGCTGTTGCCGGCGAAAACCCAGCGATTTATCGAGTTTCTGCGCGAACGACTCGAAAATGCATAGCGCTAACCTTTTGCAAAGAACGAGGCCGCTATGTCTAGTCCTGAAACAGGTTTGCCTGTTTCACTCAAACGCCCGATGCACTGCATCGGGCGTTTTGTATTTCAGTCGAGTGTCGATTCCGACTCATCCAGGTGGTCGATGTGCTTGAAGCGTTCGACCAGGAAATCAATCAGGCAGCGCACCCGCGCGGACAGGTGCAACTGTTGCGGGTAAACCGCATAGACATCCGCGCGGGTCGGTGTCTGATCCTCCAGCACCAGACGCAGGCGACCACTACGCACATAACGAGCGATGTCCCATTCGGCCCGAAGCAGAATGCCGTAGCCTTCCAGCGCCCAATTCAATGCCACTTCACCGTCGTTGCAGCCTAAGGCGCCACGCACCTTGATGTTTTGCGTGCGCCCACCGTTGGTAAAACTCCACACACCGTACGGTGTTTCGTTTTGCCGCAGGAAGATGCAGTTGTGTTGCGGCAAATCCGCCAGGCGTTGAGGTACGCCGTGCTTTTCCAGATACAGCGGCGAGGCGCATAACAAACGGCGATTGGACGCGATCTTTCGTGCGTGGAAGGCGGCATCCGGCAGCGTGCCGAAACGAATGCCCAGATCAAACCCGTGAGTCGCCAGGTCCAGCGGGTGATCGCTGATTTCCAGCTGTATTTCCACCTCGGGGTAGAGCGCGAAGAACGCGGCCAATGCCGGGCCGATGTAGCGACGACCAAACCCTAGCGATGCGTTGACGCGAATCAGGCCCTTGGGGGTCGCCCGACTGCTGCTGATCAGCTGCTCGACCTCATCGATCTGCGTCAGGATGCGAGCGGCATGTGAGAAATACAGCTCACCTTCCGAGGTCAGGCTCATCGAACGCGTGGTGCGGTTGACCAAGCGTATCCCCAGCCGGGCTTCCAGTGCCGTCAGGCGTTTGCTCACTGCCGGAGGCGTAACACCCAGCTCTCGAGCGGTCGCAGCCAGGCTGCCCTGGTTGGCCAGCAGGTAGAAAAAAGACAAATCCAATGACTGATTCATTCGTAACTCAAAGTTATGTATGTAGTGATTTTGAGTAACTCACACCTCTTTGCTCACTACATATACTCCCTTCACACCCTGCTTGGACAGTCCGGTTCGACAGGCACAACAAGAACGTAACGAGAGTGGAGTTGATTGATGAGCGTATACAAAATTGCTGCGGTTCCCGGTGATGGCATTGGTGTGGAAGTGATCGCTGCAGGCGTCGAGGTGCTGCAAGCCCTGTCGAAAAAATCCGGCTTCGAACTGGACTTCAAACACTTCGACTGGAACTCCGATAACTACCTGAAAAACGGTTACTACATCCCTGAAGGTGGCCTGGAAGAACTGAAAACCTTCGACGCCATCTTCTTCGGCGCGGTCGGCGCCCTCAACGTACCGGATCACATTTCGCTCTGGGGCCTGCGCCTGCCAATCTGCCAGGGCTTCGACCAGTACGCCAACGTGCGTCCGGCTCGGGTGCTGCCTGGGGTAAAAAGCCCGCTGCACAACGGTGACCAGATCGACTGGGTGGTGGTGCGTGAAAACTCCGAGGGCGAATACTCCGGCAACGGCGGTCGCGTCCACAGAGGCCTGCCCGAAGAAGTCGCCACCGAAGTGTCCGTGTTCACCCGTGCCGGGGTTGAGCGCATTCACCGTTTTGCCTTCGAACTGGCGCAAAGCCGTCCACGCAAGCACCTGACCATGGTCACCAAGTCCAACGCCCAACGTCACGGCATGGTGTTGTGGGACGAGATCTTCTACGAAGTCGCCAAGGATTTTCCGGACGTGAAGATCGATAAGGAGCTGGTCGACGCCGTTACCACGCGCATGGTGCTCAAACCGTCGACGCTGGACGTCATCGTCGCCACCAACCTGCACGCCGACATCCTGTCCGATCTGGCCGCAGCCCTGTCCGGCAGCCTGGGCATCGCGCCGACCGCCAACCTGAACCCATCGCGCAAATTCCCCTCGATGTTCGAACCGATCCATGGCTCGGCCTTCGACATCACCGGCAAAGGCGTCGCCAACCCGATCGCAACGTTCTGGACGGCGGCAATGATGCTCGAACACCTCGGCGAAGCGGCAGCGGCGAAACAATTGATGTCTGCCATCGAGGCCGTGACTGAAAGCGGTCTGCATACCCCTGATCTGGGTGGCAAAGCCACTACCCGGCAGATCACCGATGCGGTGATCGAGTTGATCGACCGCTGATGTTGTTCGCGGATTCAAAGTAGTACTGCGGCACAACGCCAGGGGGCCGATCACCGATCCGACCCCTTGGCATTTCCTGACAACAATAAAAAATCAGGGCCCTGTCATGAAAAGAATTTTTGGCAAACTGTACGTACAAGTCCTCATCGCCGTCATCCTCGGCGCAATCGTCGGGGTGCTCGTTCCCGATACCGGGACAGCGCTCAAACCCCTCGGCGACGCGTTCATCAAATTGATCAAGATGCTCCTCGCTCCGGTGATTTTCCTGACCGTGGTCACGGGCATTGCACGCATGGAAAGCATGAAGGAGCTGGGCCGTGTCGGTATTCGCGCGCTGCTCTACTTCGAGGTGGTATCCACACTGGCACTGGTCGTCGGTCTTGTCGTCGTCGATGTGTTCAAGCCCGGCGCAGGCATGAACATCGATGCCGCCACGCTGGACACCTCAAGTCTGGCGACCTACACCACGGCAGCGAAACACGCCTCGTTCATGGACTTTGTGATGAACATCGTCCCCGACACCATCGTGGACGCGTTCGCCAAAGGCAATGTGCTGCAAATTTTGCTGTTTTCCATCCTGCTCGGCATTGCCCTTGCACAGGTGGGGCCACGCGGAAAGGTTTTCGTTGATGCGCTGGATAGCCTGATGCAGGGCATGTTCCGCATCGTCAACATGGTCATGCGCCTGGCACCTATCGGCGCATTCGGAGCGATTGCCTTCACCATTGGCAAATACGGCTTCGGCTCGCTGTTCTCCCTCGGCAAGCTGATGGCCTGCGTGTACCTGACCTGCGCGGTGTTCGTGATCTTTGTGCTGGGCCCGATCTGCCGCTACAGCGGTTTCAGCCTGTGGAAGTTTCTGCGATTCATCAAGGAAGAGCTGCTCACCGTACTGGGCACCAGCTCCTCGGAGTCGGTGCTGCAGCAGATGATTTCCAAGATGGAAAAGGCCGGTGTTTCCAAGCCCGTGGCCGGGATGATCATTCCCTCCGGCTTGACCTTCAACCCGGACGGTCAGGCGATCTACTACACCATCGCAGCAATCTTCATTGCCCAGGCGACGAATACACCGCTCACCCTCACTGATCAATTGATCGTACTGGCGGTGCTGATGTTCACCTCCAAAGGCTCTGCGGGTGTAACCGGTTCGGGGTTCATCATTCTTGCTGCCACGTTAGCGTCGCTCGGTACCATTCCGGTGGCGGGTATGGTGCTACTGTTGGGCGTCGACCGGTTCATGTCGGAAGCGCGAGCAATCACCAACACCATCGGCAATGGCGTCGGCACCATGGCCATCGCCAAATGGGTCGGAGCGCTGGACACGGTGAAGATGAACAAGGCGCTGAATGGGGAGGTAGAAGAGGAGAAGCCCGAGACGGTACAGGCAGACATCATCGCCGCTCCTTCATCGACGGCAGCCAGCGCCTTGTTGCCCGGCCTTAAAAGCGCCTCTCAGGCATAAGACGTCGGGTGGTGTGTAGTTGTAGCGATCACCACCCGGGATATTCGATTTTTGTTGATACTCAAGAGGACCAGTCCCTGAGCTCACTTCTAAAGGAATAGTATGTCGGCAAGACCGAATCAGGGTTTCGCAGGGCAGCTCATTCAACCGGTCTGGTGCGAGTGGCCGCTCGCACCGACGTGTTGAGCGCCACGGCGGCGCGAATGAGCGCCTTCAACGCGTCTTCATCAATCCTGTCGCCCTCATGGACATCAATGGCACGTCGGGTGTTGCCTTCGAGGCTGGAGTTGAAGAGACCTGAAGGGTCCTCCAGCGAGGCGCCCTTGGCGAAGGTCATCTTCACGACATTCTTGTAGGTCTCGCCGGTGCAGATGATTCCGCCGTGCGACCACACCGGAACCCCCCTCCACTTCCATTCCTCGACCACGTCGGGGTCGGCCTGCCGGATGAGCGTTCGGACCCGAGCAAGCGTCTCGCCCCGCCAATCACGCAGCTCCTCGATTCTCGCATCTATCAGCTGAGAGGCAGAGCCTTCCCCCTCTCCTTCCGTTGGGCTGATCTTCTGCGTCTTCATGGTGGTTGCCGCCTTCTTCATGATGGTTGTCGTCCTCGACCCTTTGTGGACAGTCCGAAGTGCCTATGAAACCAGGAGCGATTCAGTCCAGGAGCCAGACACATTTCTATCTAGACGTTAAATATCTGCAAGAACATCCGTGTGAAACCGAACACGTGAAACTGCTCGCAGACTGCCCCGACGCATAGCGCCATGGCTGGCAGCGCAGGGGATTACTTCTGACTATCCATAGCAGCAACTGTCTTGATCGGCTCACGGTGTTTTCCATTCTGTACCATCGCACAGCATAGCGATAAGCCTGATCAGCAGGACTCTCATGCAGGCAAGAGCGCCTTGAAACCTTCGTGATACCTGATGACGTTCCAGCCCCCACTGGAAAGCTCAAAAGTCCCCGAGAGGATCGCGCCTGACCTCGATCAACAATAAGTGGCTGTTTTCAAACCAATTTGTGTGTTTTGGGTCTTCCCAGGCGAAGCGAAAGTTGATAAATTTCCGCGCACTCCTGCAGAGGCCCTTACAGGGCTTGTCGCGAAAGGAAGCAACATCTCGATGTTGCTCGCGAGCTGCAAAGTCAGGAAGAGAGTGTTGGCCACTCGTAGCAACAGATACAGGGGCGTCGCCAAGCGGTAAGGCAGCAGGTTTTGATCCTGCCATGCGTTGGTTCGAATCCAGCCGCCCCTGCCATTTTCCTTATAGTCATCCAGGTGTAACTCAGCCGGCAGGTATTGCGCGAGCCCAGGATGATCGTCTTTACAGGGAACGCCAATGCCGATCCGGCCCGGCGTTCTTATGTCATCTTAGAATCATCTAGCCGCCCCCCTCCCCCTCTCAGAGCCGGGGAAAGCGACTCTCGCCTGCTGCTAAACAGAGTTGGCGGTACGCGCCAACCAGTTGATCAAGCGTGAACGCACGATTTCGCCCACTAGGATTGGGCAGGACCCATACCGAGGCATTACCAAAGGTCTTTGACTGCAGCCCCCAGGTAATTTCTCGTTGGCCGGATAACGCGCAATACGCAGCTTTACCGAGAAAAGCCACAAAGCGTGGCGCATAGCGCGCGATCTTTTGTTCAAAATCGGCAGCGGCAGCGATAAATTCATGTAAAGACAGCTGATCCGCTCGCGCCGTAGGCCGTTCAACCACTGCCGTTAATCCACACTGATACTGCAAGATCGTCCGATCGTTTTCCGGGCGTATTTCCTGCGGCGTAAAGCCGGCGAGATGGAGTGTGCGCCAGAAGCGATTGCCTCTGCCCGCAAAATGATGCCCAAGGGCTGCGGCAGTCACTCCGGGATTAATGCCACAAAAAATCACGGCAAGATGCTCGTCAAGAATATCTTCGAGTCTTTCACCCACCATAAAAGCCTCTCATCCGCAGATCACGCCGACCGCATTGCGTGCAAGCTCCGTCAGTTCTGCGCGGGATTTGCCCGCCCGCGCACGTATCGAAATGCTGTGCAGCAGGGATGACGCGAGTACGGCAAGGGCCGCAGGGTCGACATCGCCTTTCAACTCGCCGGCATCGATTGCTGCTCGTAGACGCGTTTCGAGATCGGCATCGAGCCTGCTGAGCCGATCCGAAAGAACCTCTCGTATTTCAGAATCCTCGACAGCCTCGGTCGTCGCCGTGCCGATCGCAAAGCAGCCACGCGCTTGGCCGTCACCTGAAAAGTAGATCGACAACTGCCCCTCATAGAAACGCATCAACGCCTGGCGCAATGTCAGATCGCTGTCCGTCAGCGCCTCATGCATGGCAGCAGCGGCAAATTCCCAATACTGCTCCAGCGCCTTGATATAGAGCGCGTGCTTGTCACCGAATGCCGCATAGAGGCTTGGGCGATTCATTCCGGCCGCAGTGGCGATGCTATCCAGAGAAGCGCCGGAATATCCGGTGCTCCAGAACACGCCAAGCGCCTGCTGCAGCGCTGTCTGCGGGTCATACGCGCGGGGGCGGCCTCGGCCTTTCCCCTCTGCAATCTTTTTTTGTGCCATGTTGTACAAAATCCTTGAATGAAGGTTAGCCAGTCGATATTCTTACACCATCGCACAAAATTAAGGAACCAGAAGTTCCTAAATTTCAGGTTTGTTGTAGCGGAGCTCGAACCGGGTGTTGCGGCGACGAAACAGGTGCGGCGGGGCGATCCTCCTGACCGCGCACGGGTTTGCTTTCTCACAGCAATTATTGACATCAGGGCCGCAGGCGACTTCTGCAGGCACGACTTCCCGGTTATAGGTGTACTCGATCATGACTAAACAGTTCGACATCCCAGCTTCGCAGACCTTCGAGCACCCAGGGCCGAACCCGACTGACACGCTCATCAAGAAACCGCTCAAGGAGAAATTACGACCACTGCTTATGGTGGGTTTCCCTGTCCTCTTCGCTGCGGTTGGGTACGCACACTATGTGGCGGGCGAGCCCTTTGTATCGACCGATAACGCTTACGCCCGGGTGGCGAAGGCATCGATCAACGCTCGCATTTCCGGACAAGTCGTCGAAATCGCCGTCGAGGACAACCAGCCTGTTCGCAAGGGCCAGGTTCTGTTTCGGATCAACCAGGAGCCGTTCCAGATCGCGGTTAACCGTGCACAAGCACAGCTGAGCGTCGCGCGGCTTCGCATCGATGGGCTCAAGGCCAGCTACCGGCAGCAGCAGGCCGAACTGCAATCGGCCAAAGAGTCGGCCGATTTCGACCAAAGGGAGTTTGTCCGCAAGAAGGCACTGGTCGCTACCGAGTTCGTTTCGCGCGCCATTTACGAGCGCGCAGACACAGACCTTAAAGTTGCACGGCAACGAATAGCGTCTATCGAACAGCAGATCGCAAGTACCGTCGTTGCACTGAACGGCAATCCAGACATCGAAGCCGATAGCCACCCGACGGTTCGTGAGGCCAAGGCTCAGCTCGACGAGGCCCAGCTTTACCTCTCGTACGCGACGGTGTATGCGCCGGATGATGGCATCGTCGCCAAGGTCGACGATTTACAGGTTGGCAACTATGTAAACAGCGGTGCGCCAGCCTTTGCTCTGCTCTCTGATCGCCAGATTTGGGTTGAGGCCAACTTCCGCGAAACGGAGGTGACCCATATGCGTCCAGGCCAGGAAGCAACTATCAGTATCGATACTTATCCTGATCACGTATTCAAAGCCCACGTTACCAGCATGAGCCCGGGTGCCGGATCGGACTTCGCACTGCTGCCGGCCGAAAATGCGACCGGAAACTGGGTCAAAGTTGTCCAGCGGGTACCGGTTCGACTGGAACTGGATGAGGTGGATCCTGCCCTGCCCCTTTTCTCTGGCATCAGCGCCACGGTCAAGGTCGATACCGGGTATCGCACGCCCTGGTGGCACCCGCTCAAAGCGCTGTTAACCGCAGGTAACTTCTGATGAACGCCAACGCTATCGGGACCCCGGGGGGAGATGGTGCGCGCACGCTGCGGTTCGCCGTTCTGCTCGCGACCTATATGCAGTCTGCGAACCTGCCTGTGCCGAATGCGGCACTCAGGTTTATTCAGGGCACCTTGTCAATGACCGACGACGAGGCTGGCTGGGTATTCACGTCATACCTCGCTGCGAGCGCCATCACCATGCCGATTGCGCAATGGCTCACCGCACGCTTTGGCTTGAAGGTTGTGTATCAAGCCGCGATAGCCATCTACGTCCTTGGCTTGCTGCTCGCTACGGTTGCAACGACCCCACTGGAATTTGTCGGCGCGCGTATTATTCAAGGCGCCGCGAGTGGCGTGCTGGCACCGCTCTCGATGGCGATCGCAATGGAGACATTGCCACCTGCGCGGCGTGCGAAATTTGGCGCGGTGTTCACGGCCATCGTGCTCTTGGGCATCGCCAGCGCCCCGAGTATCGGTGGTTGGGTCAGCGAGTATTACGGATGGCGCTCGATCTTCTACATCAGCCTTCCGCTGTCGGCGTTTATCTTCCTCGTGGTGGCGTTTTTGCTTGCCGAGAAAAAGGCCGAGAAAAGTCCGCCTTTTGACTTCTTCGGCGTCGGCACCTTCACGCTGGGCATGATCGGCCTGCAAATGCTGCTCGACCGCGGTGAACGCCTGGACTGGTTCGCCTCGCCCGAGATCTGGATCGAAGCGCTGGCATGTGCGCTGGGGCTCTACCTGTTCCTTGTACATGTGCTGACCGCGAAGGTGCATTTCCTCAACAAGCGTTTGTTCAAAGACCGTAACTTCGTACTGTCGACGGTCATCTTTTTCGCACTCGGTTTCGTGCTGTTGCCGACTATGGCACTGACTTCCCCGATGCTGGATGAACTGCTCGGGTACCCGCCTGTCACCACAGGCTGCATGACGATACCGCGAGGTGTGGGGCTCGTAGGTGCATTCATGCTGATGAGCCGTGTTCCCGCGCATATCGACCACCGAGCCTTCGTTGCGCTGGCCGTAGCAGTAGTGATTTTCGCCAACTGGCTGATGCTTGGCTATTCGCCTTTGATGGACTGGTGGCCCGTGGCGGTTGCCGGTGCAATCCAGGGTATCGGCCTCGGTGTCTTGATGCCGTCGATCACCAAGGTGGCGTTCAGCACGCTCGACCCCAAGTTCCGCCCGGAAGGTACCGGCTTGTTCAATCTGTCACGTGTTTACGGAAGCACGATCGGCGTTGCGGTCGTGCAAACGCTTTTCTTCAACAATACGCAAGCGATGCACATGGCGCTTGCAAGCAATCTGACGCCCTATCGCGCCGCTGCACACTCCGTGACAGCGTCAACGCACTTGCCAGCGCTGGCGGGGCTCAACGAAATGATCACCGGCCAGGCGGCTTTTATCGCCATTAACGACCAGTTCAAGATTTTGATGCTGGCGATGCTGGTGGTGAGCCCGCTGGTTATCTTTCTTCGCAAACCCGTTCCGACCAACTAGTTTTCGTGGAGTCGACCAAATGAAATCTAATGCGCTGGTAATCAACAGACATCTGTTCCAAACGAAGGTCGGTGCGGTGTTAGCTCTTATGTTGCTGTCCGCCTGTACCGTCGGCCCTGACTATAAAACGCCTGCGCAGAGCCTGTCGCAGCACTATGATCAACAGGCCGAGCAGCGTCTTGGCCAGAGCGGCAACAAGCCCGGTGAACAGCACATTGAGCTTGGCAAGAAGGTCAGCGGTGAATGGTGGTCTGCCTTTCATTCGCCGAAGCTCGACCAGGTTGTACGTCGGGCAATTGACGGCAATCTTGAGCTCGTAGCTGCAGACGCGACGATCCGGCAAGCGGCCTCCTCCGTCGCCGCGGCGGAAGGTGCACTTTATCCGCAGGTCGATTTTGGCGCTCAGGCTGGCCGCCAACGGGTACACAACGCGCCCGAGCCATCGGTCTCCAATTTCTATTCGATTGGGCCGCGGGTCGGCTTCGACCTTGACGCATTCGGCGGTAACAAGCGGCGGGTCGAGCAGCAGGAAGCGTTTACCGATCTGCAGAAGCACCGATACGAAGCGGCGTACCTGACCCTGACTGGCGATGTCGCGAGCCAGGCGTTGTTGGTTGCCTCTGCAAACGCGCAGATGGAAGCCGTCGAGAAGCTGCTCGCCAATGACGCAAAGAACCTCGAACTCGTGCGTATGGCGCACATCAATGGCACCACCACGCAGATCGACGTTTCGCTGGCCGAGACACGGCTCGCTCAGGACCGCACGCTGTTGCCGCCCCTCGCCCAGCAACGTGATTCGGCCCGACACGCTCTGTCGATTCTGACGGGAAAAGGCCCTGGGGACTGGATCGCGCCTGACTTCAATCTTGCCGAGTTTGCCTTGCCGTCAAACGTGCCAGTCAGCTTGCCCTCGGAAATGGCCCACGATCGGCCCGATGTACTGCAAGCAGAGGCTGAACTGCACATGGCCAATGCCGCAGTTGGCGTCGCGACAGCGAACCTGTATCCCCATGTAACGCTGTCCGCGTCGCTGGCACAGGCCGCTTCAGGCAATGGCGGCGCCGCACTCTGGGGCCTGGCTGCGGGGCTGGCGGGTCCGATCTTAGATGGTGGAACGCTCAAAGCTGAACGTCAGGCTGCAGTCGACGGCTACAAGGCGACTCTCGCCGGCTACCAGCAGACCGTCATTACTTCGTTCGGTCAGGTCGCAGACACACTGCAGGCAATAAACCATGACGCCGAGGAAAACCAGGCGCAGGCGGACGCGTTACGAGCGGCCGAAACGAGTTTTCGGTTGAATCAACAAGCCTACGCGCAAGGCGAGAACAGCATTCTCCAGGTGCTGGAGGCCGAACGTGCCTATGAGCAGGCGTTACTGGGTCAAATCAAAGTGAAGACCGCGCAGTATCTCGACACGGTGCGGCTGTTTGTGGCGCTCGGCGGTAATAGCGTCGGTGTTTTTGAGCAACGAGTTGCCAGTCGCTGAGAGCGCAAAACTTCCTATCAATAGCGGCGGCGTTTTTTCAAAACTTGTCTAGCGCCGTTCACTGGTTTTTTATCTGTCCACCTGCGTTTTACGAGAGGCCACTACCGCCATTGCGGCTGTGGCCCCAGACATCGGAGTAAAGACATGTCGTACGAAGCGTTTCACGATGCACTTCGCGATACAAGATTTCCTCTTAGACACGGATCGGGTGAGATGCCGGCCGTTGGATTTGGCACGCTATTCCGGGATCTGACCGTAACAACACAAGCAGTCAAGCACGCGCTGGAAACAGGATTTCGTCATTTCGATTGTGCAGAACGCTATCGAAACGAGGAGATGGTCGGCGTTGCTATACAGGAAGTTCTGGGGGCGGGTAAGGTCCGCCGAGAGGACGTGTTTATTACCACGAAACTGTGGAACACCAACCATCGCCCCGAGCGGGTTTTACCTGCTTTTGAAGCAAGCTGCCGACGACTTCAAGTTGATTATATCGATTGCTATCTCATCCATACGCCCTTTGCCTTTCAACCCGGTGAGAACCAGGACCCAAGAGACGAACAGGGTCAAGTCATCTACGACTCAGGCGTGACGTTGATAGAGACCTGGAGAGCACTTGAGCGCCTCATGGATGAAGGCCGGTGCAAGTCCATCGGCTTGTCTGATATCACGTTGGAGGCTTTACAAGAGATTGTCGCAGTGGCCCGGATAAAACCCGCCGTCGTGCAGGTCGAATCCCACCCTTATCTGCCTGAGTGGGAGCTCCTTGAATTTTGTCAGCAGCATGGAATTATCGTCCTTGCCTTTGCGCCACTCGGACATGGAATGGAACCGAACGTACTGGAAGACTCCGTGATTACAGGGATCGCTCGGCGTTTGCAGAAGACCCCGGCTCAAGTTGCATTGGCCTGGTCTGTACAGCGCGGAGTCGCTTTCCTGACCACTTCGGCAAACCCGAGCCATATCAAGGAAAACTTTGATATTTCTACCCTGCCTCATAGAGCCATGCGTGAAATTCAGGAAGATATTACGACCAGGGTACGGTTTAACTCGGTAGTGGAAACCGGTGTGCCTGGATTTATTCCACGGAAAAAGTAACGCTCGACAAGGGGGGCGGTCTGCTGCAGGGCCGCCCCTTTTTATCCATGCGAACAAGTCTTCATGCGAGACATGCTCAGAGAGCATGCTGATATTTTTTTACTGACCCACCTGAGGTGGAAACGATGGACATTTTCCAAACCATGCGTTGTTTCGTTGCTGTCGCTCAGAGCGGCAGCTTTACGGCGGCGGCTGAGGTATTGGACACCACCACAACCAACGTTTCCAAAGCTGTCTCCAGTCTGGAGGCCAGGCTTCAAACACGCCTGATCAACCGCACGACCCGACGCCTGGCGTTGACCGAAGCAGGTGCGCGCTATTTGCAACGATGCGAGAAAATTCTTGACGAGGTACGTGAAGCCGATGAGGAAGCGGGTACCGCTCACGTCATGCCGGTTGGCAGGCTCAAGATTCACGCTATGGGAGCCATTGGTAATCATTATGTAATCGACGCCATTGCCAAGTATAGAGAGACTCATCCCTCGGTAATGTTTGATTTGACACTGACTAATCGGCTACCTGACTTGCTGGAGGAAGGATATGACATATCGATTGTTTTGGCGCGGGATCTACCCGATTCAGGGTTTGTAGCTCAGCGGCTCGGCATCACTTACAGTATTCTCTGCGCCTCGCCAGCATACCTGAAGAAACGCGGGATCCCCGATTCTCCGGGCTCCCTTTGCTCACATGATTGTTTGAGAATTGTTAATACGATAATGCCGGTTGAACACTGGGCATTTGAGGGGCCCGAAGGCGTAAAGACAGTCAACATCCCATTGTCTCCCTTGCACATCAACACCGCCAATGGCATGACCGTCGCTATAACAAATGGGATGGGTATCGGTGTTCAGCCTATTGCTTCTGCAGTCGCCGGCCTCAGGGCGGGCACGTTAGTGCGCGTACTGCCAGACTATCATTTTGAAGAGTTTAATTTATTTGCAATATACCCATCACGAAAGTTCGTGGATGCAAAAATAAGGACATGGGTAGAGTTTCTTAAGGATTACATTCCGGGCTTGTTGGCAGCCGATGAAAAAATCGTAGGCTCATCAAAAAAACGATGACAGCTTTTGAATTCGCTAGTGCTGCAGGCATGGAGTGTCGACCCTCCATCGTCCGCACAGTATTCAACCGTTTGAACAGCCAGTTCCCATTACTAGATACTGAAGGACATGTTGTTGACCGTGAGAGTCTTCATACGTCATTTGCGCCGGGACCGCCCCGCACTGGTCCGGAATATCTGTAAGTGTAATGACTTTTTTTATGTCAAGTTTTGTTGCGTAAGTATAAATTTCAACAGGTGCCTCGCTGGCCGCGGTAGTTGAATGGCTCTCGTCTGCAAGTGCGTGTGCCCCTACAAAGCCAAGAGCAAGAAAAATCGCAACTTTTGAAAATTTCATTATATTCACCGTATCGTCTCAGGGTTTCTTTGCGACCGAGATGATCGTAAAGCTCACATTGAACTTCCTGGTTTTCACCTCGCGAGCGGGTTAATACTTACTCCATTTGCTCACTGGGTAGAGACGATGCTAAGTGTTTATCCCTTCCCCACATAGCGGCCCACTGGACAAACACTGTTGACAGATTCCGCATGAATGGAGGGCCTGGAAAGGCTGACGAGTCAGCCAAGGGGACACCCGCCAGGCCGGAGCAAAGGGCAGCACGCGTTACAAAGCGTTGAAATGGATGTTTTGGGCAGCCCAATACTGGCGCGTGCTCGGCCTGCCTGTTCAACGAGCGCATCGGCAAGCGCTTCACACAGCAGACATGAAAAATAGTCGGTAAAGAATGTTTTCGTTGAACGCGCGCAGCATGAAGTAAATCATGCGCTCGGATAGGGAATGCTCGGAAAAATAAGCAACGTAGCGCAGCGGTAGCAGGTGCCTGAATACTACGACGTCCATGGTTGCGATATATATTGCGACGAGCAGCCCGATACCAAAAGCGACAGCAATAGGATGATCAAGATCATGGGAAGCCAGTCGAAGGCCGGTGCGCTGCGCAAAAAAAATCCCCAGGGTTGTGAGCGCAAGAAACAGCGCGACGCGAATCCACGGCATGTCGCCGGTGATGGCGTTGAAGACAATATCGAAACCCGCTATTGACGCAATCACCGCACCGACAAGCAGAAGCGTGCCGGCCGGTAGCCAGCTCGAACGAGGTGAGCTTTTTGAGAGCGCTTGGATACGCATGAGATTTTACAAATCCATAAATTAATGAACCCGCTTCGGCTACTGCCAGTCAGTTAAGACATTACGCGAACCGTAGCAGCTGGCGAAGCCTGCGTCCGGCTGCGTAGCAGTCGTAAAACAGTTACTGCGGTACTCCAGACAAATCGTGGAAGCAGGATTTGCGACGGCTTCGCCGCCGGACGCAGCCTTCGGCAGCTGCTACAGGGGACAGTGCTGAACCTGAAATTCCTTAACTGACTGGCATTACCCGCTTCGGCGGATTTTTCTTTGCGAGGTCAACATGCATCAGCTGGATCGCGAACCGTCCACGCGCCTTCGTGTTCGCCCGCACCTGATCCGTGCTACTTCGACCGGGCGGGCCAGATGATCGCATCGATCAGGCCGGACGGTTGTTTCCTGTCGTCGAGGCCGGTGGGTGGGAACTCCCCCGCGCGCGGCTGGCGGTAGGTGCCGAACAGCACGTCGAAGATCGGAAACAGCCCTGCGAAATTGCAGTCGTGGTGCTCAGGCAGCGCCGAGTGGTGAATGCGATGATATTGCGGCGAGTTCAGAACGAACGACATGCGGCCGAAGCCAATTCGGATATTCATGTGGGAGAACACGTTGTAGAAACTGATGGCCGCGTATAGGCCGACGATGGCGGAATTTGCTTTGAAGATCACCCCGGCCAGCATGTAGATCGTCAGCAACTTGATTCCGTGTTCAGCCCAATGATGCCGGTTGGTTGTCGTTGCGTTTAGCGCCGTATCGCTGTGGTGGAACGAATGCATGGCCCACATCACCGCAAAGCGATGCTGCGCACGATGGAACAGGTACTCCATGAAATCGAGCGTGAAAGCATAAAGCAGAAAACCGAACAGTAGCCCCCATCCAGTGTTCGGCAGATCGATCCAGCCACCGCCTGCAGCATTGACGGCGACAACGGTGGCAACGGAGACGAGCGGAATAATTGCGGCCTGCACCAAGGTGTTCAACAGCGTGTAGACCAGATTAAAGCCAGCCGACTTTAATGGTTGCACCTGGGCTGGATTGACGCGCTCGATGAGAAGGGCGATCACGACGATGGTCAACAGCGAGATGGTACCGAGCAAGGCGGCTTTAATGTCCATTGCGACCCGATCTTCCCAAAGTAGTGTCTTACGAACATTGCGGCGTATGGTGCTTTTTTGCACTATCGACCAGACCGCGTCTTGTTCTTGGTCAACACATCAACCATCCGCTTCGGCGACTTTTTTATGATAGCAGACCACAAACATGGCGCAGGTACAGCAATCGATCGTCAAGTTTTGTACCGCCTCAGATAGTCTGGACACGGTTTTGCGACTCAGGCGGCCTTTTTGAGGGTGGCTGGCTGACGGGCTTCTTTGAAGTCTGCGTTGCTAGCTGAAATCTGCCCACGCCTTCGTGTTTATTGTTACTTGAGGCTGCCAGCCAAAAACTGCTTCAGGCGCTCACTTTTGGGATGGTCGAGCACGCTGCCGGGCGGCCCTTGCTCAGCAAACAGCATCACTTGCGGCTCCATGGCCAACGCTCGAGCAATGGCGACGCGCTGTTGCTGACCACCGCAAAGGTGATGCTGAAGCAGTGCTGTCCAAGCCACTGCTTTGCTTAAAAGACAAGGTGCGTTTTATTGAGCGCCGTAGATGTCAAAGTCGAAGTACTTCTTGTTGATGCGGGCGTAAGTGCCGTTGGCGAGAATGGTCGCGAGGGCTTTGTTCAAGTCTTCGCGCAGCGCCACATCACTCTTGCGCACGCCGATGCCGTCACCGACGCCAAAGAATTTCGGGTCACTGAGCGTGGCGCCCGCAAATTCGTAGTCCTTACCCACCGGTTTATTCAGAAACCCGTAGCTGGCTTGAATAGAGCCTTGCAAAGAGGCGTCGAGCCGCCCCACCACCAGGTCGGCGTACACCTGATCCTGATTCTGATAAGAGAGAATATCGACCCCTGTGGAGCCCCAGACGGCTTTCGCATACGCTTCCTGGGTAGAGCCCTGCTCCACACCGATACGTTTTCCTTTCAGCGATTCGACCGTTGGCAACAGATCCGATCCCCGTTTGACGACCAATCGTGCCGGCGCGTTGGAAACCTTGTCGGTAAACGCAATCTGCTCCATGCGTTTTGGGGTGATGGTCATCGACGATGCAACGGCGTCGAACTTGCGGGCCAGCAGCGCTGGAATCATCCCGTCCCAGCTGCTTTCCACCCAGACGCAGTGGGCGTGCAGCTCTTCGCAGAGCGCTTCGGCGATATCGATACCGAAGCCGGTCAACTTGCCATCCGGTGTTTTGTACTCCAGCGGTGGATACGTCGGATCGACGCCCAGCCTCAATTCCTTACCAGTCCAATCGGCCGCCCCGGCCATGCTGGAGACCGTCAAGAACACCAGTGAAACAGCCGCAATCATTTTATTCATTATTGTTTTCCTCTATAGGCCCGCAGAGCCCGGTTGCTGACGACTTTTGTACAGACGCTGACGCTCGAAAGGTGTTGCTTCAACTCAGAAAACGTTCAGCCAATTTGACCCAATAACTCGCACCAATCGGCAGGCAGGCATCATTGAAGTCGTAACCGGGGTTGTGCAGCAGACAACCGCCCTCCCCTTGGCCATTGCCGATCACCAGGTAGCTCCCGGGGCACTTTTCCAGGATAAAGGCAAAGTCCTCACTTGCAGTGAACGGCCGCAGGTCGTTGATCAGTTGCTCTTCTCCCAACCACTCGCGGGCGACCTCACGGGCTAACGCGGTTTCCTCGGGATGATTGATCAACACCGGATGGCAGTGCTGATAGTCGATATGGGCATGGGCACCGAAACTCGCCGCCTGCCCCTTTACCAGCTCGGTAATTCTGAGTTCGAGCAGTTGGCGAATTTCGGGGGTCAACGCGCGCACGCTCAAGATCATTTCGGCAGAAGCGGGAATGACATTCGAGACGGTCCCGGCGTGTATGGAACCCACCGTGATGATTGCCGTTTCTTGAGGGTTGACGTTGCGCGACACAATACTTTGCAGCGCAATCACGATCGACGAGCAGACGACGACTGGATCGATCGCTTTATGTGGCACCGCACCATGGCCACCGGTGCCGATGATCTTGATCGTCACGGTGTCGGCCGAGGCCATGAACGGTCCGCTGTAGAATCCAAAATGCCCTGCCGGATAACCCGGGATATTGTGCATCGCGAAAATGGCGTCGCAGGGGAATCGTTCGAGCAGGCCATCCTCAAGCATTTTCCTGGCGCCGCCCAGGCCTTCTTCAGCGGGTTGAAAAACAAGATGAAGAGTGCCTTTGAACGCGCGCGATTGAGCAAGGTATTTGCCCGCCGCAAGCAAGGTTGCCGTATGGCCATCGTGGCCGCAGGCATGCATGACGCCGTCAATATGACTGGCATAGGGCAAGCCGGTGGCTTCCTGTATCGGCAGCGCATCCATATCTGCGCGCAATCCAAGCGAGCGCCCCTCGCCATTTTTCAGGGTAGCGACCACGCCGGTCTTGCCCACCCCTTTACTGACCTCAAACCCCCACTCGGTCAGCCGCTGCGCAACGAGTTCACTGGTGATGAATTCCTCAAACCCAAGCTCGGGGTGAGCATGGATACTGTGACGCAGCGCGATCATCTCATCCTGCATCTCGGCAATGGCTGGTAGTACGTGGCCGACATTCATGGCGCTACTCCTCAATAAGATCCATCAGGCACCCGGATCCATGAGGCGAATCTTCGAGGCGCTGCTTGGGGCTGATCTTAGGGACCCGACGCGGTGCCGGGGAGGCTCAATTTGGTTATGATGACAACCAATTGTTGTCATCAAGGTAAGCTGATGAAACTGCATCAATTAAAAGCGCTGATTGCCTGCGCCGAGACGGGCAGCATCCGGGCCGCCGCCCGTTCGCTCGACATTTCTCAGGCTGCCGTGACCAAAGCGCTGCGCGAACTGGAGACGTCTCAACAGCTGCCGCTGTTCGTGAGAACCCCCAGCGGCCTGAACTTCACTGAATATGGCAAGGTGTTGCTGACTCACGCCAGACTGGTGCTCAAGCAACTGGAACATGCCCAAACAGAACTCGATCACTTGCGTGGAAAAGCCAAGGGGCGACTCTGCGTCGGGATAACGCCATGGATCGCGTTGACCTTCCTGCCCGAAGTGGTCCTGGCATTTCGAGAGCGAATGCCGGAAGTCAAACTGGAACTGTTCGAGAGCCTGATGGCGGTCGCCCAGCCTCTTCTGCGCGATGGCAGCATGGATTTTGCGATTGGCCAGCTTCATCCTTCGCAAGCGACCCAAGAGTTTGCCTGCGAAACATTGCTCGACTACCAGACCTCGGTTCTGGTCCGCCAGGGCCATGCACGACAGGGGGCTCGAACCATTCTTGATCTGCTCGACCAGAACTGGACACTGAACTACGCGCCGGATGGACACGATGCGCTCATGCGCGAGCTGTTCTGGAAGCATGGCGCGCAGATCAGCGAGGAACGAATCGTTCAAGCCCATTCACTGGCGATATTGCAGATGATGGTCGAGCGCGCCGACATGTGCACCTGGGGGCCATCCATTTTGAGTATCGCCCCGCCTTTTCTGGGTCGAGTGGTTCCCTTGTCCCTGATCGAGCAGTTCGAACCCAGGCAACTGAGCATCGTCACACGCCGCAATGGCGCGCTCAGCAATGCGGCGAACTGTTTTACCGATTGCCTGCTGGAGGTCATTCGGCGTCACGCCCGCTCAGCCAAAAAAGAAGATCGACAACTCTTTGAAACATTGCGTCTGCTGGTTTGAGACGACTCTGGGTTCACACATTTGCGCCGCGCTGCACAAACGCCGTTCAACCTGATCCTCGAGGCGCGCAAGTAACGGGAAGATCCACACCTTGGGCATGGCGCTGACGACGCCTGGCGTCATGTCGGGGTGCAGACCGTCGGCTCATGGCCGAAGCAACCTTTGACGAGTTTCAAGTAAAAACTTGTATACAATTTCATGGACAACTCTTTGTTTTATTGAATACAGTGTCGCCAACAATAAAAACAGAGAACCCTTCACCATGAAAACGCCTCTTGTTTCACAACAACGGCCTGAGGATGAAAATCTCGGGATCGGCGCGAATATGGCTTATGGCCTTCAGCATGTGCTGACCATGTATGGTGGCATCGTCGCGGTACCGCTGATCGTCGGGCAAGCGGCCGGGCTGTCTCCTGCCGACATTGGTCTGTTGATCGCCGCGTCACTGTTCGCGGGTGGTCTGGCGACATTGCTGCAAACCCTCGGCTTGCCATTTTTCGGTTGTCAGTTGCCGTTGGTGCAGGGGGTGTCCTTCTCCGGTGTCGCCACCATGGTGGCGATTGTCAGCAGCGACGGCAGCGGGGGTTTTCAGTCGATATTGGGGGCGGTCATCGCAGCGTCGTTGATCGGGTTGTTGATCACGCCGGTTTTCTCCAGGATCACCCGGTTCTTTCCGCCCCTGGTGACGGGGATTGTGATTACCACGATCGGCCTGACACTGATGCCCGTTGCGGCACGCTGGGCGATGGGTGGCAACAGCCATGCAGAGAACTTCGGCAGCATGTCGAACATCGGTCTGGCCGCGATAACCCTGGTGCTGGTGCTACTGTTGAGCAAGATTGGCAGTGCGACGATTTCGCGATTGTCGATTCTGCTGGCAATGGTCATCGGCACTGTCATCGCCGTTTTCCTGGGCATGGCTGACTTCTCGATGGTCAGCGAAGGGCCGATGCTGGGCTTCCCTACTCCCCTGCATTTCGGTGTACCGACCTTTCACGTGGCCGCAATCATTTCGATGTGCATCGTGATTATGGTAACGCTGGTCGAAACTTCCGCAGACATCCTTGCGGTCGGTGAAATCATCAATACCAAGGTCGACTCCAGGCGTCTGGGCAACGGCCTGCGCGCCGACATGCTGTCGAGCATGATCGCGCCGATCTTCGGCTCCTTCACCCAGAGTGCTTTCGCGCAGAACGTTGGCCTGGTCGCCGTCACGGGGGTCAAGAGCCGCTATGTGGTGGCCACCGGCGGGCTGTTTCTGGTGATTCTCGGGCTGCTGCCGGTGATGGGTCGGGTGATTGCCGCCGTACCGACGTCCGTGCTGGGTGGCGCCGGTATCGTGCTGTTTGGCACCGTCGCTGCCAGCGGCATCCGCACGCTGTCGAAGGTCGATTACCGCAACAACATGAACCTGATCATTGTCGCTACCTCGATTGGTTTTGGCATGATTCCCATCGCGGCACCGAACTTCTACGACCACTTCCCAGGCTGGTTCGCCACGATCTTCCACTCCGGCATCAGTTCTTCGGCAATCATGGCGATTGTCCTGAACCTGACATTCAATCACTTCACCACAGGCAACTCGGATCAACAGTCGGTGTTCGTCGCCGGCACCGAGCGTAGCCTGCACTTTCAGGATATCGCGGCGCTGCGTGAAGGTGATTATTTCAGCGGCGGCAAACTCTTCGACGCCGAAGGCAAGGAGATTGCGCTGGTGAGCGACGCGATAGAGGCACACCCCTCTCATCACTCGAGCGATGCGAAAGCGACGAGTCCGACCGCATAACACTCGTGTCAGTAGCGTCCACGCCAGACTGAGCGTCAGGCGCAGGACCTGTGGCGAGTAACGGGGGCAAGCCCAACGCTGCCCTCTGTAGGAGCGCAGCTTGCTCGCGATGGACTCAAGGGCGACGCGTTTATTCAGAAAGCACGCGTTATCGTTAACGTCCATCGCGAGCAAGCTGCGCTCCTACAGAGGGCGGCGTTCGCTTGACTAACCGGGATTACTCCTCGGTCGAGACGGCGCAATCGGTTCTTGCCGTCGTTTCAAAGGCCGGGTTCTTCCCGCCGATATTCTGAGTCATTACACACTCAACCAGAATCCGCTTATTATCGCCGCGGCCGTCGACGAGCGTTCGAATCGGCACGCGCAGGATATGGGAATGACACAAAGGCAGTGTGCTGACGCCTCCCGGATCTTTTTATGAAAACCAGAACACCGGCAGGTAGCCAATGCTCACAGAAGGACTTTCCCATCTCATCGACTACGGTGTTTATCTGCTGCCTGGCCTGAGCCTCTGTTCCCTTTGGTTCTGGCTGACGCCCAAAACGCAGCCTGGCTTGCGCATCATGATCCTGCTGCTCACGTTTGTGCTGATGCGCGATGTGATGACCCCGCTGGGTTTATGGTCCCTGAGCGACGACGTGCAGATCGGCTTTACTTCGAATCCGTTTGTCGTGGCCTCGTTAGGCATCCTGTCAGTGGCGATCATCGCCGCGCTGGCATGGATCGCCCCGCAGCTGTGGAAACTCGTCGTCTGGACAAAGGGCAATCCGGCCGTCGGGCTAGCGCTAGGTGTCGCTGCCGGATGTGCAATCGGCATTCCTCTGCGGCTCTATCAGGGTATCAATGTTGGTGAAACGGTCAGCTACTGGTCCTGGCTGGCAGCAATGGTGGTACTTGCCTATGGAGGAAATGCGCTGGAAGAGTTGCTGTTTCGCGGGTTCCTGCAAGGTCATCTTGAACACCACACAACCGCGCTTCGCGCCGCCCTGATCAGTGCTGTCGCCTTTGCCGCCTGCCATTCGTTCCTGGCGTTGACCGTCACCCGGATCGGATGGCCAATCCTGGCGTTCACACTGATCGAAGGACTGGCTTGCGCCTTGGTCCGCATGCGCTACGGCGTGATCGCTGCCACGGCCGCACACGGGACCGCGATAGTGCTCATCGCCGTGCCCATGTAAACGTACACACAACATGTGCCCGGCTCAGAACAAGCCGAGCTGGCCGCCGATCAATGTGCTGAAGTCGTCGTGCACGAACGGCAGGATGGCGTCCGCAACCGGTTGTAGCTGGCGCGTGACGTAGTGGTCGTAGTCGATTGGCGCATGCCGGGTTTCCAGAGGCTCGGGACCTGCGGTGGTGATGACATAGCTGATCCAGCCACCGTTCTGGTACTGACGCGGCCGGCCCTGGCTATCGTTGTATTCATCGGCGATACGCGCCGCGCGCACATGCGGCGGCACGTTGCGTTGGTAGTCATCCAGTGTCCGGCGCAGGCGTTTGCGGTAGATCAGTAGATTGTCGAGCTCACCGGCCAATGTGCGGCGCACATAGTCGCGCACGTAATCCTGATGCGGTTGCCGATTGAAGATGCGCAGGTAGAGTTCCTGCTGGAACTGTTGGGCCAGTGGCGACCAGTCGCTGCGTACCGTTTCCAGCCCCTTGTAGACCATCTCGCGACTACCGTCGGCGCGCGTGACCAGCCCGGCGTAGCGCTTCTTGCTGCCCTCCTCGGCACCGCGAATAGTCGGCATCAAAAAACGGCTGAAATGCGTCTCGAACTGCAACTCAAGCGCGCTTTCCAGGCCGAACGCTTTGAGCAGATAGTCGCGCCACCACTGGTTGACGTGCTGCACCAGCGCCCGCCCGATACGCGTCGCATCGTCCTCTGAATGCGTGCGCCCGAGCCAGACGAAAGTGGAGTCGGTGTCACCGTAAATCACCGCATAACCTTCTGCTTCGATCAGCTCGCGGGTCTTGCGCATGATCTCGTGGCCGCGCAGGGTGATCGAGGACGCCAGGCGTGGATCGAAGAAGCGGCAGCCGCTGGAACCCAGCACGCCATAGAACGCGTTCATGATGATCTTCAGCGCCTGCGAGAGCGGCCCGTTGTGCTCACGCTTGGCCACTTCGCGACCTTGCGAGACACGTTCGACGATGGCGGGCAGACAATGCCGGGTCCGCGAGAAGCGCGCACCGCGAAAACCCGGTACCGATTCACTGTCCTCGGGATGTCGCATGCCCTCCACCAAACCCACCGGATCGATCAGGAACGTGCGGATGATCGAGGGGTACAGGCTCTTGTAGTCGAGCACCAGCACGGACTCGTAAAGCCCGGGCCGCGAGTCCATCACGAAGCCCCCCGGGCTTGCCTCTGGCGGCCGTTCCCCAAGGTTCGGCGCGACAAAACCCTGGCGATGCATCTGCGGTATGTAGAGGTGCGAAAAGGCCGCGACCGAGCCACCGCTGCGGTCGGCGGGCTGACCTGTCACCGTGGCGCGTTCGAGCAGGAACGTCAGCAGCTCGGTCTTCGCGAAGATCCGCGTCACCAGCTCGCAGTCCTTGAGGTTGTAACGCGCCAGCGCGGGCTTGTCCTCGGCGAACATGCGGTCGATTTCGTCCATGCGCTGGTACGGGTTATCGATGGACTTGCCTTCGCCGAGCAATGTCTGCGCGACGTTTTCGAGACTGAATGAGGGGAAACTCCAGGTTGCCGAGCGCAGCGCCTCGATGCCGTCGATGATCAGACGTCCGGCAGCGGCCGCGAAAAAGTGATTCTTGCTCGTGCCGTGCTCGCGCCACTGCATCTCCTCGCCACCGCGCCCGAGGCGCAACGGTACGGCCAGGCGTCGAGCATGCTCGTGCAACACCCGCAGGTCGAACTGCACGAGATTCCAGCCAATGATGGCGTCGGGGTCATGGAGGGCGAACCACTCGTTAAGCTTTTTGAGCAGCAGCGTCCGGGAATCACAATACTCGAGCTGAAAATCGAGCGTGCTGCCATCACCGTTTGCGGGCCCAAGCATGTACACCTGGCGCTCGCCACAGCCTTCAAGCGCAATGGAGTACAACTCGCCCTGGGCGGTGGTTTCGATATCCAGAGAGACCAGCTTGAGTGGCGGGCGATAGTCCGGCGCGGGCTTCATCTGCGCCTCGAGCAGCATACCGCTGCCATCCGGCCTGCCGTCGAACCATACCGGCGCGGTAATGAAGCGTTCCATCAGGTAGCGTTCCGGCGGGCGAATATCGGCTTCGAAGACGTCGACACCGGCGGTGCGCAGCAGCTTGTCGAGGTGCATCAACTGACGGTGCTGCTGGCAATACAGACCGAGCACGGGACGACTCTGGAAGTCGCACAAACCCAACGGACGAAGTTCGACATCGCGTTCGCCGCGCAGCAGCAACTCGGCCTGCTCGCGTTGCTGCGCAGGAATGAAGGCCACCGAGGGCTGGTAAGGCAGACGGATATACCGGGGACCGTCGTCGGTCGCCAGCCAAAACTCGACTTGCGTACCCGCGGGCGTATCGCGCCAATGCCGGGTCAGGACAAAACCCTGCTGTAAATCCACCACTGCAACCTCAAGAACCTGCCTTTCACTGCGCGATTCTACGCGCCATCGCCTTGAATGGCGCGCACCCAAAACGTGCTCGGCATCGTCCGAAAACCCTGATACGGCAATGCACTGACTGTTTGCCGAAGGATTGGGCGATGACAGTCGCCAAAAAAATGAGTGCGGTGCAGTGCCCGGGTCTATGCCAAAGGTGTCGTCGGTGTGGATTTGAAAACGAGTCGTGCCCATTGCTTGCAATACCGGCACGACTCCAACGGCCCAATATCCCCGGTCAGTCTTCCAGCGGTTTGGGTGGCATCTCCGGCCTGGTTTCGCCTCCTTTGCCTTTTTTGCCTTTTTTGCCTGCTTTGCCCGCAGGGCCCGGCGTGGCCTCGGGCTCTGGTGGAGGTGGCGCTACAGTCTCTTTTTCCTGTTGGGGGAGCTGGTCGATGGTACTGAAGATTTCCTTGGCTTCGATGGGGCCGGAGTGTTCAAGTTTCTTCTCGCCGTCCTTGCCCACCAGGATGACTTTGGCCTGGCCGCCGGCACCCAGTTTGAGTTCGCGAATCAGCGCCATGGTGGTCTGCGCGTCCAGGTCTTTGCCGTTGCGCTGGCCAATGGTATTGACCACGGTGTAGAGCACCATGTTGCGTTCGGCGAACGCTGCATGGTTGGCCGGCTCCTCCAGGGCCTTCTTCAGATTGACCAGCGTCGGATCCATGGCGCTGGGAGCGATGATGATCAGCGGGCGTAGTTTTCCCTGATCCTGAGCCAGAGGGGCATCGCTGTCGGCGGCCAACAAGGGGTTGATCACAGCAAGCAAGGTGACGAGGGTCAGTGACCGAATGAGCATGTGTACCACCTTTTCATGTCCATGCATCGTTCATTGAAAGTTTCATCCGTGAGAGTTCAAGCTCAGGGCCGCATCCGTTGTGTTGCTCTGAAGCTTAGGTCAGCGTGCTCATCGCGCAACCATTCGTCATCACTGAAGTTCTTTTACCTGGAGGCGCTGTGAAATGCCCTTCGAGGCGAAGGATGCCGGGTACCGGGTAGCCTTCACCGAGCCGAAGTTCGGTAGTGCTATAATTAAAAGTCTTGGGGGCACACGGGGGATTCGATTCGCAGGTGCTGCCATGCGAAACCTCAACAAGATGCTGCTGATCCTCGTCTGCTGCACGATAGTCCCCGCTAGCGTCCAATCCCGTGCCGGCAACCTGATGCTGGGTGGCGATTTCGCTGTCGACTATGGGCAAGGCCAGCGTTACGCCAATCCCGAGCCGGAGGAGTTTCACTCGACACCCCCCCAGCCTTATCTATCGACTTCACCCCAGAGTTTTGTGTTGATCACCGATCGGCATGACTTCCACAACTCCAGGTGGCCCACGGTCGTTGACGCCAAACCCCGCGTATTCATCCGCTCCTACAATCCGGTCGTGGGGGTGTACGTTGATACCGAGGTTATCGATCCGACGTGCATCCTGAACCCGCCGTAGTCGCGAGGCGCAGCCTGACCACCAGGTGATCGGCGCCGTATACAGATGGGTTTCGCCGGTGCTCCAGGCGAACAATAATGATCTCGACAGCAGGTAGAAAATCATTGGAAATAGGGCCATCATTCAGCCCGCAGTCACCCTACACGACCGCCTCATAGAGCGGTTCAGTCCAGGATCATTTATCCACTGCCGAGACTTTCCGAGCTTCGCCTCGTGTTTTCTGGGTAGTGGAAAGTCTTTTTAAGGAAAGAATTTTGACAAACGTCTGTTCCAGCGGCCTTGATATTGGCTTTGCTTCTCTGGATTACATGCAAATTGGCATCCTGGGCATCATTCAAGGCATCACCGAGTTACTACCCATTTCATCCACTGCGCACATGCGAATCGTACCGGCCCTTCTCGGCTGGCGCGATCCCGGTTCGGCGTTTTCCGCCGCCATGCAGTTGGCCGCATTGGCCGCGGTAGTCAGCTATTTCTGGCGTGACGTACGGGAAGTCGTCACTGGAAGCATCGGCGCCGTGCGACAACGTGACTTCAACAACCAGTCGTTCAAGCTGGCCGTTGCCATTGTGCTTGCGACCATCCCGATCGGCATCGCAGGCCTGGCCTTGTCCTCGATACTCAATGCGTGCGACTCACCATTAAGAGGCCTGATGGTGATTGGTATCTCATGCGTGGTGATGGCCGTTCTGCTGGCTGCGGCCGAACTCAGTTGCCGCCATCGCCGCACAGTGGGCGAGATGCGCCTGCGCGATGCGTTGATCGTCGGCATTGCCCAGGTTGGCGCGCTGATACCCGGTGTTTCCCGCTCCGGTTCAACCCTCACCGCAGCACTCTTTCTTAACTTCAAACGCGAAGAAGCCGCGCGCTTCTCGTTCCTGCTTGGGCTGCCCGCTATCGCGTTGGCCGGCCTGAAAGAGCTGTGGGTGCTGTTTCATGCACACATCCCGGCCGAAGCATGGTCGCACCTGATTTTCGGGCTGGTGATCGCCAGCGTGTCGGCATTTTGCGCCATCTGGGGCCTGATGAAGTTCCTGGAAAGGTTTTCCACCTGGCCCTTCGTTATCTACCGGGCGGCACTGGGTATTTTCCTGATTGTCGCGGTCAGTACCGGGCTTTTGAGCTAAACAACGTTCAAACGCTAATAGAGCCCGGCCCAGTGCCGGGCTTTTGGCTTATCAGGAGCGCAGCAGGCCAATCGCCCGCCGATACTTTTCAATTCGCTCCAGGTCTTCCCAGGACGGCTGGGCAATTCGGGACAAGTCGCTGTTCTCTTCAAGGTCAGCCAGTTTGACCACCCGGCCTATCGGGTTCTGCGCCGCTCGTTCGACGAACAGCTCGTAGGACTCTCCCGGCACCCTGGTGACAGACTCAATGGCCGCCAGTACCGTTTCGCTGAAACCTTCTTTACGCAGATCATCGAGGCTGATGCCGGAGTCCTCGACCACGTCATGCAGAACCGCCACGATCCGTTCTTCCAGGGTGCTGACCTTCAGCATCACTTTCAGCGGGTGCAGTATGTACGGCGAACCGCCCTTGTCGACCTGCCCTTCGTGAGCGGCGGCAGCGATGGCGATGGCACGTTCCAGTGTTTGAGTCATCTCGGTTGTCCTTGGCTTGCAGGCCGTAGCGGTTGCTCACGTTGATGTCGAGCTTGAGCCAACCCGCGACGGACTTCCACTGAACGATAGAAGGTTGACGTCCGCAAAACCCGTAGGAATCCCCCCATTATGGCGAGGGAGCAAGCCCTCATGCCGGTCAGTTAAGGAAATGAGGTCTCTGTAGGAGCGAGCTTGCTCGCGATGGACTCAAGGGCAACGCGTTTATTCAGAAAACACGCGTTATCGTTAACGTCCATCGCGAGCAAGCTCGCTCCTACAAAGGCTGCATTCACTTAACTGACCGGCATGAGGGCTTGCCCCCTCGCCACAATGACCACGCAACCGTCCTACACCCCGGTTGCAGTCGCCAAATTCGCCGCTTATAGTTCGCCCCGTCGCTGACATTGGTCGGCGACAGGGTTTCGCAGCCCTACAGAATAGAATCATCCTGCACCGTCATAAGACACCCAGGCGAACTACGCCTGCGTTTCACTTTATGGCGGCTGTGCGTGGGAGACCTTCGGGTCTGCCGGGTTTGATTCTTCCTGGTCTGCGAACCCGCGCACAGTTGCCACCCATTTTGTTTCGCAGCAAAAAGGTGGCAGTTCTTTCCCATAAAAAAGAATCTATCCTTATGACAATGAATCACCCGCCCCGCCGCTTCACCCCCTGCTCCCATTTCGCCACCGACCACCCCATCCTGCACATCGACAGCGACGCCCCGCTACGCGATCTCCACGCCTGCGTCAGCGAACGCCTCAACGCCGTCCTCAAATACCTGAACCTGATGGCCTGCACCAACCTGCCCGACTACGCCGAGACCGACATCAACACTGTCACCAACATCGCGCGGGTCATGGTTCAGGATGTGGCTGATGTGTTTGGGGTGATTGAACAGCGTGGTTTCGATACGCCCAAGGGTCAGTGACCGCATTTCAGTCGAAAAAACCCGCATTGTCGCGGGTTTTTTATTGCCTGTTCCTCCTCCGTTTTTTCGACACCCAAAAGATCTCCGTTTAAAAAAATCCGTGGCGGGCTCAACCGGTCAGCGCAACGTACACGTTTTTCTATCACGCTAAAAAAATGGCTGATGCGAATTTGGCATGGGCCCATGCGTGACTCTCATCAGATGATTGGGCGGCTCAATTTTAAAGACGAAGCAACGTCGTACGTCACTCTTATTGAAGCGTTGTGAGGCCTCGCGATGCGGCTTCAAGCGTCTTCCAAAGGTCTCGCATCGTGGGGTTTTGATTGGTGATAGAACAATACGAGCGTATCTCCAGTCGAGTCCTCCACTCATCAGCGCCTGCCATCACCAATTGCCCTCGCGCCAGCTCATCAGTCACGGCGCTCAGAGGCAACCAGGCAACGCCATATCCCTCTATAGCCATCCTCATCAGCAGCATCGCCATATCCGCCTCATAGCAACGATCAAGAACGCAAGTGGTAGACGCATTCTTGATGACGATATCGGCCACGCGCCCCAGGAAGGTCGTCGCCGTATAAGCGAGGTGCGGTACCGGCTTACCTGCCGCCCCCGGTAACCGATGCATCGGTTTGCCGTTTTTGTCAGGTGCGCAAAGTGGAACAAACGAATCATGCCCCAGGGTCAAACTGCCGAACTTCTCGGGGTCGAGCTGGATCGGAGCGAGGGGATGATGGTAAACGATCATCAAGTCGCAGCTGCCTTCCTCCAGCGCTATGACCGCATCGTGGATATTCGCGGCCACAACGCGAGCATTGAAGTGCTCATTCTGCTTTTGAAATTGGGTAAGCCATTTAGGCAGAAATGTCATGGAAAGACTGTGCCCGGCGGTAACCTGAATGGAGCGGCCAGGCATTCTTTCTCCCTCACGAAGGGCCAATCGCAATTGAAGCAACGCAGCCAGCGCCTCGCGACCCTCTTCGCAAAAACTACGACCCGCTTGAGTCAGCTGAACAGGATAAGTGCCGCGATCGACCAGTTCGGCCCCCACCCATTCCTCAAGTGAGCGAATGCGGCGAGACAGCGCGGACTGAGTGACGCAGCGTACTTCTGCGGCTCGAGAAAAGTTCTTCCATTCGGCAATCGCCAGAAGATCGTCCAACCATTTGGTTTGCATGCTGGCTCCTCATTCAGCCTCTGACGAAGAGTTTACTGCGGTGCATTGGCGCCATTGAGGGTATTTCAAGAACTATTCCAAAAACGCATCACCCTATGGTGATTACTCATCATCCTGCGCAAACAGCTCCTTAGAATCGGTGCCGTAGCCCCGCTGCCGTAGAGCATTGGGTCATTCCTGTCTTGTCTCCTGCCAAGTAGAAAAGCAACAACACCACTTGAGGAAAGCACCGTGAAAAAAAATAACTTACCCCGCCAGATCGCTCTCGGCATCGCCATGGGCATCGTTGCAGGTTGGGCTTGCCATCATTTTTCAGCTGATGAAAAAGCTGCAAAAGAGATCGCATCCTACTTCTCAATGGTGACAGACATTTTCCTGCGTCTGATCAAGATGATCATCGCTCCCTTGGTTTTCGCCACCCTCGTCGCAGGCATTGCCAGCCTGGGAAATTCCAGGTCGGTAGGACGGATCGGCACAAGAGCCATGGCCTGGTTCGTCTGCGCTTCACTGATTTCGTTGTTTATTGGCATGATGCTAGTGAATCTTTTCCAGCCAGGCGCAGGTCTGGATCTGCAAGTGACTCAGGCCTCCGCGGCGCCTATAGCCGTAAACACGGGTGACTTCAGCCTCAAGGTGTTTATCAGCCATGTGTTCCCTCGCAGCATTGCTGAAGCCATGGCAAACAACGAGATCCTGCAAATTGTAGTGTTCTCGCTGTTCTTCGGATTCGCGTTGGCAGGCGTCAAGCGCGCCGGCTACACCAGGATCACGGACAGTATTGAAGAGTTGGCGAAGGTGATGTTCAAGATCACCGACTATGTCATGGCGCTTGCACCTATCGGCGTCTTCGCTGCAATCGCTGCCGCTATCACCACCCAGGGTCTGGGCCTGTTAGTCGACTTCGGCAAACTGATTGCCCAGTTCTACCTGGGTATTCTGATCCTGTGGGCGGTCTTGTTTGCTGCCGGGTACCTGTTCCTGGGTCGTTCAGTCTTCACCCTTGGCAAGCTCATTCGTGAGCCTGTTCTGTTGGCGTTCTCGACTGCCAGCAGTGAGGCCGCGTATCCAAAAACCATGGAGGCCCTGGAGAAATTTGGCGCACCGAAGCGCATATCCAGCTTCGTACTTCCATTGGGGTACTCATTCAACCTCGACGGTTCGATGATGTATCAAGCGTTCGCGATCATGTTCATTGCTCAGGCTTACAATGTTGACTTGAGCTTCACACAGCAGCTTCTGATCTTGCTGACGCTGATGATCACCAGCAAGGGAATGGCAGGCGTAGCCCGAGCTTCGGTGGTTGTCGTAGCAGCGACGCTACCCATGTTCAATCTGCCAGAAGCGGGGATTTTGCTGATCCTTGGCATTGATCAGTTCCTCGATATGGCCAGGACCGCCACCAACGTCGTTGGCAATAGCATCGCAACGGCTGTAGTCGCCAAATCAGAGCCTCATGAGGAGCCGGACGACGCATCTGAAACCGAGGCCTCCACACTTGCGAATCGAACTGTAGCCAACGCCTGAGAGCTATTACGATGAAAGTTAAATCGAAGCCGTCTCGTGGGTCATCGTTTGTACGCAAGCTAGGCATTGTGGGTGGGCTTGGCTCGCTGGCCGGCGGCGATCTTTTCTACAAGTTGGTGAAGTCCAGGACTGTACTGGAGGATCAAGGCCGCTATCACTTTCTGTTTGAACAGCCCCCCTTCAAAGATGTCTTGATGCCCTTGGACCAGGGCGCAAGCATGACCTCCAGAAAGTTCTATGTTTTTCAGGTTTGTCAGTCATTCGAGGAAAGCGCAGTCACTGCGGTCGTACTGCCTTGTTTTGCCAGCCATACCTTCCGGGAGGAGATCCAGGAGGAGATTGGCATACCTGTTCTGGACATGATGGCAGCGTTACGCAAGCACATTGACCATATCTGCGAACCAGGCGCTACATTGGGCATTATCGCTTCAGACTATGTTTGCCACTCCGGTTTGTTCGAGCGTTATTTCGGCGCTGACTTCAAGCTGGTTTATCCAGGTAATGACGAGCAGTCAGGGTTGATGGAGGCGATGTATGGGGTCAACGGTATCAAAGATGGATACCTTGACGGAGTACCGCTGGAGTGTGTGTATCAGGCTTGCCTTTCGCTTCAGGAGCAAGGCGCCACGATCGTCTTGCCTGGCATGACCGAGCTCTCGCTGGTCTGTGGCGACCTGCAGCGTCGGGGTGTCACTGTCCTGGATATCAACGAGATTTATGCTGGCTTCGCCACCCTGGAAAAAGGTCAATCGAATCGACCTCCATTCAAACTCGGGATTGTCGGTGGGGTGGGGCCTGCCGCAACGGTCGACTTCATGGGTAAGGTCGTTGCGCATACCCCGGCCGGCCGCGATCAGGAACACATCAAAATGGTGGTCGAACAAAACCCCCAGATTCCCGATCGCACAGCCAACCTGCTGTATGACGAGACGGATCCGACGATGGCGATGTATGCAACCTGCAAACGGCTTGAAAGCGCTGGAGCCAATGCTATTGCGATTCCATGCAATACCGCTCACGCGTTCGTTGAGCGTATCCAGGCACACCTGCGTGTACCCATTGTGAACATGCTTACCGAGACGGTGGAGACTATCGTTCAACAGTACGGTGCGGGCAAAACAGTTGGGCTGCTGGCGACGTCGGGCACCATAAAAAGTCTGGTCTACCACGAGGCAGCCCGGCGAGCCGGGCTGCAAATAATCGCACCGGGTGTGGATTACCAAGCGTTGGTCATGGATGCCATTTATGGGGAGCGTGGTATCAAGGCCGGATTCACCGAGGGCATTTGTAAGGACCAGCTCCTCACCGCCGCAGAGCACCTGTGTGAACTGGGCGCCGATGTGCTGATCTTGGGATGTACAGAGTTGCCTCTGGTTCTGGAGCACAGCGACGCCTTCATGATCAAAGGCCATACAGTGGCGTTGATCGACCCGACAACCATTCTGGCAATGAAGTGCATTCAGCTTGCCCGTGAAACTCGGTAAATTCTCACCGACTCCAGGCAGATAACAGCAAGCTCAGGGGGCCACTTGTCTACCCCCTGCCGGCACAGCGAGCATTTTTCCAGGCGATGTCGGTACCCCACTCGAACGGCACCAGAAATGTCCGGCTGGCGATAGCATTTTTCCATCCTGCCGCTCTTCCCCTTGAATAAAATCGGTCTAAAAAGCCCGGCCAGCGCTTCGGACTTTTTGCTATTCTGAAGATGTAGGTGAAGACGCAGACTGATGCGCAACAAGAGGATAGCAAGGAAACGTGGGGCGCGTTCCCAAGGGTACACGGTTAGAAAGATCTCCGTGATGAGATCCAGCCCTTATGCCGTGTGAAGCAGAAGAGCACAAAACTGTTCTGTGAGACGCCTGATAAACCTTGTAAGCCGGAGACCAGCACCGGCCACCTACTTGATTTTCAAAGCCCGCCCTGTGCGGGCTTTTTCGTATCCGCAGGCACAAGACTAATCCCCTCCTGTTTCACTGGCTCGCTGCGGATAGTTTGGGGTATCGCCGGGTCTTGACTCCTCGGTCTGCGAACCCGCGCACAGCTGCCACCCAAAACGGTGCATGCGTTTTCACACAGCTTGGGTCGTTAGCAGCCTTTCGAGACCGGTAGCTGTCGGCTGGAAGGCGATTTATGAGCTATACCCGCTACCGTTCTTCAACGCAGGAGGTTGGTAATGAAGCTCAGAAACTCACTTGCAGCGCTAATGGTCACCGCAAGCCTCTTCGGCTGCACCACTTCATCAGACCATGGAGTGAGCGTTCCTTTGGTAGCCACCCACCGCAACCTCGGTCAGATCGGCAATGCAACTTTGACAAGCTGGGACAAACAAACCGGATTCAGTTTCTTCATCAGTGGTGTTCCAAGCGGAGCCTCGCTGCCCTTGCGCCTCTACACCTTCATCAATAAAGGCAGCTGCCAGCAACCCGGGCCAGTCGCCTACGCAATGAATGATCAGGTCAACACCAAACGCCAAGCTATACGCGGCTGGAGTTTTTCAAGAGGCGCACCTGTCGCAATGCCAGTCCTGCTTTCCGGTGAGTACTCCATTGTTGTGCGAACTGCACCAACAGATGGCAACGTAGATATTTTTTGCGGGGATATCAGGCAAGGAGGCTCGGTGAAATAGCCACGGCCATTTTGACCCGCCCGCGCAGGTTGCGGTGGCCAACTACTCAATGCAGATCAAACAGGACGCCGCGCAGGGCATCCGAACCGGCAGGTATCGGCCAGGAGCGGGCAGTCACCTCTCACGGATACGGAATAGCCGCGCATTGGCCCGCCGCCACAATCGTTAGCGCAAACATATCAATTTGCCACCATCTCACGGCATGGGTAATCTCTGCTGAGTCCACAACCCCCTTAAGGGGGCACACTTCATGTTGCGATGTCGAAGGCGTCATGGCTTTGCCGGGTGCCTTTACGCATCACTCATTAGAATGCATCTCCTGAATCAACAGGCAATCATGGAACTTACAAGTCCTATGCTACGGAAAGTCAGCAACAAACTTTTCATTTGGGCAGCTATCGCACTCTCGACCACCCTCTTGGTCGGATGCGCTACCTCACGATATGACGGCAAACGCGAACCTGATCCTAGTAAAGCCATCATTCTTGGCTCGATTACGGAAGGCTTCCTGACACAGCCGCATGGGCTGGTGGTCGAGATCAGGAAGCATGGAGAGCCGAACTCAATCCTCCAGCTATCTACCCTGCACAATGAGGACGATCAGCCATCACCGAATTTGCTGGGCAATCTCTTCATGTATGAAGTGTCAGCTGGGGAATATGAAGTCACGAGTTGGAGCTACCAGTATTACGCGGGCCGGGCAATGGCACGCACAGCGCCTGTGGTTTTCACAGTGAAAGCCGGGGAAATGGCCTACATCGGTGACCTCTACGCCAATGCCATTAGCTTCTGCCTGTCCAACGTGAACAACGACGACAAGACACTGGGTAATCTGAAGCGGAAGTACCCGATACTCAATGACCGGAAGATTTTGAATCTGACCGCCAAGAGTGGTTTCGAACCCTGGCCCAGCTCCGATGCAACTGACAACGGTAAAGGGCTATGCAGGTACTGAGTCGACTCGGCCGGCCTTCCCATGCGGGCTGGCGCAAAGTGATCCTCCCCCCGTTCAAGGAATGTCCTTCTATGAAACGCTGCACGCTACTTTGGGCTTGCCTGCTCGCAAGCATGACCTTACTTACCGGCTGCATAAGCGGTCCCGACCTGAAGGGCCAACCCTTCTTCACGCCCCCCGCAGAGGCCAGCCCAGACCAGGCCACGGTGTACTTTTATCGCACCGCCGCGAGTATCGGCTATGGTGTGGCGCCGACCATCCAGGTGGATGGCAAAGCCATCGCTAGCCTGCCATCCGGTGGTTATTTCAAGGCCAGCATTCCTGCTGGTAAGTACAGGGTTGAATCAACCTCGCCACCCATCATCAGCGGTAAGGTCAACAAGCGTTTCGATATCAGTGTCGAGAATGGCAAGGTCTATTTCATTGCAGATCAGATCAGCACCTCTGCCTACGAGGATGGACAGACCCTGGGCGAAGTGGATGACGGCCGCTACGGTGGAACACGCTTCTACTCCCGTTATGCGCTAGTACCTACCGAGCAGGCTTTGCGTTCTATCAAATGGTGTCAGAAGGTGCCTGCAACCGCACTGTGAACGAACAGGGCTAAGCATTGCTGCCGGCCTGGTCCGAGAAACAGAGAAGAGCGAAGTGTGTTTTTAAGGTGTCTGCTTTGGGTCGATTTCAACCCTTATCGACAGGCAGAAATCGGCCAGGAGCGGACAGTCGCAGTAGACTCGCGCAAAGCGAATCGAGTAGTGTTTAAGCTGAATTTGCTCGTGCATCTGCGAGAGTAACCGTGGCTTTCCAGCCATGGTGTATAACTCCCTTATGTGGTCATCGGACCGCTGCAAAACCCAGCCTAGGCAGGAAACAAGGAATGTTATCCACCAAGTCCACGAAAGCGTTTTTTGCCCCATTTAGGGCCTATTTGTAGTTATACCGGATCCAAAGACATGAAACGCAAGCATCTGAAGATAATTTTAATTTCACTTTCAGCAATTACTCACAACGTGTCAGCGGATCAAAAAGGCTTGAGTCTTGAACCTCTTGCAATGGCTAACACAAGCTGCGCTGCGTTTTATGCGGCCGCACAAGTATTGATCAAGCCAGAAGCCAAGAAAGAGTATGAATCTAAATTCAGCACACATTACGCCCTATCACACCAGCTCAGCTCTTCATATGAAACGCTAACAGAGAACCTGAACAAAGAAATTCAACGCCAAGCCACCGATGCTTTATCTTTAAAAGAGAAAGTGCAGGTTGTAGACTTCCTAGCCAAAAACCTAATTAAGTGCAGTGCAATCGAAACCCAATCCACTGCAATAATTAAAAATAACACCACTTACCAAGAATAATTCACTGATTAAATACTCAACCACGACAACTCTATGAATCGTCCCCATTTTCGTAGACGGATCGAATGGCCTTTTCTGGCCAATATCGGCAGGTGACCACCGTCTGCTTCGGGTCGACTGCGGCCATTGGTGACAGGCAGAAATCGGCCAGAAGCTGTCGTTGGAATAGCACCGCAGTTCTGTGGGAGCGGACTCTCGCTTTTCCTCACCGCCGCCAGTGCGCCCTATGACTTTCGCTGGAGACGGTTAAGCCCCGAACCTTTCGAAGTGGTCATGGTGCTGCTGGGCCTGTCACTATTCGACGAGGCACTGCAGGACGTCTTCGGGGGCAAACGCCGCACACGCCACGCTTCGGGATGTGTCCGGCTTCGAGGATCCGCAGCTGGTCGAATTGCTGCAATGCCTGCGCGAAGAAGCCGAACGGGCCGTGGCCAGCCGCCTGTTCGTTCAAGGCGTTGGGGCGCTTATTGCGCGAAACACAACTGAGCGTGGTCACTGTCGCCAATGAAGTCGACTACTCCACCCCCAGTCACTTCGCCCATGTATTTCGCAAGCACACCGGTCTTTCCCCAAGCGACTACCGGCGCCAGCGTTAGGGCTCTGCTGGCCGCAGATAGGGCTCGATAAAGCCGCAGCCAAGGATCTCGTTCAGGCGTTGCGCATCGTTCATTCGGCGAAACAGTCCAATAGTCTTCCACGGCGCGTGACCATCGACATTGGGCGCTCCCAATCCGGCCAACAGGTCGGCGATCAGTATTGATCGGGTCTCGAAGGAGATGCGTGTCAGCCCGGTGCTATTGCCGACGCCGGCATGGGCATGAGCCCCGGAAAAGGCGATCAGGCTCCCCGGAGCGATATCGACGGCAATCCCCTCCTGCGGGTCGATCGCTTCCAGCAGATGCGGAATGGCTTCGTCGGCATCCACGGCATTGCGGCCGTCTCGATGGGATCGCTGCAAAATGGCGCGCATATCGAAATCTGCGCTCGAATTACCCAGCGGTCGTTGCCAGAGGCCTGGATACAAGGCGACGGTACGCCCTGCCGCGATGGGATAGATGGGCGCCCACCAGTTGGTTTGTGCATAGATATTCGACCCCCAGGTATCGCGGTGAAACGCGATGGTGGCCGTCGTGCGGGCACGCGGCGTCGACTGCCCTGGCTCGCAATGCGGCTGAAAACGCAAATGCAGGCGATCGCACGCCAGGGTATCGGGGGCGATGCCAAGGCTTTGCACGACGTCCTGCCAGCGCTGCTGGACCTCAGCCGAGCCTGCGAAGTCGTTCTGAATTTTCGCAAAGCGCTCAGTCTGCTCAGGGTGGCTCAAATGGCGATGGATCTGTTGCGGCGACCAGGGATGCAGCGCGTCTTCGAGGAGCGCACGCGTATATTCCACCAGCGCCGTCATGGGCTGCAGGTCAGTGAAGCGAATGATCTCGCCAGCATAGATCCGGTCATGCAATTGGCGAGCGGTGCTCGGTATGGCAAGCGAGCTGTACATGACTGGAAGTCCCCTGAAGGTGCGCCCCTGACTTTAGATCCACGCCGATTGTGGCGAAAGTGGCAGGTGAGGCGAAAAAGTGCGGATCAGGCCCTGGGGACGTGAGCAACAGGCGACCTTCAAGCCATGAATGGGCGCTTATGGCAGTTCTTAGCAGGCAGTTAACGGCCCAGAGTGTGTAAAAACACCTCCGCGAACCCTTGCTATGATTTCTGAGGATTTCATCGTAGGGATCGCCCATGAAGCGCTTCATCCAAGGTGAACATCGAGGCCAAGGCACCTTACTTCCCGAAAGCCTCGACGATTACGTCAGCGATACCAATCCGGTGCGCGTCGTCGACGTCTTTGTCGATGAACTCGACCTGGTCAATCTGGGTTTTGAAGGTGCCATTCCCGCTGATACTGGCCGGCCTGCTTACCATCCCTCGGTCTTGTTGAAGATCTACATTTACGGTTATCTCAACCGCATCCAGTCGAGCCGACGTTTGGAGCGAGAAGCTCAACGCAACGTCGAACTGATGTGGCTGACCGGGCGTTTGATGCCGGATTTCAAGACCATTGCCAACTTTCGAAAAGACAACAGCAAGGCCATTCGAGGTGTCTGCCGCCAGTTCGTTGTGCTGTGTCAGCAGTTGGGACTGTTCGGAGAACATCTGGTTGCCATCGACGGCGGTAAATTCAAAGCCGTCAACAACCGCGACCGCAATTTCACCAGCGCCAAACTGAAGCGGCGAATGGAAGAAATTGAATCGAGTATCAGCCGTTACCTGGCTTCGCTCGATGCAGCCGATCGGCAAGAACCAACAGCTACCGAGCCCAACACCGTGCGGCTGGAAGAGAAAATCGCCATGCTAAAAACGCAAATGAAGGAGCTTCAGGCGATCGAAATCCAGCTCAATGAATCGCCGGATAAACAGGTCTCACTGACCGATCCAGACGCCCGCTCCATGATGACGCGTGGCACTGGAATCGTCGGCTACAACGTGCAAACAGCGGTCGATACTCAGCACCATTTGATCGTTGCGCATGAGGTGACCAACGTCGGTTCCGACCGAGATCAACTCAGCTCGATGGCCAAGCAGGCCCGCGAGGCGATGGCGTCAGATACGTTGTCGGTGGTGGCTGACCGAGGTTACTTCAAAAGCGAACAAATCCTCGCTTGTCACGATGCAGGCATCACCGCCTACGTGCCCAAGCCGATGACCTCTGGAGCCAAGGCTGACGGGCGTTTCAATAACGATGCCTTCATCTATGACGCGGCAAAAAACGAATACATTTGCCCGGCTGGAGAGGCGCTGATCTGGCACTATTCCTACGTTGAAAAAGGCCTGAAGTTGCATCGTTACTGGAGTTCGAAATGCCAGGGCTGCACGTTGAAGTCGCAATGCACACCGAGCACGGAACGACGAGTTCGACGCTGGGAGCATAAAGCCGTATTGGAGGAAATGCAGCTTCGGCTGAGCAAAGCACCGGAGATGATGCGAGTCCGAAAACGGACGGTTGAGCATCTCTTCGGGACGCTCAAACAATGGATGGGTGCGACGCACTTCCTGACGCGAAAGCTGGCCGGGGTGGGTGCGGAGATGAGTTTGAATGTGCTCGCCTACAACTTGAAACGGGTTATGAAAATCATCGGTGCTCACGGCTTAATGAAGGCGCTGTCGGCATAAAAAAAAAAAGCCAATTTTGGCCCATCCCAGAGGCTGTAAAAACAGCGTTGACGTGTTCCAGGTCGCGAATGATGCAACACGCAGCATTTGCCATGCGATCGTTCAGCAACGAACGTCAATGACCCAAGACGATGAGGCCTTGAGCGTTTTTACACACTCTGGGCCAGTAGCTGCCGTTGGCGACCGGCTCCTTTTGGGAACCGAAGACTGACCAAGATCAAAGGAGCCCAACATTCGGCGACTCTTCTGACCGCGCTATGGTTTGCTGACCCGATTGCAGGTAACTTTACGTCTAGATCAGGGAGAAAACATGCTTAAGAGCATCGAGAAAATAAAAGGGCTTGGGGTCTATCAAAACTACAACAAGCCTGCGGACACCCAAGAGTTCGGAATCAAGAACCTCTTTTACGGCTGGAACTATTCTGGGAAGACAACCCTCTCCCGGCTGTTCGCTCAGCTTGAGGCAAAGACAGCCAACCCAGACTTATCCGGATGCGAATTCTCCTTTGGTACTGGTAATGATGCGATCACCGAAAAGAACTTCACTCGGAACAACATCTCAGTTCGCGTTTTCAATTCCGATTTTGTAGCGGCCAATCTGCACTTCGATGGCGGAAGCTTCAACCCCATCCTTCTACTCGGCAAAGAATCCGAGGCAGCACAGCGGAAGATCGACAAGCTGGGGGAGCGGATCAAACATTCTGATTCGGTTCAGCGCAAGCTGAATGGTGAGGTCGAAGCTCTGAAGTCACACATCGCCCAGGCTAAGACAGAAGCTGCCAAGTTCATCCGCCAACGCTTAAAGGTTGACCCCTATACGGCCGCGCATCTGGGGCAGGATGTGCAGACCGTGAGCATTCTCGACTCCCAGCTTTTGATGGAGAAAGAACTCTCCGATGCCATTGAATTGGCATTGACGCCTGATTCCAAGAGACCAAGCACTGTTGATGAGCTATACGCATCTCCAGCGATTGAGGAGCTGCACAAAGAGGCCGTGACAGTGCTTGCCGCAACGCCAAGCTTTTCCAGCACCCTGAAGCATCTTGAAGAGAACCCAGCTATCGAGCGCTGGGTGCAAAGTGGCTTGCACCTACACCCTAGCACCGGGGCGTGTGAGTTTTGCGGCAATGAGCTATCACCGGCTCGTCTTGAGGCATTACGCACTCACTTCTCGAAAGATCTGGCAGACCACCAAGAGAAAGTTGACGAATTGCTTGAACGAGTGAAAGCGGCAGAGTTCAGATTGGAATGGCCCAAAGCTGCCGAACTCAACCCGCAATTTCGAGACAGCTACAACCTCGCAATCGATGTGTTGCCGGCTGCCATCAATGCACTCAACCAGGCGGTCACGAAACTTGCCAGCGAGGTTCAACGCAAGGCCGATGACTCACGCAAAGCTATGAATCCCAGCCCACTGGCCCAAGGCCTGGAGGTAGAAATCAAGGACGCAGTAGCAGCGGTCAATTTAATCATCAAACAAAACAATGAACTGGCCTCGAACTTCACGAAGGCCAGAGCTGACTCCCTACGTAAGGCAAAATATCACTACGTGCAGCAGTTCATTGATGAACAGGATGCCGCCGGCCTGGAGGTGAAGAAGGATCGGCAGGCCAAGCGGTACGACCGGCTGAAGGCCTACGTCGCCAAACTCCAGCCAGAGATCGACAGGCTCCAAGCCGAGATCAGTCAAGCTCAACAAGGCAGGGAGAAGATCAATGAACGTTTGGCTTCGATGCTGGGTAGCGAGACTGTTCAGATAAAGGTCGTCAAAGACCCAGCAGGCCAAGATCGATTTCAAATGATTCGAAAGGACGGGGCCGCTGCAAAGAATCTGAGCGACGGGGAACGAACGGCCATTGCCTTCTCATACTTCCTTACAAAACTGCAGGAGATCAAGCCCGCAGAGTTCAAGGAAACCATCGTCTACATCGACGACCCGATCTCAAGTTTGGACGCCAATCACATTTTTCAGGTGACTGCTGCTATACGGGCGCTTTTCTTCACGCAGCAGGACAAAAACGCGCCGTGGCAAACGACTTGCATGCAGCTTTTCGTCTCCACGCACAATTTTGAGTTCTTCAGTCTGCTCAGGGAAATCAAGCCTGTAGCAAGCAAACAGGGAGCACGGCTCTTTCTGATCAAGCGAATTGCCGAGAAGTCGTCAACGCTGGAAAACATGCCGGCGTCACTGGCACGCTATCAATCCGAATACCACTTCCTATTCGAAGTCATTCATCGGTTCAACCAGGCACCAGACAAGACCTCTCACGACGTTCTGATGTTGCTCCCGAATGCGATGAGACGCTTCGTCGAGCTCTACACCTACTCCAGGCTTCCTGGCCCGAAGGACACAGAGCAGGTTGACGAACGCGCAGAAATTCTATTTGGCGTCGAACGGGCGAAGCGAATCCTCAAAATCTTCCACTACTTCAGCCACGGCAACACGCTTGATCGGCTTGCAGGCAACAACGAACTTATCTTTGATCTGGAGCATGCCGTCAAAGACCTGATCGATGCCATCACGGAAAAAGACAAGCCGCACATGGACGCCTTGATTGCAGCGACACAGGCCTGACCGCATGTACGACTTCCGAACGCTTTCGCCGATCGACTTCGAACTACTTGTGCGCGACCTGCTGCAGGCGGAGTTCAAAATCACGATGGAGAGTTTTGGCCCAGGCAAAGACGGCGGAATCGACTTCCGATTTGCCTTGGCGGATCAGGGAGTGGTGATTCAGGTCAAGCACCATGTTGAGGGCGGGAGCAGGAGTCTAGTTCGGGCAGCAGCTAAGGAAGATCAGAAGGTCCTGAGATTGGCTCCAAGCCGCTACATCCTTGCCACATCAATATCACTTACACCGGCTCTGAAAGGCAAAGTCGTACAAGCAATGCCATCCGCGCCTCTATGCGTTGGCGACGTGATAGGTCGCGAAGACTTGAACAACCTCTTGGGCAAGCATCCCCATGTATTGCGCCAGCATTTCAAGCTTTGGTTGACCAGCACAGTTGTTCTCGAGCGAATATTGCACAGCGCGGTCTACAACAGGACGGATGCTGAGCTCGCACGCATCAAGCAATTAGTTCCAAAATTCGTCCACAACGCGAGCTTGGGTGAAGCCGAAAAGATCCTGCAAGACCGCGGAGCGCTGATCATTGCGGGCGAGCCAGGTGTCGGAAAGACAACGCTTGGACGCATGTTGCTTTGGTTGCATATGGAGCAAAGCTGGAAAGTTTTCGTCGTTGACGACCTTCAAGAAGCTATGGCGGTTAGCACTGCCGGTGAAAAGCGGCTCATCTTCTTCGACGATTTCCTGGGTCAGATCAGCTTGACCAACGAGTTGCTTGGCAGGGTCGACCAGCGACTACCGGTTTTCCTGGACCGACTTCGAAACAACAAAGATCTGCGTTTCATTCTGACAACCAGGTCGTATCTTCTCAACCAAGCGCAGATTCAATCGGACAAGCTTTCGTCACCTCTCGTGACTGCGAGCGAAATGGTCTTGAACGTCGGGGTCTATACCCGCAGCATCAAGGCAAAGATTGTATTCAACCACCTCTACTTCTCTGATTTGGTCGACGAGGAAAAGGCCAAGCTCCTGGACAGTGACTTTTTTCTCAAAATGATTGATCACCGAAACTTCAGCCCTCGTTTGATTGAGCTGCTGACCTCGGCAGACTATTACTCGGTGCGGGAGGAACCCATTCAGACAGCAGTGCTGCGTGTTTTGGATAACCCGGCGGAGCTCTGGGAGAGACCGTATCGAGCTCACTTGAGCGCTGATGCGAGGTACTTGATGTGGGCGATCTTTTTCTCTGGCCCGTATGTAGGGACCGACTCTTGCTTTCAGATGTTCAAGCGTGTCGTTGCAAGTGCGGGTTATCAGATCGCTCCATCAGAAGCAGTCCCACGCTTCCGCAATGGGCTGAAGGAATTGAGCGGTTCGTTCGTGTCAGTCGAAGAGCAGGAAATTTCGTTTGCCAACCCAGGCATCCGCGACTTCCTAAGCAAGGTCGTCATCGACGATCAGCTTCTCCCAGTTGTCGTACGAGCCGTAGGAACGATCTACGAGTTTCGCAGCGCATGGAGTTTCTTCAAACTTCATATCACGACCTGTCAGAGCCAGTTCAGCAATGAAGGCCTATGGGGAGAGGCTATGGATCGCATTCAGAACCATGGAAGCACTACAGCAATTGCATCTCTCCGGCACATCCTCGAGATGTGCGGACATTTGCCGGGGCTCCAGATCCAGTCGATTCTTGACAGAGTAACGAACAACTTAAAGGCACAAGGAATTGAGCGTAGAGATTATTACGAGTGCCTGTTTTCGCTGCGACAGTTGAAGCAGCTGCAGTTTCAGACGGGCGACCTTCTTGATCGAACTCATGACGTGTTGACGGAAGCCTCTGCAAACATGCTCGCCAACATTGGCGAAGACTTGGCGATTGACGACATCACGAGCATTGCCGACGCATTGGATCAACTAGCTGAAGCGAGCGTGGTACATAACGCAGCGGCCGATGCGTTACGAGGATTCATTTTCGGCATCGACGACAAACTTGCCGATGTTTCTTCCAGCCAAGAGCTCAGTACCTTTCACGAAAAACTTATCATCGCCGCAAGGACATACGGCGTTGGCGTCGACGAGGCACTCACCCGAGACATTGAGAGCCGACGCGAAGCACTTGAAGAACGCGAGAAAGAAGCTGACGAAACCCCCTATCAGCACACTGGTACGCAAGCTGGGTCAGGTGATATCTCAGATTCGGAAATCAAGTCTATGTTTTCGATGATGACGGTTATGCCGGGGCTCAATGATGAGTAGCTTGGTTGGCCATTGGCGCCTGAGTCTTTGCCCTTGCTTAAAACCATTTCGACCGCACCCGTCAAATCAGCGCGGCATCGCAGAGGTCAACGGTTCCACATCCGCGCCCCGAATCGTACCCTCCAATGACGACTTCAAGGCATGAACTCGAGTAGGTCGACTGACTTCAATGGGTTAATCCACCGAGCCTGAGTGCCTTTAGTAACGTCCGTTTCTGTCCGGCTTCTGCCTTGTCCCACCGGCAGCAATGGGTCGATAGCAGCCCTTCGCGAAAGGCAACTATCGACCAAAAGCAGGCACCAAACGAACATCTGCGCCGACACTTGCTCATCCATTGCGCAACCCAATTCCCGGTTTCAGCCTTCAGCCAAGTATTTGCCGCCGATCATTCCCGGGGGGTTGTTTTGCCATCGGCGAAAGGCACGGGCCAGGCAGCTGGCACTGCTGAGGCTCAACCTGCGGGAATGACTGATTTCGACCGATCTTGTCGAACAATCCGCACATTTAGATAGCACGCTAATCACAAGCTAAACTATGATGAGGTAACTTCTTAGCCGCAGACCTCGACATGACTGACACATTGACACTTGGTTTTGCCCTGCATGACAGCGCCCGGTTGATGCGCAAGCGATTTGAGCAGCGGGCGCGGCATGTCGGCCTCACCCGCTCGCAGTGGCAAGTACTGGCCATGTTGTCGAAGAACGAGGGGATCCATCAAAAAGGCCTCGCGGATTTACTGGAGCTGGAGTCGATCACCCTTGTGCGTCTGCTGGACAAAATGGAGGAACGCGGGCTGCTTGAACGGCGCCGGCATCCTACGGACCGACGCCTGTCCCTGCTTTTTTTGACGGAGCAGGCTCATCCGCTTCTGGAACTCATGCGTGACATGGGCCGATCGACACGCCTGGAGGCCACGAACGGATTCTCTGAAGAGGAAGAACAACTGCTGCTGCAAATGATGAAGCGGATGAGGTCCAACCTGATCGAAGCCTGCAGTCTTCCCATCGACGACGAGGAGACGCGCCGCCATGGCTGATCAACGCCTGAAGTCACCTGCACAGACTCCTGTGCTGCCCGTGACCTCACGACTGGACGGCCCCGCTTCAACCGAGGCGCGCAAACCAGACCTTGGGCAAACCGACGGCAGCCAGAGCAGTGCTTCCCCTGCCCGTCCAAAACGGCAGCTTGTACGCAAAGCTCTCTTTACATTGTTGCCCGTGGCGCTTCTGGTCGCCGGTTACCTGTATGTGACAGGCGGGCAGATCATTTCCACCGACAATGCCTACATACAGGCTGATCATGTCGGCGTTTCCACGGATGTCTCGGGCCTGGTCGCCTCGGTGGATGTCAAAGACAATCAGCGGGTCGTCAAAGGTCAAATACTGTTCACCCTGAAACCGGAGCCGTTTCAGATAGCGTTGGCGAGTGCCAAGGCGCAACGGGACAACGTGCGCAATCAGATCCTCAACCTCAAGGCCAACTACAACCAGGCGCTGGCCGAAATCGATCAGGCACAAATCGACCTCGCGTACTACCAGGCCAGCTTCCAGCGTCAGCAAACCCTGGTCAGCGTTTCTGCGGTGTCCAAAACCAACTACGACGATGCCAAGCACGCACTGGACAGCACCCGGCAAAAAATCGCCGTTGCCAAGGCCACCGCACAAATGGTGCTGGCCCAATTGGGTGGGCATATCGAGACGCAGGTCGAACAACAATCCACGTTTCTACAGGCCCAGGCGGCCGTCGACGAAGCGCAGCGCAACCTGAACAACTCAGTCGTCAGGGCGTCGTTCGACGGTGTCGTGACCAACGTTGATTCGCTGCAAGTCGGTTCCTATCTACAACCACCACAATCAGGCATCAGCCTGGTGTCGGATGATCACCTGTGGGTCGCCGCGTCACCCAAGGAAACGGAACTGACCCACATGAAGCCCGGTCAACCCGTGGATATCAGTGTCGACAGTTACCCCGGCGTCCGGTGGCACGGCACCGTCGAAAGCATCAGCCCGGCGTCGGGTTCAAGCTTCTCGTTGCTGCCTGCGCAAAACACCACGGGCAACTGGGTCAAGGTCGTGCAACGGATCCCCGTGCGCATCAGCATCGATGATGCCGGACAAAAACCGCCGCTACGCACCGGCATGAGTGTGGAAGCGCAGATTGATACAGGTTCGGCGCGCGGCCTTCCGTCCATGTTCTCGGGGCTGTTTGCGAGCAAGGCCCCCGCCAATGAGTAATCCGGCAACGACGCAACCGGTGGCCCATCGCGGGATGATCACCGCTTGCGTCGTGCTGGCGGTGATCATGCAAGCGCTCGACACCACCATTGCGAACGTCGCCCTGCCCTACATGCAAGGCAGCATCTCGGCCAGTTCGGACCAGATCAACTGGGTGCTGACCTCCTATATCGTCGCCGCTGCCGTCATGACGCCGCCCTCTGCCTTCCTGGCCAGACGCTTCGGGCGCAAACGCGTGCTGCTGTGGGCGATTGTCGGCTTCGTCGTCTCGTCGATCCTTTGCGGCCTGGCGCAGTCGCTGGAGGAAATCATCCTGGCCCGTCTGCTGCAGGGGCTTGCGGGTGCGGCGCTAGTGCCGTTGTCCCAAGGCATTCTGCTGGATATCTACAGCCTCAAAGAGCGCGGTTCAGCCATGGCCCTGTTTGGTGTGTCGGTCATGGTCGGCCCAGTGCTGGGCCCGATGCTCGGCGGCTGGCTGACGGAGAACTTCAGCTGGCGGTGGGTGTTTTTCATCAATTTGCCCATTGGTCTGCTGGCGCTGGCCGGGATCATCTATTACGTCAGCGAAACGTCGACCGACACCTCGTCACGGCTGGACTGGCTCGGTTTTGGTTCGTTGAGCGTAGCGATCATGGCCCTGCAACTGTTTCTGGACCGAGGTGAACAACTGGGCTGGTTCTCTTGCGGTGAAATCCTGATCGAAGCGGTGGTGGCCGCTGTCGCCGCGTACGTGTTTCTGGTCCATACCTTCACCACTGATTCGCCCTTCATCAGCCCGAAGCTGTTCAAGGACCGTAATTTTTCGATCAGCGTCATTTTCATTTTTATCGTCGGCATTACCTACCTGGCCTCGCTGGCGCTGATGACCCCTTACCTGCAAACCCTGATGGGCTATCCGGTGCTGACCGCCGGCATGGTGATGGGCCCACGCGGGTTGGGCACGATGCTGACCATGTTCCTCGCCGGCCAACTGCTGGGCAAAGTCGATACCCGCCTGTTACTGCTGACGGGGTTGGGTTTGTCAGCGCTGTCGATGTGGCTGATGACGGGCTGGACGCCCAATGTCTCGATACAAACCATCATCGTTGTCGGCTTCATTCAAGGCACCAGCCTGGGCATGCTGTTTGTGCCCTTGACCACGGTTGCCTTCGCGACCTTACCAACGTCCTTGCGGGCAGAAGGCACGGGGCTTTACAGCCTGTCGCGAAATGTCGGCTCCAGCGTCGGGATCTCCATCGTGACGGTGCTGCTCACGCAGAACATCCAGGCCAACCACGCGGAAATAGGGGCCTACGTCACGCCCTTCAACCGGGCCTTCGACGCCTGGCCGGTCAAGCACTTTCTGGACCCGATGGTCGCGTCCGGGCGCGCAACACTGGACGCAATGGTCACGGTGCAGGCCAGTTGGATTGCGTACGTGGATGACTTCAAGCTGCTGATGGTGCTGTCACTGGCGGTCATGCCGCTGCTGCTGATTATCAAAGCCCCAAAAATTCAGGCGAATGAAGAACCCGCACCGGTCATGGAATAGATCAAGTGCGCGTGGGTTCGATAGCAACCCCTCGCTCTTCACTCCAATAAGTGGATCAGTAGAGGCTCAACTGAGGTTGGAGTTATCTCAAGCAGAGCCAGGGTCACCGGCAACTTGAAGCGTCGCCGTCCCGCGCTACCAGGATTGAGAAATAGCTGTTCCCCACGCCATTCTATCCGTGGCTTGTGGGAGTGGCCGGTGATCACCAGCTTGATGCCTGTATCCAGTTCGACCGGGACATCGGCAATGTCATGTACCAACAGCGCTGGCCATCCGTTGACGTCGAAACGCAGAAGATCAGGGAGATTGGCTGCCCACGGAGCCTCTTGATCATTGTTCCCACGCACGACGTGTAATGACGCTATAGACGCCAGTTGACCAAGAATCTCGGGGCTACCGATGTCCCCGGCATGAATGATCTGCTCACATCCCGCCAGGGCAGCAAGGGCTTCGGGGCGAAGCAATCCATGAGTATCGGAAATAACGCCAACTTTCATGCCATTCACCAGAGCAAGCTCAGTAAGTTGACCACAGTGTAATGTGACAAATTTCTGTGATGTGCGAGATCTTCTCTACGGGCTGCGTTCGGCCCAGAAGCAGCCGGTCGACTTCGTCTACGCTGGCTGTTTAAATTGGCGGCCTCCTTGTCTGAAGGTGCTCCCCTATATGAATGCCCCCTTCCTGGGTAGCTGCCTTTGCGGCGCCATCAAATACCAAATCAATTCACGACCTAAAGCACTTTCTCACTGCCATTGCAGCCAATGCCGCAAAAGCCATGGGGCCGCATTTGCCAGCTATGGCAGTGTGTTGCGTGGCGATCTGCAGCTTATTCACGGTGCCGATTGCATTAAGTCGTTCCAGTCTTCTGAGTCAGTCCTGCGTCAGTTTTGCGGCCAGTGTGGTTCGTCGCTGTTCTGGTCAACAAGCCAAGGTGAATACTCTGCCTGGATCTCGATCGCCTTGGGCACCGTGGATACAACATTCACCTCCGATAAACAAAAGCACGTTCAGGTCCCATCCAAGGCCTCATGGTATGAAATCACGGATCATTGGCCGCAACACCAGTGACAGCGGTGGGTCGGTTGCAGCCCTTCGAGACGGGCAGAAGTCGGCCAAAAGCGGTCAATAGCGACGCTGAACAACCAGCAGCACACCCCACATATAAAAAATACGCACACCAGAAATCAGCGATGCGATTGGTATCTCTCAGAATATTGCCCTGCTATTTTTTGCGCTGCTTCCAGTTGGGGTCTGGATAGTTTTTCAGCTACATAATTTCGATCAGCTTCGACTTCTGTCTGCCCATTGGCAGCAGCAACAGAAAGCCAAACATACGCTTGGCTATTATCTTGCATCACACCCCTGCCCTCGGAGTAGCGAACACCAAGGTTGCGCTGGGCAGCTGAACTACCTTGCTCGGCGGCCTTGCGGAACCAAGAAACCGCCTGCTGGTAATCCTTCTCAACTCCCTGAACACGCATGCCGCATATGAAGAGGCTCCAGGGATGACTGGGTCCCGTCGCTGCACTCACTAAGTTCCCAAAGAACCGAGCTAAATGAATAGAGACTGGGGTACGCCTAAATGATATCGTTTTGATATCATTCGCATCTAATACCTGTAGCCAGAACGAATAACAGCCTTTTGGCGGCAGAAGCTTTGCATGCCGGACAGCCGTCTAGCTGATGAATCCCGAAAACCCAACTGATCTCGGAAATACCATGGACGCAAAAAGCAACAGCAAAAAACCTAAAATTCTGGCGAGCATCAGCCGTCGGTTTATCGCGAAAGTAATTGATTGCGTAATTGCGGTGTTGATCTTCTTTATCGTCAAGGTCATCGCTGACACCTTGTCTGCTTACATCACCGGTATAACGCCCAGTGCCCTGATTGTTTCAGCGGGCTTGATCGCCTTCGCTTACGTGCTTTTTGCGGATGCCCTACCTAATGGCCAAAGCCTCGGCAAGCGCTTGTTGAGTATTGCGGTTGTCGATAGAAAAACGTTCCTCGGCTGCACGGTGTCTCAGTCGTTTACCCGTAATGCCGGAGCGCTGATCATCATTGATTGGGTATGGATTTTTCTGGAGTCCAGAACACGACTGGGTGACATGCATGCCAAAACCATCGTGATTCAGACGGGGATGCTCAGCCATAAGGTTAGGAGTCTTTCCGATGTTTATGATGGTGGTCAATCCTAAGTCGGACCGCAGGGCTATGGCAGGAGGGAACATCATTTGCGGTACGTTCCAAAGTGCCGACAAGTCAGGGTCAGCCTTGGAGTCAGTGTTAGATGCACTCCCATTGCAGGCTCGCGAACTGGTCGAAAATGTTAAACAGCAACTCGATACAGCAGACTTGGTCCTCATAGACGTCGATCAAGCGAAAAGATTACTTCCATTTTTTCAGGTCTACCAAGCGCAACTGATCGCTGAGATCGGGCACGATGATTGGGCTCGGGCAACGCAGGAAAAGGAATCCTCACTTGAACCGATTGCTGCCAAGTGGGGATTGGGCAAGGGATGGAGGCTTTACTGCGTGCGAGATCTCATAGGCGCTTGTGGAAATGCGTTGGTAGAGATGGAGCTTGTTTGTATAACGTTTAGTTAACTACTTCCAGCCGGTCGCATGTCCGACCTTGGGTACAGGCTGTTTGAAGATACAGCCACTACTTTGAGACCCACGCTGCTAGGTAAAACCTGTCCGGTTTTTCGCGGTTAACGGACGCAAAAATTGGATAGAAGCGGAAATTTCGTTCTCTTTTCGAGCCGTCGTAGCGCTCAAAAAGGTTTTCACACAGCCTGGACCCATTGCTGCCGGTGGCGATAGTCAAAAAACGGCCAGAAGCAGACAGTCAACTGATAGATATTTCCATCCCATGCCAGTTGCCCCTGCGACGGTGCCCTTACCTGAATTGAAGTCTTTGCAGACGATCTTTCCACAGATCGCAGGAACATCACAGTAAAGGGTATAAGCCTATGCTTTAAATAAGATAATAGGATAACGAACGGTGAGTTCAGCCGCAGCTCAGGTCTAGGTTTGGATGCCTTCATGGCGTTCTTGCTGATTGGTCTGATACTCGGACCCGATTTAACCAACATGCGGAACTACATGCTTGCGCAGCTCCTGTGCGAAGTACTGAACAGCCGGATTACTCTGGTTTTTCCCCATTCTGAGTTCAATGGTGACGTTCCCGAGAGGGGGTAATCCAGCTACAACAGCATCCAGTATCTGCCAACTCGGCTGAATCAATGGTAACGAGGTCGCCGCAACCGCCAGCCCACTCTCAATAGCGAGCTGAACACCGGTTACGCCAGTACATTCGAATGCTATCTCGTATTCTCTCTGGCTACTGCTCAGCGCCGTCAGGATCTGGCGGCGATACCCACAACCGTGCGGGTACAGCGCTAGAGGTACCGTTTCGTCTGGTGACAGATGGTAGGACTCTCCAGCCACCCATTGAAGCTTATCGCTTCGAAGTATCTCGCCATTTCCGTCGCCATTTCTTTGCGTGACCAGGGCCAAATCCAAATCACCACCTTCGAGGCCAGTGAATAGATTTTGGCTGATGTCGTTGCGTATTTTGAGCCGTACGTTCGGGTAGCGCCTGGTGAAATGTTGGAGAACTGGTGGAAGGAATGCGCTCGCATAGTCGTCGGGGATACCAAACCGTACGGTGCCCGACACTTCCTCTTCGATGAACAGCGCCATCGCTTCATCACTTAAGGCCAGCATCTTATTAGCGTATTGCAGGAGAAGCTCGCCATCCCGTGTCAGCTCAGCGGTCTGGTGCCCACGATCAATCAGCCTTTTGCCAACCAGTTCCTCCAGCTTTTTCAGCTGGATGCTAATCGCTGCCTGTGTCTTGTGCAGTCGCAAGGCAGCGACCGAAAGGCTTTTGCACTCAACGATTACCTTGAAAGCATGAAGCAATGTCAGATCCAGGTGTCTCACCCTGCCTCCCACAAACAGTTGTACTGCCGTCGATAGAATGCCCCGGATGCTACGCGCACAGGGCGGCTAGCTCAATCAGGAACGGCCAACGGATAAGCCTCACTCATATAAAGCAGACTATTCAATGCATTACGAGCGAATGTATTTCCGTGGAAATAACCTCTGCCTTAATAATTTCGAGTTCCGTATAACGTTTTTTTAAGCCGCACTTAACTTTTATTAAATATCCACACAATTTGTAGTTGGGTAATCTGCTCCCAAACCCCAATCAACTCTTTTAATAAAAAAACCATTCAGCGCCGGGGTTGCTCGACTGACATGCTGCGTGGCCCGCAACCTGCCCCTGATGAAGCACGCCTGCTCGATTGTGCTGGAGAACCCCGAATGAATGCCGAATTTGACTATGTAATAGCAGGTGCTGGATCTGCGGGATGTGTGCAAGCGCGCCGACTTTCTGATGCGGGGTTTAAAGTACTGCTATTAGAGGTCGGCCCGTCCGACAAATCGTGGATCATTCGCATGCCAGCTGGGCTGCGCTCGGCGTTCAAACCTACCTCGCAATACAACTGGTGGTACTACACCGAAGAACAGCGCCACCTGAATAACCGCCGCATTCAGCAACCGCGGGGGCGCCTTCTGGGCGGTTCGTCCTCGATCAACGGCATGACCTGGCTACGCGGGCACCCCTTGGATTACGACCGTTGGGAAGCTGAGGGCGCCACGGGGTGGAGTTGGGCCGACTGCGCACCGTATTTCAAGAAAATTGAGTCCAGCGTTATCGACAGTCGATACCGTGGCCATGACGGACCGATTCGCGCCCAGCGTCAGGAAAAGCTCAGCCCACTCAATGCAGCATTCCTCGAAGCAGGCCAGCAGGCGGGCTTCGCACTGACAGACGATGTCAATGGCTATCGGCAGGAAGGCGTCTCACGCTTCGAAATGAGCGTGCGAGACGGTGTTCGCAACAGCTCAGCCTACGGCTACTTGCACACTATGGGTGAACACCCTGATCTGACGATCTGGCTGGGTTGTGAAGTCCAGAAAATTATTCTGGAAGGCAAGCGAGCCGTCGGTTTTCGAGTTCTCCGTAAAGGCAAGATGATCGACGTTCGTGCGCGAAAAGAATCCATTGTTAGCTGTGGGGTTTTCGGCTCCCCACAACTGTTGATGTTGTCGGGAATCGGTCCAGCTGCGCATCTGAGAGAGCACGGCATAGCCTGTCAGGTTGATCTACCCGGGGTGGGTGAGAATTTGCAGGATCATCTTGAATGCCACATCCAGATCGAGACCAAGGAACCGATATCACTTAACCGAGAGTTGCAACCCCATCGTATGCTGTGGGCAGGCATGCAGTGGTTCGGATTCAAAAAGGGTGTCGCTTCGGTTAACCAGTGCCATGTCGGGGCGTTCCTGAACAGTTCACCGACTACCCCGCACGCAGATATCCAGTTTCACTTCTTCCCAGTGTTCTTCGACAAAAACTGGATTCCTGTCTCCACAACCTACGGCTATCGGATCGGCGTCGGCCCAATGCGTCCAACCAGTCGCGGCAACATTCGTCTGCGTAGCGCAAAGGTATCTGATCCGCTGCGCATCAATCCGAATTACATGGCAACCGAGGAAGACTGGCGAGTCATGCGCGAGTCCATGCGCCTTGGTCTTGAATTCGCTGCTCAGCCAGCATTCAAGCGTTACAACTACCGCGAAGATACCCCCGGTACTCACATCCGTGGCGGCAAAGCCATGGACGAGTTTATTCGCGAAGACGCTGCTAGTGCGTATCACCCCTGCGGTACTTGCAAGATGGGCAGCTCCGACGACTCGACAGCGGTAGTGGACAGCCAGTTGCGAGTACTTGGCGTGGAAAACCTGCGGGTCATCGACGCCTCAGTATTCCCGTCCGTGCCCAGCGCGAACATCAACGCGGCGACGATCATGCTTTCAGAGAAGGCCAGCGACATTTTGTTGGGCAAACAGCCGCTGACGCCTGACTCACTGCCTTTTCATAGCCAGCTATCTGTTCCCAAGGCCAGCAAAGATGTCGGCCTGATGTCCTCAGGAAAAACAACATGACAAAGATCATCCAGCGCCAGGCTACAGCAGAAGAAAAGCAGCAATCCCAGCAATGGGAGCTATGGGAGAGCGGCGACACTGATCGCTTCGAATACGGCTACGACCGGGACGTTCAATTTGTGGTGCAAAGTGGTGAGGCCGTAATTCATAGCCCAACCAATCCACCAGTCTCGGTTGGTCCCGGTAATCACGTAACCATTCGAAAAGGTGTTGAGGGCCGTTGGGCTATCAGCTCTCCGATCACCAACCGTTACCAGTACATCTGAACGTCAAAAAGGACCAGAAAGAAGCACATAAACGAATGCAACTACTTGGTTGCGACCACAACGCTCGCCTCGAAGAACCCACTTCAGAAGTGATTCACAACAATTCGAGGCAGCACCCAATCATCTATCTGCCAAACCAATAACTCATAACATTGGAGATGCCCGATGATCACCCGAATGTCCTTCGCACAAAAAGCTGGCTGCTGGATGGCCAGCATCACACTGCTCACCCTTGCGAGCATTGCTCATGCAGACGAAGCCAAGCCTATCACCATCGGTTGGGTGAATTGGGCCGATGCGGAAATTACCACCAAGCTGGCCACTACGATCCTGCAAGATCAGCTCAAGCAACCCGTCAAACTGGTGATGGCCGATATCGGTATTCAGTTCCAGGCAATGTCTGTTGGAAAAGTCGACATGATTCCGATGGCTTGGCTCACCTACAGCCATAAGCCTTTCTGGGACAAGTACGGAGACAAGCTGGAAGACCTGGGCGTGCTTTATGAAGGGCGCCTCGGCCTAGCTGTTCCTACGAGCATTCCGGAGAGTGAGCTGTCCAGCATTGAGGATTTGAACAAGCCGGAAGTGAGAGAAAAACTGGGCGGCAAGATTCTGACTTCCGAAGTGGGTAACGGACAGTACAAAACGGCTACCCGCGCTATCGCTGACTACAAACTTGACGGCTATAAACTGGTGGCCTCTTCCGAAACTGGCATGCTCAACGAATTTGACCGTGTCACCAAGCGAGGCCAATGGGCGTTGCTCAATGCCTGGAGCCCGCACTGGATGTTCTCGACCTGGTCTCTGCGCTACCTGGACGACCCTAAAGAGGTCTACGGAAAAGCCGAGCAGATCCACGCCGTGGCCCGCAAAGGATTCACTCAGGACTTTCCTCAGGTGGCCTACTTCTTCGCACATTTCAGTATTCCGATGAAGGACCTGGAAAACATGATGAAACAGGCACGCGAGTCGTCGGCTGACAAAGTGGTCGCTCAGTACTACGCCGACCACAAAGATACCTATCAGGCCATCCTCAAATCAGCGCCTGCTGTAGCGTCATCCCAGCAGTAAGCCAGGCTAATCTCACGGGCCGTCCACAGGACGAGGTGCGGCCCGCATCCAACAGAATCACTGCCGTAGCTTGGCAACCTCTGCACAGGACACAGATGCACGCGCCCGTGTGCTCGTGGCGCCGCGTTAGGAAACAGCAATGAATAACTCATGTGTATCAATTGAAGATGTCCCACTTAATGAATTTCACCGCAAGCCAACTATTCGATCTGCGGGAGGTTCATTCGTAGACGGATACCTGCTGAGCATCATCGGCGTGGTCATGCTGCAAATATCATCAGCGTTGGAGCTGAACAGCTTCTGGGAAGGAATGGTCGCCGCTACCGGTGGCTGCTGTTGACCGGATTGGACTGTTAGCCGCTTCGGGTGTCCGTATATGGACTCCTCCTCATTGCAAGCCCCTTTTGCTTTGGCGCCCGTGCCGACTGCACACGTATATTCGGC
>NZ_JBWKQB010000023.1:0-103310 GCF_059418545.1 Pseudomonas sp. GW821-FHT07G10 | reverse complement strand
CCTACCAGGTTGCACAGAAACAGAAGGCTGAAGCCGCTGTAGCTCAAAGCAAAGCCAAGGCGGCCGATCACTCCAACAGCTGATCGGTGTAGCGCGTCACCCGGCTGACAGAAACGCGGGGAGCATGAAGAACTCGAGTCACCAAATGAATCAGTAGCCGACTTAGGTACGCTCATGACCATTGAGCATGCTTAAGCCGGCTCGCTAACTGGCGCGAAACGTTGTGCGTACTCCTTTGGACTCACCCCCATGCGTCGCACGAAGGCTTTTCTGAGCACGTCGACACTGTGGTAGCCGCATCGGCGCGCAACCTCCTCCATCGACCGCCTTCCCAGCTCTATTTGCCGACAGGCCGCTTCGACCCGAACGTCCTCGACGTATTTCGCAGGCGTTGTCTTGAACTCCCTCTGAAACATGCGGATCAAGGTCCTCACACTTGTGGCGAGCTTGTCTGCAAGTATCTCGACCGTAAGCTCCGAATGTAGATGCTCACTGATCCATACGCATAACTCATCCAGGTTCGAACCGGTCGCATGCTGCGACTGGAGAGCGACGCTGAACTGTGCCTGACCGCCTGGACGTCGCAGAAACAGGACCAGGTTCTTCGCGATCTCCAAAGCGATGTCGTCTCCCAGGTCTTCACTGACCAATGCGAGCGCAAGATCGATTCCCGCCGATATGCCAGCCGAGGTGTACAGGTTGCCATCCTTGACCCAAATCGGGTTGGGATCTACCTGCACATTGGGGTAGCGGTCAGCCAGGCTACGCGCCATCCGCCAGTGGGTCGTTGCCTTACGACCATCCAATAGTCCTGTCTCGGCCAAGGCGAACGCGCCGACACAGATCGAGCACACACGCCTGACGCTCTTGGCTCGCGTCCGGATCCACTCGATGGCGGTCTGATCCAGCTGATCCATGGCTTTCCAGCCCGACGTCACGATCAACGTGTCGATCGCCTTGTTTTCAAGACGTTCCTGTTCAAGCGTCTTGTGCGCCATGAGCGCGATGCCGGTGCTGCTCTCCAGGTGTTCATTGGCGCCCGCGCAAACGAGCTCAAGTACGTAGGGAGCAGAGTCGCCGCGATGCAGATTGTTCGCATAGGCAAACACCTCCGCCGGACCGATCACATCAAGCGAATCCACGGGCGGCAAACCCAAAATCACCACTCGTTTTTGCACCCCGCCGATAAGGGGCAAGCTTGATTTCGTCGTTTTCCGCACAGCGATCTCCCGCGTTGACCAGGTACACATATTGGCACAAATCATCTGTAAATAGTCAATTCTGCCAACCGCACCTATTTAGAATGAACTGCGAACCAACTTCATCTCCAGGAAGCAAACATGAGTACACCTGTCACCATCGGCGGCTTCAGCGCTCCAGACTCTGAACTCGCTCGCAAGGCCTCTGCCCTCGTCGAACGCGTCCACTCGACAGTGCTCCTGCACCATGTGCATCGCACGTGGTGGTTTGCCGAATTCCTTGGCCAGCAGCGAGGCTTGAAATACGACCGCGAGGCCGTCTATCTCGCCGCATTGCTGCACGACCTGGGCCTGACGCACGAATTTGCAGCCGACCAACGTTTTGAGGTCGATGGCGCCGACGCCGCCAGCCGCTTCCTGTTGGAAAACGGTTACCAGGAATCGAAAGCCGAGCTGGTTTGGGATGCGATCGCCCTGCACTCCAGCGCCGGCATCGCCGACCGCAAACAGCCAGAGATTGCCCTGATCTACATGGGCGCCCATGTCGACGTGATGGGATTACGACTGGAGGAAATCACGCCATCGCTGGTCGAGGATACGCTGGCCCTCTACCCCCGCATTGGAATGAAAGCCGCATTTACCCAAGCGGTCGCTGAAGTGGCCAGGAAGAAACCTCACACCGCGATTGGCACTGGGCTCGCTGATGTCGGACGTCGACACGTGCACGGGTTCGATTGCCCGAATGTGTGCGACCTGATTGATCACGCTCCTTTCGACAGCTGAATGCGGTGCTGCCCAACGGCACTGTTGCGCAACATTCGTGAATGGGTGACGCCTGATACGTGATATCGGCGCGAGCAATGTGTGTTCCTTTACTTTGGAGTATTCACCATGCAGCAACGTAAATACCTCGTCACCGGCGCTACGGGGAAAACTGGCGTCTACACCATTCGCCACCTTCTCAACGGAGGCCATGCGGTTCGGGCTTTCGTACATCAGGAAGACGAGCGCAGTGCAGCTCTCAAGAGTGAAGGCGCCGAAATATTTGTCGGCGATCTCCTCGAGCATGACGACATCATCCGTGCGATGGAGGGAGTCACAGGCGCCTATCTGTGCTACCCCGTGCGCCCGGGCTACATTCAGGCGACCGCCTATTTTGCCGATGCCGCCCGGCGAGCAGGCGTCGAGGTCGTGGTGGAAATGTCGCAGATTTCCGCGCGGGAAGATTCATTGAGCCACGCCGCGCGCGACCACTGGATCGCAGAGCGCGTACTCGACTGGTCTGGAGTACCCACCGTCCATATCCGCCCGACATTCTTTTCTGAATGGTTGATCTTTCCGTGGGTGCTTGATCAGATCGTGAAGGAGAACAAGATCACGCTGCCATACGGTAGCGGACGACATGCACCGATCGCTGCCGAAGATCAAGCGCGACTGATCGCCGCTGTTCTCACGCAACCGTCTGGCCATATCGGGAAAACCTACCCGCTTTACGGCCCTGTCGAGATGAACCATCAAGAGATTGCCGATGAAATCAGCGGCATCGTAGGTCGCACCATCACCTACAGCCCTTCGACCATCGAAGAGTATCGCCAGCATCTGGAGACCTACGATCTGCCGGAGTTTGTGATCCAGCATTTCCTTGCGGTCGCGATCGATTACCAGAACGGAATTTTTAGCGGCGAGGATGGGGTTATCGGTCAAATCACCGGACAAGCGCCTCAAACGGTGGGTGACTTCGTACGTGCCAACCGGCAAGCGTTCGAGGTGTGATCACCAGGGGTGTATGCGCCTGGTCTTGATGACCTTTGCATACGCCACTTTTTAAGTAAGCGTTCCGGGAAGCTCAAGCTGACACAGAACAAGACGGACAAGCGCTCTACACTGTCCAGATCAAGTAGCACCCACTGAATAGCCATTCATTCTTTCCAATGGAGTGCCTGATGAACACCGTAATAGAGCTGTATGGCGCTAATACCGGCAACAGTCTGAGGGCTGCAATAGCCTTGGAAGAAGCAGGTATCCCCTACACGGCACGGAGACTGAATCTGCAAGCCAATGAGCAGCGCGACCTGGCGTACCTGGCGCTTAATCCGGCGGGAAAAGTCCCAACCCTGGTCGACCATACGTCGACACCGGCACTGGTCATCAACCAATCAAACGCAATCATTCAGTTCGCTGATGCCAAAGCTCCCGGCCGACTCGCACCAGCGCATCCTGGACCAGAGCGCGACAGAGTGTTTGATCGCTACTTCTTTTTCGTAACGGACGTAATCGCGCCTAGCCATGCAGCATTCTTCCTGCGCCAAGCGGGATTAAATGATGCGGCCACGCTCATCGATCTGCGGGTCATTGAACAACTCGTCTATGCAGAACGGTTTCTTACCGACGACTTTATGGCCGGAGATCAGTTTTCCATGGCGGACATCTCTGCCTTCACCATTGCGGCATCAATTCGTGACCGGCTGGATTGGGCAGCGCTTCCACGCTTATCACGCTGGTTCGACGCGATCGAAGCCAGGCCCGCCGTGCAGCAAGGATTGAAAGCGTTCCAAAGTCACTAAGCGCTACCGCGCAGACCTTTTTGTGTGCGCTAAAGAGTTCGACGACGCCTGCCCTGACGTTGAAAAGCCATCCCGATGTGAAGAGCCACGCTTCAACGGATGCCGTTCCACTGGGTTAGTCATGGATAGAACCGGTCTCACCCGACTGGTTCTAAAGACCCAACGCAGGTTGTCCGTTCAGCCTGATTCCAATAACTCTTTGATAAATCCGGCACCAAGCCAGGGTTTAACGGACAAGTGGTCGAGAGCCTCAACCACGGGGGATTGCTGGCACTTGGCAGCGGCTGTGGCAACACCAGACAGGGGGCGTTCGTCGGGGTGGGGTGAACTTCACCCTCACCGACGGTCACTAAGTCCCTGCAAGCGAACTCAAACAGAGGAACAGCCTTATGCAAATGGCCTCAGTTGTCAGCGCGGTGATTTCCAGTCTCGCGCCAAGTGTATTCGCCCAGAACGGCCAGCAAGACCCCGGTGCGAGCATCTCCGCCGTGGACTACCACTACGGGATGGAAATCGATGTGCAGAAGGTGCTGCAACGCACCGACACGTCCCAGAAGACAGGCGTGGTACCGGTGACCCTGGTCTACGAGGACAGCGAGGGCGAGGTGCACAAGATCCGCTTCCTCGAATGGGGCGGAAGCACAGCGAGCACCACCAGCATTACCTGATCAGCCCTGTCGATAGGGGTGCAGGCTACGCGCCTGCTCAGCGTAGGTCTGTACCCTCGACTCGCTCCTGAAGCAGGAGCTCGTCCACCACCACGCGTCGGCCGGCTGAGTCAGCCAACGTCCGGATAGTGGCGATTGGCGCGAAGCCATCCATTCGACGCTGCTCCGCCTCCACGCCGCGGCCCCAGAAGCATCGGCGCACTTCCTCGCCGCGTCACGTCAGCTCGAAATAGCCTGGACCTGCCATGTTGGAAGATCACCGACCGTGATAGCACCATTGATGTGATGGAGCTGCGCAGGATTGATGTTGGAGAGGAGCAGTTGTAGCTGCGCCATCGACTACTGCGCCGAACTCCAGGGCGTGCATTCGCAGATGCGATCACGACCCTACGTGCGAAAGCTCTTCGTCAATGAATCGCTCTGCATTCTTCGCAGCGGTTGTCGCAAACTCGTAACAGACCCGGAAGTCCTGCTCTGTTACGGATGCAGATCCCTGCAAGTTCTCCAGGCAGCGCGTTAATGCATGCTTTATCAAGCCATCATTCAGAGCATTGCGGGCTGCCTCTTCACCTTCAACCGCTCGAATGGCCGCTTCGATTTCTTCGATCTGCTCAATCTTTGCCGCCAGCGCGCCCCTGGCGAACTCATCTCGCTCGATGATTTTGGTCCAAGAGTGATCAACTATCAGCGTTTTCATTAATAGCCCCCTGTCTTACGGACTCATGCCGGGTCATCAACCAATAGCCCACAAACTCGAATCACGCCAGCCGGTGGGGATTCTCTATGTCCGCACAACAGAAGAAACCCCAGTTCATCCATGGCCAGCCAAGCATGGGTCTGCCCTTCCAGAAAGAGTGCCAACGCCGCCGACATCATCGAGCTTTACCAACGCCTTGCGGCCTGATCAGGCATCCCAGAAAACAAAAGCACCTGTGATGACCGGGATCCGCTCGGGATGAGCATGCCGCTGGCGCTCAAACCACCACCTCGTTTTCGTAACATCGAATCGGCGGTCTTGTTGAACTGAAAGCAGACGCCCCGAAACGCCGAAGTGACCACAATCCGGGCACCTCAGTTCTGTTCCATCAAGATCAGACTCAACTTTTAAAGCATCGACCCCGCAGACCAGGCATTCCATACGACTCTCCTTTTTTTAGTTAATTGCTCAACTGTAGCTGATCCCTACTCACCCTCCACCACCCGGGCATGGCCCGGCATAGGACGCCCCATGCCCACAGAAAATCAAATCCCTCGCCTTCCGAATACCAGGGCGACTTGGAAGGCGTTGCTTGATGGCAACCCCGGAGACGGTGGCGCCTGGTTGCAGCCACTCCTGAACAACCTGGGCCTTGAAAGATTTTGGATAAGAGGTTCGTTGGCGCATGGAAATCCTGACGTTAAGGGCAATCGCGTCCGCTTAAAATGATCCGACCCCGAAATGTTGGACATCACCATTGGGGGATGTCCAACATCTCAGGGTCAGATCACTCTGCGGTGCCACCGTTTTCTTCCAACCACACTCAACACACACAAACGTAAATGGCCTGGGTTTAATTGGCATCGCAGTTCTCCTGAAAATTGATCCAGAGTTGGCTCCATGAGCTCCCTCAGCCGCCGGGATACGCCCGCTCGATCTGCTGATCAAACTCTCCGCCATTCCCACAGTACTCCCGCGGAATACGTTCAATATCCTCGGAGATCTGCACAATCACCTCGCGTAACTCCAATTGTTCGTACCACCGGGCAGGAATCACCGCAGCACCATACTGAACACCCAACAGGTGCCCGGCGATCAGCCCGGTGCTGTCGCTGTCGCCACCGTGATTCACCGCCGTGATCACACCCTCCTCGAACGAGTGCGCCGTCAGGGCACACCACAGGCCAATAGCCAATGCTTCTTCGGCGACCCAACCGCCACCGAGTTCGCCGATGCGTTGCGGGGTGGGCTGGTAGCCTTCGTAAAAGAAGAACAAGACGCGCTCGATGAGACAGCGTGTTTCTTCCATACCGGGCTTTTGCCCGTATTCCCTCAAGCTCTCGGTGACTGCATTTTCAAGGCTGCCTTGCCCGTCAACAATGCGCTGGAGAATATCGGCGAACAACCCAGCCGCCAGGTAGCCCGTAGGGTGCCCGTGGGTTAACCGCCCGGACTGGCTAGCATAGTCAAAGGCGTTGGCAAAAAACGCACAGGGCGCGACACGCATCACGGCGCCACAGCCTTTGCTGTTGTTCTCCGCGACAGCCCCCAGCCGCGGACTGGCCTTGAGTGCACCTAAGCAGGTAGTGCCAGGGGCGCGGCGAGACCAGAGCGCCAGTTGCTCGATCAGCCACCCGTCCCTGCTGACAGGCATCACCGTAGGGTAATCCTGGGTCATCAACCAGCGCAGCAACGCATGATGGATAATGCTCGGCACGTCGCAAATCCCTCGCGAACTGCCGCGCACATGAGCCCGCAGCAACCCTTCGGCCGTGAAAAGCATCATCTGCGTATCATCGGTAATAGCTCCGGTGATGCCATAAGCCGGGGCAAAATCGACGATTCCCCGTGGCCCGAACTTTACCTGGATGGTGTGCCATTCAAGGAATTCGACGGGCGCCCCCAAAGCGTCGCCCACTGCGCCACCGAGCAAGCAGCCTTTGATCCGTTCAAGTCTGTTCATGTGCTTTTCCTTACGCCGCTGGAATCATTGCTTGCAGCAGCACCAGCTTTCTTTGCAACTGCTCGACGTGTGCCTTTTCGGCTCTAAGGGCCGAGCGCAGCTCGCGGTTTTCCATTTCCCAGATCCTTGCCCAGCGGGTTGCAGTCTTGCAATCGCGGATCGTCTGCCCGATGTCATGCAGCTTGAAACACTGAATCAGTAACACCAGCGCAATCATGCCCATCGCCAGCAAGGCCCCTGTCGAAACAGCATCCGACATTGTCATGTCTACATCCTTTCGTGAGTTCGATTGAGCTCGAAGACAGACCAAGAATATGTAGTGTTTTACGACAGGTATAGAATGTAGACTTATACAGGTAAAGTATTCACGCATATGGAGCGGTCATGAAACGCAAACAAGACATCAAGCAAGTTCGCTGGGATCTGGCACTTCGCTATCGCTTGATCGAGACCGTCGCCTGGTGGGAAGGCCGGCTGACCACGGTGCACCTGATCCAGAGCTTCGGGATCAGTCGTCAGCAGGCGTCCAAGGACATCAACACCTACATCACTGAACATGCGCCTAAAAACCTTACATATGACAAGCAGCTGAAGGGCTACGTCCCCAGCAAACAGTTCAAGCCACTGTTCATCGACGACAGCGCCAGCGCTTATCTGCACCTGCTCAATCAGACCCATTCCCGCGCGCCGCATGTGGAAGGGTTGGCCTTGGCGTATGCCCACACCATGGTGCTGGAGGTGCCGGACCGGACGATTCGACCCGAAGTGTTGCGCCCATTGCTCAAGGCATGCCGCGACAGCGAGGTTATTGAAGTCGAGTATGTTTCACTCGCTAACCCGGCTCCGGAAACTCGCTTGATTGCGCCTCACACACTGATTTACACCGGCATGCGCTGGCATGTGCGGGCGTATTGCGAGAAGAATCGTGAGTACCGGGATTTTGTGCTGAGTCGTCTGCGCGGCCAACCGGAGTTCGAACGCAAGACCGAGAACCTCATCGGCGAGGATGAAGACTGGAACACCGAAGTGAATGTGGTCATCGAACCCGACTCACGCCTCAAGCCTGCGCAGAAGGCAATCATCGAAGCCGACTTCGGCATGGAGGATGGTGTGCTGGTCATTCCGACACGCCGGGCCTTGGTCAAGTATGTGTTGCAACGTTTTCAGATCGATCCGAAAAAGCTCGACCCCAAAGCGGCGGCGCAGCAGATCGTGGTGAAAAATCTGGATGAGTTGAAGCCTTGGTTGTACGAGTGATCTAACAGCTACTGACTTGATTCGTGACGCAGTGCATCACGAATTACCCGTCTTCAGTGTAAGTGGGGGCGGACCGGGCTTACCTGATATTGCAGCTTACCTAAAAGAAGCCAAGTGCCACTATTGGCGTCCGACGGATAGTCCTTGTCATTCCTGTCCTGGAGAAAAGGGCGAAATTGAACACATCGCTATCTGCACCCCGGATTTTTTAGTCAGTACACGGACAGAGGTTTCGCATGACAGAAGAAAAGGAAGACAACGGCTCCTCTCTGATGAAACTTGTCGAGGCCATTGCCATCACGCCTAAGGACGCCCGGGAACTGGTCTCTCAGTATGAAGGCCAGGTACGCAAGGCAGAGCCGGATGCCAGCGGCGAGCGCATCCAGGCACTGGTTACTGACAAGATCATCGAGCGCTACTCCAAAATGGCAGCGGCCACCGGCGGTGCAACGTCCTTGGCCGGCGTCATTCCTGGCATCGGTACGGCGGTGGCCATGGTCGGGGGCGGCGCAGCAGACGTTTCGTTATGCATGAAACTGCAAATCGATATGACGATGTGCCTTGGCATTGCGATCAACAACAAAATGTCAAATGAAGACGCCAAACATATGTCCTTCGTCATCGCGCTTTGCGGATCGCTGGAACAGATGGCCTCAAGCGGCGCCACCAATGTTGCTTCGAAGGCGGCAGTAAGGGTTGTCAGTGAGTACCTCAAAGGCGCCACCCTTCAGACCATCAAACAGCTTTTCAAACAGGTGGGGATCAACTTCACCAAAGCTGCGGCGTCCAAAGCCATTCCATTCGGAGTGGGTGTCGTGATCGGTACTGCGGTCAATTATGCGCTGACTCGTTATGTGGGTAGCGTAGCCCGGGACGTATTTTTGCTTCATGTAGAGGGTAGTGAGGGCGCCACCACGGCGCTGTCATAGCAGCTCACTGAAACAACCTGCATACCGTCGCCACCCATTGTCTGGGCAATTGGGTGGCGGCGATACCAATTTGGAGCACGGCACCGCATCGACGATCCGTCGCCTCAAAAGCGCGCAGTCGCGAAAGCCATTCAGCCAGCGTTCGGTCAATAAATCCTGCATGCCGATGGCTCAACTTTTGGCTCCCAGCTCTATGGTTACCCCCTTTGATAGCTGGGGCTTTGTATCAATATGCGATCACCAGCAACTCCCAATTACCGCGACGCATTCTGCCCCCTACCTCATCCTGCCCTCGCCCAGGTTTCAGGATTTCCGCGATCTGGATCAGATCGGATTCATTCACCGAGCACGCTAAAGATTATTGGATTCAAGCCGATAGCCGACAAGCCAGCGTATTTCTACGTACAAGCCAAATTTTTTCACAAGGTGTCTCCGGAGAAGCGAGACGCCGCTCAGCACTGACGTGGTGGCGACATATGGACATGAAGAGGTCAACATCATGAATCAGCCTTACAGCGGTATCGTGCGCACTCCAAAGGCGCCACAGGCATGCCTGGCTATCGAACTGCGGCGTGTACCAGATGACATTCGCAACGACCTGCACAAATGGATGTGGGCGTTTGCCGAACTTTGGGCCTACAAACACGAGCAGCAGCCGCCCGCGACGCTGTGGACGAAAGATGTGTGGGTCCAGAACGCGGACGGCCATCGCGAACTCCACCTGGTATGCAGCAGCAAGATGCCTCACTATTTCTTGAGCGAGTTGGCCGAGCACTTGAGCCAATGGATCGAGAAAGCCCTCAAATTCACCGGGCGCGCCACAGTCGACGGCAACAACGAATGGATGCCACTGTTCCATTGGCAGGATGGCAAGGCCTGGAGCTACAAGGACCTGGACAACTGGCAAGACCGGGACCAGACACCCATGCCGCATGCTCCGCCCACCCCCGAATGCAATAACGGTTTCACCAACTACATCGAACCCACCACGTACTCGCCGGAAGAACTCAACACACTGGCATTCCAGGCCGCCCGCGAGTCAGGTGACCGTGAAGACCTCGGCGAGTATCTCGAGGCTAATCGAGACATCCTCCATTCCTTCGAAGCCTATGACAGAGGTGTAACACCGTTGCATCTGGCAGCGGCACAAGCTGATGTCGAGGCTTGTGAGACGTTGCTGCGCTATGTCTCTGACGCGGTACCGAACAGTTACTTCCAAACGCCACTCATGCACCTCGCGGACAGCCGTGCAAAGCAGTCCTTTGGGCCAATCATTTCCCTGCTCCACTCAACACTCCATCACAGAGATCCGAAAGGACGTACTGCATTGATGTTTGCCGCACATGGACAAGGCATCGGGAGTCGTCTCGGTAACCTGGCACTGGTCAAGGCACTGGTGGCGGCAGGCGCAGACGTTTGTGATACCGACGAACACGGTTACAGCGCTTTGGGTTGGGCCAAAAAAAACCTGAATCCCGAAAGGCCGGATGCCAATAGAGAAGTGATCAAGTGGCTCGAACAGCGCTATTACGAGAAGGAAGTCGAGCGTTTCTTCCGGCGGAACTACGAGCACCATTTTGATGAGAAAGGTGGGATGCATATTGTGAGTCGCAGCCGATAGATGACGATCATTATCAGGAGAACGATGCAACGTGAACTATCAGTCACAAGCAGAAGATGCCAACAGCCGCTTTCAGATCATGCAAGGTGGTTACGTCATGAAAGGCCGCGAGGCGCGACGCAAGATGTCGTAGGCACGCGCAACACTCTGCTCGTCTGCGGATGCCTTGTTCACACTCACTTTTCTTGACGGATCAAAGGTTCGAACCCATGTCATCGAATGACTACCTGCGCAACAAAATCCGCCCGCGGTTTCTCGAAGGGCTGGACGAGCAACCAACCACAGCCCCCTCTCCTGCCAAAGCAGAATTTCGCTGCGTCGAACCACGTTTCACCCTTGAGCGTGACGTGGTGATGTCGAGCGACCTGGAGCAACAGCTGGCAGAGGCTGTCGCCAAGATCGAGCATTACCAGACCATCTATGTCGAGTGGGGCTTTGCTGCTGCGGACCCGGCCGGCAAAGGCACGATCCTGAATTTTTACGGCCCGCCGGGCACCGGCAAAACACTGACGGCTGAAGCCTTCGCCGGAAGTCTGGGCAAAAAGATCATGCTGGTAAGCATTGCAGACCTGGAAAGCAAGTTCATGGGCGATACGTCCAAGAACATCGCTGCCGTGTTCCGCAGTGCCCAGACCGAGGGCGCGGTTCTGTTTTTTGACGAGGCGGACACCCTGCTGGGCAAACGGCTTTCATCGGTCACCCAAGGCATCGACAACGAAGTCAATGCCATGCGTTCGACCCTGCTGATCGAGCTGGAGCGACACGAAGGCGTGGTCATCTTCGCCACCAACTTCGCCAAGAATTACGATGCAGCGTTTGTCAGCCGTATCTCCCAGCACGTGGGCTTCGAGCTGCCGGGCGAGCCTGAGCGGCATGCCATCTGGGCAAAGCTTTTGGTACCCGGCATCCCGCTGGCCGATGAGCGCGACATGCTGCTGAGCTCGGTGGCGCAATCATCCCAAGGGCTATCGGGGCGTGAGATTCGCACCTGCATGCGCCTGGCCCTGGCCAAGGCCGTGAGGGTGCAGACAAAGCCCGCATTGGCGCTGGCCCACCTGCAGGACGCCATCGACCAGGTCGCCAACGCCATGGAGCAGATACAAACAAACAACAGCAAAAACAACACACCAACATTGGAAGCGGCACGCAAATTACTGGGCGTCAGCTGAGGAGCAAGTCATGGGTTTTTGGGATCGGGTAAAATCAGTAGGCTCCAGTGTTATCAACACGATAAAAGAAAAGGCCGTCGCCGCCGTCAACTGGATGGCCGACAAGGCGGAAACCTTTGTCGGCGACGTCAAGAAAATCTGGAAGACAGTAAAGCCCTATCTCAGTCAGGCTCGGGTCGCCCTCACCATGCTGGCCCAGTACTCCCCCTGGCCCATCCTGACCGCCTTGGCGCTCGGCCTGGAAAAGGTCCTGGGGTTTCTTGAAAACATCGACAAACATCCGTTGATGGAAAAACTGCAGAAGGCCATCGACTGGGTGATCAACGCCGCCCGGGAAATCCGCGAGAAAGTCCTCAACGACATCGAAATCAAGGAAGCCGAAGCACGTGCTCGCACGTTCAAGGAAACCATCGACAGAGTCCCGGCGGCTGAACTGGCAGCGGTCAGGGTAGCCGAGTTGATCAACGCCTACCTGCTGACCAAGGCCAAGATCCTACGCGTGGTCGACAGCGAGCAGTTCAAGGACTTCAACCATTACCTGCGCATCCGCGCGGCACAGAAGCTGCTGATGTTCTACGAAAAGCGCATGACCTCCATTGAGCGATTGAGCGATGTTGATGCCGACATGATGGCCCTGATGGATATCTCCACCAGCCTGCTGGACGAGAACCCGTCGCTGACGATCGAACAGACCGAAACCCTGAACGAGCTGACCACCCTGCATTTCGGTAAGCCTGTGGTGCCCTTTGTTTTCGAAGAAATGACCCTGGCGTGGAACATGGATCTGCAGCACCTCGAAGATCAGTGGCAACAGCTCAACAAGAGCCTGGCCCGCGACAAGGTACTGGCCAAGCGTATGGCAATGGCCAGCCGTACCGAAGCGCTGACACCGGAAGAACAGGTGGTACTCAATGACCTGGAGCGCAATCTGGGCCGGGACAGCCAGCGGCTGGACAATCTGGATGTGAGCATTCGGGAAAAACGCTCCTACGTGTATGCATCCGAGGGCTTTCTCCAGTTGCTGGAAAAGGACGAACAGCAGTTGATTGAAGCCGGGCAGGAATACCTCGCCGATCGCAGCGAGGAAGTCGGCGCGCTGATCGCCCGTTGTGCTCAACAGGATGTGAAGTGGGCAGACCTGAGCGAGGACGAGCAAGCCCTGCTGATCGACTTCGGCAATATCTTTGAAGATGACTGCCGCGCGCGCACTGAAGCGTTCAAGGAAATTGAGGTCAGCTTGTGAACAGCGAATTGATGAGCTTTTTGCTGCCGCATGCCGAACTGCTACAGATGGGCTTTTTCGTTTTCATCTGGAGCGTGACCGTCCTGACGGCTCTGACGGTCGCCCTGCAGGCCAAGCCCAAAGGCTGGGAAAAAAAGTGGCGCGGCGGCAATCTGGAATCATCGGCGCTGCAAGCGGACCATGGTTCGGTTCACGATTTGAGCGAAGCGGTGTCCACCACCGCCGAAAAAATCGCAGGCATCATGCCCGGGATGCTGTTGGTGGTGGGTTTGCTGGGAACCTTCCTGGGCTTGGGGATGGCGCTGGACCATGCGTCTACCATTCTCCAGAAAAGTGGTATTGCCTCCGTCGGTGCCATGGGCGGCGCCATGCAAGATCTCACGGCCATGATGCAGGGCCTGGGCACCAAGTTCAAAACGTCCACCTGGGGCATCATGGCCTTCATTCTCTTGAAGGTGTGGGATTTGCTCCTGGGTTACGAGAGTCGTCGGCTGGCCTGGTGTATCGCCAGGGTAAAGGCCGAGATGGAACGGTCCCAGGAACAACGCGAGGCCGCCCGCAAGGCACACGACGCCTTCCTGCATAGCTGCATGGCCAATGCTGCCAAGTACTTGAGCGGTGCCATGGGCAAACAGGCAGACGCGATGAAGGTGCTATGGCATCAACAACTGAAAACTCAGCAACGCACTGAAAGCGAAAAACAACAATTGCTGCAGGCTGGCTTCGACAGCCTGAACACCAATATTGCAGGCGTAGCGCAAGGCATCGGTGCGTTGCTGCAAAGTAACACTGACAGCCAGCAAGCCATTGTCAGCGAAATTGCGAGTTCCGCCGAACGCACCGAGCGGACACTCAGCGAATTTTCCGACAGCAATCGCAGCAATCTGCAGACCGGCTTCGAGGGCCTGAACACCAGCATTGCCGGCGTAACTCAAGGCATCGGCGCGCTGCTGCAAGGTCAGAGTGACAACCAGCAAGCCGTTGTCAGCGAGATTACGAGTTCCGCCGAACGTACCGAGCGGGCACTGAGTGAATTTGCCGACAGCAATCGCAGTAATCTGCAGACTGGTTTCGAGGGTCTGAACAGCGGTATCGCCGGCGTAACCCAAGGTATCGGCGCGCTGCTGCAAGGTCAGACTGACAGCCAGCAGGTTGCTCGCGAGGGGCAGGCCATTTTCAGCGAGATCGCGAGCTCCAGCAAACGTAGCGAGCAGGCGCTGACCGAATTCACCGACAGCAGCCGCAACAATCTGCAGGCCTTGCAAGCAGCAGCGCAGACTATGGGCGATGCCGGCATCAAAGTGGCGCAGTCTGCCTCTGAGCTCCAGGCAGTGGTGGATGACTTGAACGTCCGAATGAAGGAAGTCATGGAAGGTGTGAAAGCTGACCTGAATAGCACCTTGACGACCATGAACAACGACTTCAGCCACAACCTGAACACCATGGGCGCGCAACTGGAAATCGCAACGGGGAACCTTGCCCAAGTGATGGAAGCAGTCAAGGTCGACCTCGGTTCGACCATTCGAACGATGAACCAGGACTTCGGCGACAATCTGGTCAACATGACCACCAGCCTCGGCGAGGCAACGCAGAATATCTCCAACGCCATCGGCAACATGTCGACCACGGTTAACGCTGCCATGGAAAACGTGGCCGGGAACATGAAGGCAACTGCCGATGCACAGAAGCGGACCACCGAGGAGTTCGAGATGGTCAGCCTTAACTTGAACAGCAACATCGTTTCGATTCAAGGCGTCGTCGAAAAGCTGGCCAAGGATATTGTCCACGGCCTCAAAGCCGTGTCCGAAAACGGGCAACGCATGGTGTCGCTGGACAAGCGCTACGACAAGGTCTCGGAGATGCTCATCAAGGTTCCGGAGTCGCTCAACGCTCTAGCCACCGTTGCCTCACGGCCGCCAGTCGACCTCTCACCGCTTCAGCAATCCCTTGAGCAACTGACGGATGTTGCCCTCAGCATCAACGAGTCAGTCACGGCCAGAAAAGCCGTAGAAGCCTTGGTGCGAACATGAAAGAGAAACCAAGCGAGTGGGTATCCATCTCTGACCTGATGGCTGGCGTGATGGCCGTGGTGATGTTGCTGCTGGTGGTTTCGGTGCTGCAAAACCAGTTTGCCGAACTCAAGCGTCAGGAAGAGAAGAATCAAAGTGTGGTGACCGAACAGGAGAAAGTGACCGGTCTGCTGCAGGAGATGAAGGCTGCACTGGAGGAACAAGGCGATACCGGGCTTGTGTCTTTCGATCTGGCGGGAAACAAAATGACCCTGGGCGACAAGATGTTCGCCCGCGGCAGCGCTTGCCTGACCGAAGAGGCACAACGGCAGTTGCGGCTTGTCAGCCCGCGCATTGCCAGGTTTTTCGAAAGCTCCGGCCAGGCGCAGGTTCTGGTGGAGGGGCATACCGACAATATCCAGGTGTCGCGCCCAGTGACTGACTTCGCCAAATTCTGCACGGTGTACGACGATAACTTCACCTTGTCTGCGGCCCGCGCACGCGAAGCACGCAAGCTGCTCATCGAAACGCTGGAGGCTGCACAGGCCAGGCGCGTCATCGTAGCGGGCTATGGCGACTCTCAACCCTTGCCGGACCTGGACCCTGCCGATGAGCACAACAGGCGCATAGAGGTGCAGTTCATCAACCGCGCGGATTCGACCACGCGTATTTGACTGTATGAGCTGGCCTCACCCACTCGATGGGCCGAGGCCAGCGATCGCGTTCGATAAAACTCTCTGCAATAGCCACCAACCTTCAGAAGCGAATGCTGCTCTCAAACCAACCCCTCATTCCCCAACTTCACGCGCGCATAAAAGATAATCGCCACTGCCGGTATCAACGCCGAGTACCCTGGCATTAACGCCGTCTTGAAATTGGTAATTACCCGGCTCACTGAGTATTTCGCCAGCATCCCGGGCAGAAATGAAAGCACGCTCAACGACGTAGCACTCGCTACAGTTGCCAATGCGGTCTGCGAACTGATTGGTGACGAGTCTTCAGCCGTGCTGGCTGACGCCGGCGACTTGATATAGGACTCCAGCGTCAACCGCTCAGCTAGTGCATCTATGTGTTTGAAGTAATTGCGCTCGGACATGTTTTTTAGCGCCTTGATGGGCGAATGGCTCAAAACATGGCCGCCCGGGAAGGCATTACTGAAAAACTTGCATACCAACGCGGCTTCGAGGTCCAGGATAGTTCCGCAATCATGTATTTCGGCGCGCAATTCAAAATGTGAAGCCAGCATTTCGAGCACCTCGGCGTATGGCAAACCCTGGCGGCGAGTCATGTTGGCCAGACAATTGCCTCCCAACAGCTGGAGCTCCCTGGTGAAGGAGTACAGCTTGTCGTTGTCGTCCAGGTCAGTCCAGCTGCTGGTTTTGAGATGCTTGACCGCTTCGTCCAATACTTGCGGGGGCGAAAGATCCAGCAGGTCGTAGAGCAAGTAGTCGTCACGAATGTGGTCTTTTTCCAGCGCCTCGCCACTGCTGATGGGCGCGGGTAACTGCTGCCCCTGGAAACCGGCGAAACCGGTGCATTTCAGGACTTCGTGCAATTTCGGCCAATAATCCAAGTGTCCATAACCGGTCATGGCAACGTTTTCGAAATTCGGAACCTCGTGGCGGCCCAGGCAAGTCTCGTCGATGTTCATCAACAATATAGCGTCAGACTTGGAGTAAGCGTTGATCAGGCGACCACTAATACGCCCCTTGATAGCCAGCGCCTCGTCAGCAGTTACTTCTACCGCTGCAGCCATAAGAAGCACGTCACCTATGGTGAGACAACAGTAGTCGGGTTGACGGACCAACTTCCTTAGTGCGCTGACCAATACCCGGCCACCCAAGGAATGACCAATCAGGTTGACCTCGGTCACATAGGGATGTTTCTCGAGCAGATAATCGTCCAGCTCGCTCAGAAGTACATCTCCCATTTGCGTCGCACGGCGTCGGATGAGGGCAAAGTGCGCTGCCCGGTCGGCTACCACAGCCGCCGCCGCGGCATAAGGATGCACCCGAGATGCTCCGTATATCAGGCCGCGCGACACGCTGTTCACATGGGAGTAATGACTCGAGCGCCAGAAACCCAAAATGTTTATACCGCTATGAAGCGTGGATGGGACTTGCCTGGACAAAGCCCTGCGATCGCGCAGGTCATGGCCGGCCGAGTAACCGTGAATGAATACGTTAGCCACCGTGCTCGCTTGATGAGGCAAGGTCAAAAACTTGAAGTGTTTTTCCACAAGTGAAACTCCGATTGAACAGCTCTGTCACACAGTGGTTTGCGTTATTGCTGGAGGAAGAATTTTTTGCCAATTACGCCGATCAGGCGAAGGCAGAGCACGACCGCGGTGAACACTGCTACCGCTTTGGCGGCAAGCAGGAAGTATTCCTCGATGCCGTGGAACAAGAGATTCAGTATCAGCCCTACCCCGGCAATCAGGGTGGCGATAAGGAAAAGTCCAATGAAGGGTCGCAGGAATTGGGAGTCGGTACCTTTTTCGATCAGGCCCAAGAAGGCCCGCAAAACCAGAAGACAGATTACCGCGCCAACAATGATGCCCATACGTTCCCTGTTTGAATGTAGACGCAGATTACCGGCGCCATGCCGGCCCCTTCGAATGACTTCAAGTGCCGCCCTGTTGCCGATTGCTTAAGGTTATCCCCCAGGGTATCTGCTATTGGATCCTCAACTTTAATGATCGATAGCCTATAGCCATTAAGCGCCAGAATGTGTCGCACCAAACCTTTGCTTGAATACGAAAGCGCACAAGAGCGCGCACTCCTCGTCGATACCGTCGTGGCCACTACTCTTACCCGGGCAACCTGTCTCTTCGCACCGCACACATTGGTCTACACCGGTTTGCGCTGGCACGTTCGCGCGATGTGCGAGAAGACGCTCAACTGGGGCTTCATCACACGACACATTCTGACCACCCCTCCCCCCATCCTGTCTTCTCCCAAGCGTCAGGACACCCCCGCATGCCAACCCGACTTACCCCTTTCGCCCACGACAGCCTGCGTGCCGGCGACACCTGTCCGCTCTCGCTGAAGTGGAGTTTTCAGCTGATGCTGGACCTCGGTGGTCACCGCACCTTCATCGGCCGCCACGGCTTCAACGATGACGAACTGGCCCGGGAACTGGGCCTGGTGGAGTGGGTCGATGGCAATGAATACAACGCGGCACAGGCGTTGAAGGCATTGCACCAGAGTGCGCGCGCATTCAAGGCCGATTATCCCCATGCGCCTTACCCCGATCGCTTGGCAAGCAACCTCCAGGCGCTGGGATCCTTACTGGAGTTGAGCGAAGCTGAGTTGCGGGTGTTGGGCTTCTGCGTGCTGATGCACAACGATCCGGTGCTCAGCGATGCCACCGACCAGTTGGGCATGTTGGGCTACAACCGAGCGCTCAAGTCATTGTCGGTGTTGTTGGGCCTGCCGCTGACAGAGGTCAGAACATGCCTGAGTCGTGACAGTCAGCTGGTGCGTGCTGGCTTGTTGGAGCTCGGTACCAGCCACCGCGCTTCCACTATGGTGCTGAGTTCTTTGCTGTCTGTGAGCAACCAGGACCTGCCCGGGCTTCTGCGTTTCAGCCAAGGCTCGCCACTGGAGTTGTTTGCCTATGCGTTCCGCTTGAGCCCGCCGGGTAATCTGATTCGCGAGCACTACGGCCATGTGGAGCAGCCGCTGGATATCGCCGAACGCTATCTTGCCAAGGCGTTGGCGCAGGGCCGGGCCGGGGTGAACATCTTGCTCTACGGCCCGCCGGGCACCGGCAAGACCCAGCTGACCCGCTTACTCGCCAAGAGCCTGAACAGTGCGCTTTACGAGGTGGCGTGCACCGATAGTTATGGCGACCCGCTTCACCCACAGCAGCGGTTATGTTCACTGCGTGCGGCCAACAGCGTGTTGCATGCGCAGCGGGCCTTGCTGGTGCTCGACGAGATCGAGGATATCTTTCAAACCGCCACCTTCGATATCAACGGCCGCTCCCAAAAGGCCTGGATCAACCGCATGCTTGAGGAAAATGCGTTGCCGTGCTTCTGGCTGAGCAACAGCATCGAGGCGATCGACGCTGCACATATCCGTCGCTTCGATCTGGTGATCGAGATGCCCAACCCGCCGCTGGCGCAGCGCGAGCGACTGTTGCGCGACTGTGGTGGCGGCAAGCTGGGCGACGAGTTAGTCGAGCATCTCTCGGCTCACGGGCAAGTTACCCCGGCGGTGCTCGAGCGTGCCGTGCGGGTGGGCCGCAATGTGTCGCAGCGCGCGGGCAAGGCCTTGGACGGCACCATCCGCTGCATCGTCGACGGTACCCTCAAAGCCCAAGGTTTCGCCAAGTTGCCGCACAACGACGCCAACGGCTTGCCAACCTTCTATTCGCCGGAATGGATCAACGCCGACCTGCCACTCGCCGGCCTGGTCGAGGGGCTGCGCGCCCATCCCCAGGCGCGGCTTTGTTTCTATGGCCCGCCTGGCACCGGCAAAACCGCGTTCGGGCGCTGGCTGGCCCAGGAGTTGGATAAGCCGCTGATGGTCAAACGGGTGTCCGATCTGGTCTCGCCCTACGTGGGCATGACCGAGCAGAACCTGGCTAGTGCCTTCGAGCGCGCCCAACAGGAAGACGCGGTGCTGCTGCTCGACGAGGTCGACAGTTTTCTGCAGGACCGCCGCAAGGCGCGGCAGAGCTGGGAGGTGACCACAGTGAACGAGATGCTCACACAGATGGAGAGCTACAGCGGGCTATTCATTGCGTCCACCAACTTGATTTGCGACCTGGATGAAGCTTCGTTGCGCCGCTTCGATTTGAAGGTGCATTTTGGCTATCTGGCGCCGGCCCAGACGCTGGCGTTGTTCGCTGCGCATCTGAACGCGCTGGGGCTGAAGGATCCGAAACAGGCCGCTGGGCAGCGATTGCTTGGTGAAGGGCGTCTGACTCCGGGTGACTTTGCGGCAGTGGCGCGGCGTGGGCGCTTCAAGCCGTTCGAGAGTGCCGACGAGTTAGCGGCTGCATTGTTGGCAGAGTGTCGGTTAAAGTCTGCAGGGCTGCAGCGTCCTATTGGGTTCATCCACTGAACGGGCTGAATGCGACAATTAACTGAAAGCCGATAGCAACTCGCCTTACTCGCTATCCAAATGCTTGCTCCACCAGCCGCGGCAGAACTTCTGCTGCCCTGCCGATCAGGCTGAACGCACGCCCCCCCGCTACCGCCTCCGGCTGCACATTGATGTGCACCACCCGCGCCCCGTGCTGCAGGGCAATCCGCGGTATCTCGGCCGCTGGCTGTACCAGCCCCGAAGTGCCCACCGACAGCAACAGATCACAATCCCTGGCTGCTGCCATCGCCTTGCGCCACAGGTCATCCGGTAGCGATTCGCCAAACCAGACGACGCCCGGCCGCACTTTGCCGTTGCAATGCAGGCAGCGTGGCGGCTCGATGCTGCGCCCCTGTTCAGGTTCATCGAGTTGATCACCTTTGAACTCATAGGGTCGCGCGCAGGCAAAGCAGCGCGGCGAGCCAAGGCTGCCGTGCAAATGCAATACGTCAGGGCACCCTGCGCGCTCCAGCAAGTCATCGACGTTCTGGGTGACAACGGTAAGCTTGGGCACTCGCGTAGCCAGTTTGGCTATCGCCAGGTGCGCGGCGTTCGGTTGTGCCGCCAGTACCTTGGCACGCCGCCATTCGTACCAACCCCACACCAGGGCGGGGTCATTGCGAAAGGCTTGTGCAGTGGCCAAAGCGGCAGGGTCAAATCGTTCCCATAGCCCGGTCAAGGCATCGCGGAATGTGGGGATGCCGCTCTCTGCGGAAATACCGGCGCCCGAGAAGACCACGACACGGGATGCATCGCGCAACTGTTGAGCCTGGAATTCCATTATGACCTCCTACGCTCTACCGCCGACCGAGCCGCAGCAGATCTCGGTGGACTATTGGTTGACCGTCGCCATCGGCTAACGGACGTCATAGCCAATCATGAACAATGCCCGCTCCAGCTCCAGCAGGGTTACTACCCGCCCTTGAGCGGTGAGCGCCAAGACCACTTTTTCCAGGATACGGTTGGTAACACGGACAAGATCGGCCCAATACTCGGTTTGGTTCGTCGCCAAAGTGCTGGTTTTATAAAGCGATACAAATTCGAATCCATCACGCGAGGGGTCACGCGTTTCCGCCTTGTTATTGGCCGTTTTGGTGTTCGGTCCCCAGCGAAACGCGAGGTCGGCCGGTACGACGTACTGTCGATTTTTCACAAGCCAGCGACGCGCCAACAATCCCAATGCAGCGCCCACCCGCCCATCGTAGATGATGATGTTGTCCGGGTCTGCCGCCGCGTAAATCTTGGTCATCGCGGAGTTCATGAGCAGGTTCTTGCCATCAAAGGCCTTCAGCGATGCATTGCATTCGGGCCGAAGCAGTTTGACGGCGGCGAGGATAGCTGAGCACAAGGTCTCGGCAGCGGCTTGCGCCTTGACCCACACCAGGGAAGCATCGTCCTCCTTGCGAGCGACGCCGCCCCAACTGAATATCTCCAGGCAGGCTGTTTGTGCAGCAATGTGATCGTTCGCATCGAGCGCTTGGCAAAGTCGGCTCGCAATGCTGGCAAAGTCATCAGGTGCGGGCCTTTCAGGCCACGAATAATGCTCAACTGCCTGAGGCAGGGTCAAACACCACCAGTCGCTACCTTTGGCAAGCCGTTTCCAGGGTTTCCAGGAATGATGCTTGCTGGTTTGATAGCGATGTTCGAAAGATCCTGGCTCCCCCACCCACAGCGCGCCCAGATGATTGGCGAAAGCCAGCTGGTTAGGGGTCAGGAGTCCTGGATGTGTGCTGTCAATGACCTGTTCGGTTGGTTGACGGTCAGCCACGACAGCAATTGGCCGGTTCGTCAGCCAGACGGAAGTGGGTCTTTTCGGGCTGATGCCCACAACCCCCAGTTGCTCCAGAATCGGAAGTACATAGGTGATATTTCGCTGGCCGTACGCTCCAGAGGGAAGCAGGCGGGCGGCTTTGCAAAGGGGGCCGGCTTTTTCATGGCCATTAGCAGACTCAATCACACACGGATTGCCTGCATGATGATCGTTGGCATACAGATACTCCAACGCTGCTTCGAAGGCGGCCTTGGGGATAACAAGCCCGGTCTTCCCGACCGACACCTTGACTCGCTCAGGCATTACGCTTTCTACACCGAATGAAGCGCTTTGCGAGGGCGTTCGAAGCGGTCCCAACTCGCCCATCATTGGCCACAACGATGAGACTGTTTGAGCTGCCAATTGCTTCATGGTGACTTCCTTACCAAATCCAGGAGTGGGTTGAGACGGGCGGACACTAGGCCGGTCCCTGCCCCTTGCGCAAGAACTCATTCTCCGCCTCCAACGCCTTGTAATGCCGATACACCTCGTACCCTTTCTTGGCGATGACGAAGACGCCGACGGTGGCCAGGATATTTTTCAGCACAGTCCTTACTCCCATTGTTGGATGGTTTGAGCATGCCCATACCTCGCGACAGATTGCGTCGCCACCAAAAATGAATCACAGACGATTCAGTCAGGCGACGATGAGCGTCGGCGGCCGACAATTCGCCCTTGCAGTCACTAACGAGCGCTTCCGGTTGAAATGGCGGCGTCCCTGGATGCCCTCCACACATATCCGCGTATAGATCAAAAACTTTAATAAGTGATAGCCTATCGCCATTGCGCGGCAAAATGTGTCGCATGAATTCCCCTGAACGCTCAAGCCCGGCCTTCATCAGCCGATGCAGCCACGACACTCAACACTAAGCAGCCCCCCTCAGCCCCAAGGAAAGGCCTGGAATGGATTACCAGTCACTCAAGACCCGCCACCGCAACGAACGTGACGCGCACCACCCCAACCTTGCGCTGCGGGTTCATCGGGCCCTGAGTTGGCTCAATCGCGCCGAACAGGCGCAGGACGTGGATGGTCGTTTCATCTTCCTCTGGATCGCCTTCAACGCCGCTTATGCGACCGATATCGATGACCATCAGATGTTCAACCGCATCTATACCCTGCGCAACCAACTGATCCATGGCGGCGCCACATGGGAAGGCAGCGTTAATCGCGCCAAGCTGCTCGGCAAGCTTGTTCCACTGGTGATTCTGCTCATGCTCGACAACCCGAGAACACTGTGGGGCGATGCCTGTTATCCAGTGGTCAAGGCGTAGCACCCTTTCGCCCTCCAAGCCTCTGCACAAGGACATTCCCGTGCCTTCAGCCAAATCGCATTCCACGGTTAGCCGCCAGTGGGAACTGCTCAAGCATCTGCCCAAGCGTGAATCAGGTATCACAGTGACCGAGTTGCTGGCGCGTCTTGAGTCTTCCGGTTTCAAGATCAGCCGGCGCACCGTCGAGCGTGATTTGATTGATCTGTCGCTGGTCTTTCCGTTGCAGTGCAACGATGAGATCACGCCGCAAGCCTGGTACTGGACGCCTGGGGTGAATGTGGAGTTGCAGGGCATTACGCTGACCGAAGCCTTGAGCCTGACATTGGTTGCAGACGCGATCCGCCCGTTGTTGCCCGCCAGTATGCTCAGCGTGCTGGAGCCGCGCTTCGTGCATGCACGACAGAAGCTCAAGGGGTTGGAGGACGATAACCCCGCTGCCCGTTGGTTGGAGAAGGTCGCCAGTGTGCGGCCGGATCTGAACCTCCAGGCACCGGACATCGACCCGCAGATGCTGGAGGCATTGCAGAAGGCGCTGATCAATGAGCGTCAGGTGCAGTGCCAGTATTACTCTGCGCACACCGACAAGTTGAGCGAGATGACGCTCAATCCGCTGGCGATGGTGCAACGCGGATTGGTGACCTATTTGATTGCCACGGCGCATCCGTATACCGATGTGCGCCAGTTTGCTGTGCATCGTTTTCGCAATGTCGATCAGCTCGATAAACCTGTGGAGGGATTGCAGGGTTTCGACCTGCGCGAGTACCTGGCCAGCGACGCTCTGCAGTTCGGAACGCCGGCAAAGATTCAGTTTCAGGCGTGGGTGAGCGAGCGGCAGGCACGCTTGATTCGCGAGACTCCGTTGAGTACGGACATGACGCTGGAGCAGTTGGAGGATGGTTATCGATTGCGCTCGACGCTGAGCAATACCTGGCAGTTGCATTGGTGGATTCTGTCCCAAGGCGATGCAATGGTAGTGGAGCTACCAGTCGAGCTTCGGACTCAGATTGGCGACACGCTGCAGCGCGCGGCGACGGCTTATCGGCCGACGGGTGATGTCGAGAATGTGGCGGGCACAGTGGTTTCGCTGAAGAACGTGCTGGCCACGACGTAATCCGTCGCACCCCGTACGTAGGCTAGCCGCAAACAGCTCAGAAAAGTCTGTCTTTAGGTCATTACAACAACACATCGATTGCGGTGCGTTGAACCCTCAACGTTCACAAGGAGAGTCAACGTGTCTGAAATGCTCATCACGTTCGGTATGCAACTCGATGGTCAGCGGGCAACCCGGGCGAGCAATCGGCTGGGGGCATTGACAGTCGGGCCACAGGGGTTGCTGGATATTCTGGAAACTCAACTGGGTCTGGTGGCACATCAGCCTTGCGCGGCGCAGCGTACAGCGGCGTATCGGGATTGCCTGGCACACCGCAATAACGCACAGCGCTTCTATCACGCCAGTTTTTCCGCTGATGAGCTGGGTGTGGCCGCTGCGTTACTGGCCTGGCGGGATGACTTGTATCTGTACGGTTGGGACGGGTGCGTAGGTACAGATGCCAGCCTGCGCCTCAAGGACCTTGCCGAGGTAGAGATCAGAGCTCGCGAGGTGGTCGCACCTTCGATGGGACAACGTCTGCACAATGTTGCCGAGGCTCTGGCTGTACGGCGACCACCCATCAAGACCGTGCTGCTGGCTGACGATTGGGAAGTGTATCCAGTTGCCTGGCAAGCGGTGTTGCATCACCTCCCTCGCGAGCGTCTTGAGATGCCGGTGGGTACGGCGCAAGGCTTTCTGGGGCAGTTGCAGGCACAATTGCGCAAGAGCATTGCCGGTGAGCGAGTAACGCCGATGCCGTGGCAAGAGGACGGCACGGTAAAAGTCGTTCAGGCACAGACTCGAGTGTTGGGGGCGAGCTGGTTGAGCCGCTCTCTGGATGAGGGCGCGCAGACCTTGCTGGTGGCCTGCGCTGAAGGCGGTTGCCTCGACGGTTATATGGTCGGTGCAAACCAGGCTCGCCATGGCCTGAATGGCAACAGTGATTTGCGGCCGGCCCTGCAGGTATTGCCTTTGGCAATGGAGTTACTTTGGGCGCCGCTGAATTATCCGGCGCTATTGCAGTTTCTGACCCATCCGATATGCCCGATTCGACTGTTTGCCCGTCGACAGTTGGCAACCAAAGTATCGAGCATGCCCGGTATTGTCGGAGCCGCATGGGAAAAAGTACTCGAGCGTATAGCAGAGCACTACGGTGCCGAAGCGCCTCGCGTACGGGCGTCCATTGGCGACTGGCTCGAAGCTCCCGCGTTCAGTGCTGACGAAGGCGCGCCGCTGAGCGAAGTGCTGGTACGTGTCCAACGCTTGCTGGCGTTCTTTCAACCGCGCCTTGGGCACGAAGAACCTGCGCACAGTCTGGCTGCTCGGGCGGGTTATGCGCAGTGTGAGGCTGCTTTGGAAGCACTCGAGACCCTTCAGCTTCAAGGCGTCGAGCGGTTGCGTCCGCGGCAGTTGCAGCAGGTGATCGAACAGGCCACTGCGAGCGGCACGGATAATCCGTTACTGGCCGCTCAGGTCGGCGCCCATTTGACCGTTTCCCGCCCGGGTGCCGCTATTGAGAACTCGGACACGGTGGTGTGGTGGAACCTGGCCATGCCGTCATTGCCTGCAATTTCGCCGTGGTCCAAGGCGGAACTGCTGCAACTCGCAAACGCTGGTGTGGCGCTGCCCGACGGTGGGACGCTGCTGGCTCAAGCGGCCCAGGACTGGCTGCGGCCTGTTCTGGCCGCGAACTGCCAGCTGACACTGGTGCTCGCGCCGCCACACGAGGAAAGTCATCCACTTTGGCAGATGATCGAAGCGGTGGCGCAGCACCCGAAAGTGCACGCACTAGAGGACCTTCTGCATACGCCCGGCCCACTCTGTCAGCCCCAACCGTCGGTCCCCCTGCCGGTGCGCAAACGCTGGTGGAAGCTGCCGCCAGACATGCCGCTGGCACTGCCGGAAAAAGCCTCTTTCTCGAGCCTCAATCTGCTGTTGTTCAACCCTTACCAATGGCTGCTCCAGTATGGAGCCAAAATTCAGGCATCCAAGAGTCTCAGCCTGAGCGACAGCTTTCTTTTGAACGGTTCGCTTGCCCACCGTTTGGCTGAACACTTTTTCAGCAGAATGGACGCGCTGACCATGAACGCAGCGGACTTCGACACATGGTTCTCGATTCATTTCCAGCGCGTGGTTCGTGAGGAAGGGGCCGTGCTGTTGATGGAGGGGCGCGGTGCCGATCTGTCGACCCTGCGCCACCGAGTGTTGCGTGCAATGACCCAGCTGCGAGCGCACTTTGCCAATGCCAATGTCCGCATCGTAACCGCAGAGCAGGCGTTGGACGGGCAATTCGCCGGAGGCGCTCTGGCGGGTTCTGCCGACCTGGTACTGACCACAAAAGACGGGCATCGAGCCATCGTCGACATGAAGTGGGCCGGCGGCAAAAAATACCCCGAACAACTCAAGGCGAACCGCCATTTGCAACTGGCGATTTATGCCGAGTTGCTTCGTCAGGAGACCGGCTCGTTGCCGTCCGTGGCGTATTTCATTCTGGAGTCCGCCCGCCTGCTGACACCGGACGACCGCGTATTTGCCGATTCGGAACGGGTGCCCGCCAATCCACCAAGCACCACGCCCGAGCTCTGGCGGAGCTTTACCGAGACCTGGAAATGGCGTCAGGCGCAAATTACTGCGGGTCTCTTTGAAGTGGCGCTGGAGGGCATTGAAGAGGACGAGGCTTCCACACCACCCGAGAAGGCGATGCCGATGGAATACCTCAAGGAAGCCTACAACGACTACCTGGCCCTAGCCGGATGGGAGCAATGACAATGCCCATGAACGCGCACATCACTTTTATCAGCGCAGGCGCCGGTAGCGGAAAGACTCACCGGCTCACAGAGATTCTGCACCAGGAACTGCTCAGCCAGCAGGTCCAGCCTGCAGGCGTTATTGCCACCACCTTCACACGAAAAGCGGCGGCGGAACTTCGCGAGCGAGTACGCAGCCATCTGCTCGAAAAAGGTGAAATCAGCTTGGCCACCGCGATGGGCCAGGCCCGCATAGGCACCGTCAACAGCGTTTGCGGCCAATTGCTTGAGCGCTTCGCATTTGAAGCAGGCATGCCACCCCAACAGCGAGTCCTGGAAGAGAATCAGGCGAAAGTGCTGCTCAATCAGGCGATCGATCGGGTGCTGCATGGCGAAAGCATGGACAGCTTCCTCGCCATCGCACGCCGTCTGGGCCTGGAGGTCACCCATCAACAGGGCGACTATGCAAGCAATAACTGGCTCGATGAACTGCGCCGACTGTTGGATCAGCTACGCACCAACGACATCGACCTCGATCTGGCTCGTGGCTTTGCTGTCCGCAATGCCGAGGACATGCTTGAGCATTTTCCCACAGCGACCAAAACCGACTTGAGTGGTGAGCTCCTACGCATCATTCCTGATGTGCTTGGACAACTGATCGCTGCCAACAGCAAGATAAAGCTTACGGCGGACTATGTATCCCTGCTCATGGATTTCCACCGTGAGTTGCTGCAAGGCAACGCGCGCTGGAGTGCCTGGGCAAAGTTGGCCAAATCGGCCCCGGAAGCCAAGCTCAAGCCATTGGCTGCAAGCCTGACCGAAACGGTAGAGCGCTACGCAGAACACACGGACTTGCGTCGCGATATCACGGTGTATCTGGAACAGGTGTTCACCTTGGCCATCGACGCATTGCACGTGTACAGCCAGAGCAAACTTGAGCTCGGCGTGCTGGACTTTGCCGACCAGGAACACGCATTGCTGAAACTGCTGGACAACCCCGCCGTGATTCAGGTGCTGGAGCAAGAACTTGATCTGGTCATGGTTGACGAGTTCCAGGACACCAGCCCTATGCAGTTGGCAGTCTTCCTGAAGCTTTCGCGCTTTGCCAAACGGGTTTACTGGGTAGGCGATATCAAGCAGTCCATTTATGGCTTCCGTGGCAGCGACTGTGCATTGATGCAGGCCATCCTCAACGCGTTACCCGAAATGGGCGGTGAGAAACAGGTGTTGCGTAACTCGTGGCGCTCACGACCGGAGTTGGTCGAACTGGCCAACGAAGTGTTTAGCCAGGCGTTCTCCAACAGCTTGCCGCCCGAGGAAGTTCGTCTGCTACCCACCCGCCAGGATCAATTGCCTGGGCCCGCTTTTGCCAACTGGTTACTCGATGGCAGCAATGCCGAGCTACAGGTGAGTGCGTTGGCCGAAGGAATTGGCCAACTGGTGAAAAGTCGGCATCAGGTATTCGATAAAGCCACCAAAGAAATCCGTGATGTTCGTCTGGGCGATATCACCGTGCTTTGCTACTCCCACAGCAACGTTGCGAAAGTGGCTGCAGCCCTTGCCGCAGCAGGCATGCCCTGCTCCACCGCGCAGCCGGGATTGCTGGCTACCGCAGAGGCAACCCTGGCGCTGGCATGCTTGCGTCGTTTGAACGACCCCACTGATACGCTGGCTACTGCACAGATTGTCTCGTTGGCCGAGTCCGAAGAACCGGAAAGTTGGGTAGCGGAGCGCCTGCGTTATCTGAACGCAGGTCATCCAAAAGCGCAGTGGCGCGAGCAAGACGTCGACGATTATCCGGCGCATCCCTTGGTCGCGGCAGTAGCGCGGCTGCGCGCTGACCTTCCATTGCTGACGCCTGTGGAAGCGTTGCAGCGCTTGATCGCCGAGTGTGATTTGCCCTCGCGCGTCACTGGCTGGTCGACCTCAGCTGCGCAGGCTCAAAAGCGCATGGCTAACCTCGACGCATTGATCGACCTGGCGCAGCAATATGAGGACCTCTGCCGAAATGGGTTGGGGGCGGCATCGATCTCCGGGCTGGTGCTCTGGTTGGACGAAACGGCCAGCGGCAAAAACGATGCATTGGCCACACCGGCATTGGATGCCGTTCAGGTCATGACCCACCACGCCAGCAAAGGCCTGGAATGGCCGGTCGTCATCCTGATGGATTTGGCGCGCGATATTGGCGACCGGTTATGGTCGGTCTCGGCGCGCTCCAATAGCGCGTTCGATCCTCACAAACCATTGCACGACCGCTTCATCTGCTACTGGCCATGGCCGCTGGGCAAACAGCAGGCGGTACCGTTGGCCGAAACGTTCGAGCAGACCGCCCTGGCCCAGACGTGCCGAGAGGAAGCCGTTGAAGAAGCAAAACGGCTGCTCTACGTGAGCATGACTCGCGCCCGTGACTTGTTGGTGATTGCACGTTCTGGCAAAAAGATAACCGGACAGTGGCTCGACTGCATCCAGGCGCCGTGGTTGATGACAACCCCGGGCGAGCCTGTTCTGAGTTTGCCGAACGGAAAAACGCTGCCGACCGACTGCCGAACACTTACCGCCAGCAATGCGCCAGAACCTATCGCAGTTGCCACGCGAAACCTGCACTGGTTTGCCCCGCTGGGAGCTGCCGAGCCTCGCTTGCCACTGGGTTTTCAACCGTCCAGCAGCGTCACCCGATCAGTGACAGGCGCCGGGGAAAAATGCCAGATCGGCACCCGCATTGCCTTGCAGGGCAGCCCGGAAATGAGTGCATTGGGAACCGCGATTCACGCCAGCCTGTGCCTTTCGTTCACCGATCCAAGCCGTCCCGTCGTCCTGGACGAAGTGCAGCGCCTGCTGCTGGGCCACGGAGTGCACGAGCATGTAAGCGCCAGCCAGGTCATCGGTCAGCTGTTGGCCTTGCATGCCTGGATAGAGTCCCGGTGGCCGCAGGCTAAAGCCATGGCCGAATACCCGGTGCAGCAGCTGCTCACCTCGGGTCAGGTATTGAATGGTCGGATCGACCTGTTGCTGGACACCAAGGATGGCTGGGTGCTGATTGACCACAAATCCAACCCATCACCCGAGACGCAGTGGGAGCGGCTGGCAGAAGAACATGCAGGCCAACTTGACGCGTATGCCCAAGCGATTGAGGTGGCATCTGGTCGGTCTGTGAAAGAGGCGTGGATCTTCCTGCCTACGGCGGCCGGCGCCGTTCGGGTTTTCTAGCCGTAAGCGTGTTTGCGCACTGGCGTTAACGATTAATCACGGCGGTCGGGTTTCCTTCAGACCGCCTATCTCTCTAAGGAAGAAAGCATGACGTTGTATGAATCAATCCTTTTGGAAGTACGCAATGGCGTTCTGAACGATCCGTTTGAGGTTCAGGAGCTTACTTCAGAGCGTCGTAAGGTGAAGCGTCAGGACACCCCCGCATGCCAACCCGACTTACCCCTTTCGCCCAGATGCTATTACAGTAAATAGCTGAGCTTACAAACTCAGCAATCCACGTATGTGCGCGGCTCCGAACAGCACTGTCCCACTGTCTATTTTCACTAGATGCTTCAGCCCACCCCCTCCCCTTGAAAGACGATACCGCAGGGCTTACCACCGCCATCACAAAGGTAGAGGCCTATCCTGAATGACCCGTTTCATAACGAGGGTCGAGGTCAACCGTTGTACGTTGGGCAAGGTCGAAAGGCTCTCATCGTATAGCCGTTGGAAGGCCGGCAAATCCTGAGTGATGACGTGCAGCAGGTAGTCCGGTTCCCCGAATAACCTCTGGGCATCGACCACTTGCGCAATGTCAACGAGCGCCGTCTCGAAAGCCTCGACAGCTTGCCTGTCTCCCTCACGAAGCGTGGCAAACACCATGGCGGAAAAGTTAAGGCCCAATGCGCCCGGGTCCAGCTGTGCTCGATAGCCGAGCAACACACCCGACTCTTCCAGTGCCCGTACTCGTCGATGACAAGGGGAAAGACTCAGTCCCACACGCTCGGCGAGTTCGGTGACCGAAAGGCGACCGTCCTTTTGAAGCTCAGAAAGAATCTTTCGATCAATCCTGTCCATTTGGAAGAATCTCCCATCTTGTAGCGTTTTCATGACCATCTTTGAAAGTAAATTCTAACAAGATTTAACTATTATTCCTCACACCAATAATTGCCGCACTCCCTGGACCAAAGGAGCGGCGGCCTTTGATTCGCGGAGCGGGACGATGCACAGAGCGATGTGTCAGCAGCAAGAGTGGGTAACGCCATGACCTTGAGCGTTTTCGTTGCCTTCTGGGCGGTGTCGATTCTGTTCGTCATCACGCCAGGCGCAGATTGGGCCTACGCGATTTCAGCGGGCTTGAGGGGCCGGGTCGTCATACCCGCCGTGGGCGGGCTGTTGTCCGGTCATTTGATAGCCACCGTGATTGTTGCCGGTGGTGTCGGCACGCTGGTTGCCAACCACCCCGCTGCCTTGACGGTGCTTACCGTTGCCGGGGCGGGTTATCTGCTTTGGTTGGGCATCAACATGCTTGCCCGCCCCGCTACACCGCACGCTGATGACATTCAGGTGTCGGGCTCCTGGAAGCGCTGGGCGATCAAGGGGCTTTGCGTGAGCGGGCTGAATCCGAAAGTGTTCCTGCTGTTCCTGGCGCTATTGCCTCAATTTACCGACGCTGCCGCTGCCTGGCCTGTGCCGATGCAGATGATTGCGCTGGGGCTCATCCACACCGTCAGTTGTGGCGTTATCTATCTGCTGGTCGGATTTGGCTCACAGGTCGTACTGCAGGCACGCCCCGCCGCTGCTCACTTGGTCAGTCGTTTCTCCGGCGCGGCCATGGTCATCATCGCGGTCGTTCTGCTCACCGAGCAGATGCTGGGTTAATCCATTATTTCAGCGAGACGACACCATGAGCGATCAGCCTTCACCGTATGACAACGCCCAACAGGCGCCACGAGTCCGGATCCCGCATCTGAAACAAATGAAAGTAGAGGGCCGGAAATGGGCGATGCTCACCGCGTATGACATGTACAGCGCGGCCATTTTCGAAGAGGCCGGAATACCTGTCCTACTGGTGGGCGATTCCGCCTCTAATAATGTCTTCGGCAATGAGTCCACGCTATCCATCACCGTTGACGAACTTATCCCTCTGGTTCGCGCGGTCAGCCGTTCGACACGGCGGGCACTGGTGATTGCGGATCTTCCTTTCGGCTCTTATCAGGCTTCGGCGGAGCAATGCTTCCACACAGCCGTCCGGTTCATGAAAGAAGGCGGCGCGCATGCGGTCAAACTGGAGGGCGGGATCGAAATGCTGCCTCAGGTCGAGAAGCTCGTCCGCTCTGGCATACCCGTCATGGCACACATTGGTTTCACACCACAGATGGAACATCAACTGGGAGGCTACCGAGTCCAGGGTCGGGGCGAAGATGCGCAGCGCCTGATAGACAGTGCCAAAGCGTTTGAAGCAGCGGGCGCATTCGCTGTTTTGATTGAGATGGTGCCAGGAGATGTGGGTCGAGCGATCACTGAAGCCGTTTCAATTCCTACCGTCGGGATTGGCGCGGGTAGCCAATGCGATGCCCAGGTGCTGGTCTGGCAGGACATGGCCGGACTGCGCGCAGGTCGTATGCCGCGATTCGTCAAGCAATACGCCGACCTTCGTTCGGTACTTCAGACGGCAGCAAGGGACTTTGCACTTGAGGTGGGAGCAGGAACATTTCCAGGCCCCGAACATACTTTTTAACCTCCCACCCTCACCGCCCAGGGAGTCTTTATGATGAGCCCAAGAGAATGTGCTGCCGAAGATCTCCAGGTGGGAGACCGGTTCACGATAGTCCGCTGCTTTTCAGATGACGATATTCGTCAATTCGCGCAGATTTCTCGAGACTACAATCCGGTTCACTGCGATGCACGCTACGCCGAGATACGAAGGTTCAAGGCGCCCATCGCCCATGGCCTTCTGACAGCCAGCCTCGTCACCGAAATTGGCGGGCAAATCGGTTGGCTGGCAACAGGGATGAGTTTCGCGTTCAAACGACCGGTTTATGCGGGAGAACAGATCACCTGCCACTGGCTCATCGCCGACATCGATGAACTCGGTCACGCAAAAGCCGAAGTCAGGATACTCAACGCAGAGGGAATCACAGTGCTGGAGGCGACTACGACTGGAGTGCTACCGGGAACTGAAGAACGTGAACGCCTCAAACAGATGCTTTCTGACGGAGATCCTACCAACGGTGCTGAAGATTCCGACCAGAACTAGCCGTTTTGTGGGGGTAAAAACGACAAAAAATAAAAAGGGGTCGCGAGATAAAATCTCGCAACCCCTTGAATTATATGGTCGGGACGGAGTGGTTCGAACACTCGCCCCCTAGCACCCCATCTTTTTTTTCATACTTCTTGAAAGACTCCAAAATTTCACCCTGGATTCTTCGAATCTAGTATTTACTTGAGCTCCAGCGGTGTTCAGCTCTACGAGTGTCCAGGAACGCCCATCAAGAGCCGACGTTTTTGTGGGGGGAAAAGTAGGGGGAACCCATTTCATGGCCAAAATTACCATTAAAGAACTCGAGTCGCTGACCGCCAATGATGCCGGCCGAATCTTCAGGGAGGATGGCAATCCAGCCGGTCGAATCTCAATCCGTAAGGACGGTGTGTCGCTCAGCGAATAGCGCAAAATGGTAATAATCTACATGCGTACCTGATGGACATGCCGACGTATTTACCAACACAGCATACCAGTGATAAGTGCCTGGCAATCACTAAAACAACCGAGTTACCCAACTGGGCTATTTATTTTTGTTGATTGAAAACAAGTCAAATCAAGCGAGTGTTGAGTAGCCTAGCTCATTGGCTCTCTGCTGGTAGTCAAGTACCAGTTGATAATCCTCAATGCTGGACCTGACAAAGCCTTTTAGAGCCAGCGTTTGAGACAATAGCGGCACCTCTTTCAGGCACGCATTGAAAGCACCAATAACAGACAAACAAATCTCGTTCGTTGTCGTAATAGCTCCGATCAGTGGCAAAGCTGGGCTACTTGCAGTGGCTTCGAGAATACGTACTCCTCGAAGGCGACTTGGCTCATGAAGTTGCAAATATCCAAAAGTTACGGCATCGATGCAAGCCAGATCTGCTACCCCCTGAGCTACCATATTCAGACTGAGAACATGGGCACCGCTAAGCAATACTTTACGGAAAAACCTTCCATCTCGACTAAACTGAGCGACTTTGTGACGGAACAAATTCATACCACTGTTGGAGTCATACCCGTTCAGAGCTGCAACACTACCATGAAACTCAGACAGCGATTGTCGAGGGTCGTCTTCGCGGACTATTAGCCAACTGCAATGTAGATTATCCTGGCAGCCCGGCAAGTCATAACAAGGCGTTGCGATCAGTTGAACTTTGCCTTTGAGGCTATGCATCAGCGGGTAGCCACAGGTCTGTGCGAACAAGAGTTGGGGATTTAGCCATTGTTGCATCAAGTCGACCGGTTGCGAGGACTGCAATTCTCGCCCTAAACGAGCCAATACCAGATCTGTTAAGCGAGCACTGGCTTCAGCAACTAGTCCAGGCTCGGTGTACATCGACAATCCGGCAACCACCGAAACATTACTCATGACGGCCTCCAACCACAAATGGATGCTGTGGCTCGTCAATTGGGGTGACGCCATAACGATTCAGCAACGGCACATACCCGTCGAAGACAAAATCACCACTACGCCGGCGATAGGCTCGCCGATTAGCTCGATACACTCGCAGTAATAAGTACCACGGTAGCCCTGGCAGATCATGATGAACCAAATGCAGATTATTATTGAGAAACAGCAGGCGAAACGGCCAGGATGCTTCGTTGATCACGCAGCGTTGCGCCGATTCTAACGCCGGCCGATGTTCATGGAACGAACGCAACATGCTCAATGATAGCGCCGGATAAGCGACCGCCAGCATGTACAACCAAGCGGGAATACCACAATAGTATTGCAATGCCCCCAATAGGAACCCGCAAAGCGCCAGATGCGGCCCCCATCGTTTCCATGCCTCGGCCTCACCCCGCAGCAAGCGAGGTACCTTGCGCATTGCCAATTCTACAATTACCCGCAAAGGCCCTAGTATTAGACGTACCAACAAGGTCTTTTCAGCCCGCAACATCAGACGTCGTAAAACACCGGCCTCCTGCCATTGTCGGTGAGTGACATAACGGCTTTCGGGATCGACGCCCGGCACTGTCAAGCTGTCTTCTTCGTGATGCTTGAGATGGCTATCGCGGTACAACGCGAAGGGGAACCAGATAGCCAAGGGAGGAGTGCCAATCAGCGCATTAATCATGGGCCAGCGAGTTGGGTGACCGTGAATCAATTCGTGCTGCAATGACATGTAAAGACCGCCTACCAACGCCAACAATGGCAGCGTCACTAATGCGCCAAGTCGCTCATACTGGAGGACCAACAGCAGCCAACTGCTATACACTATACCAATCAATAGCCAAGTCGGCCATTCGCCTCGCGCGACCCCGGACTTGTGTAGCTTGGAAACGAAGCGCTTCTGTCGAGCACTGAGGTAATGATTCATTAAAATTTTCTCCGTTCAATTCGCATGTATCTTCCCTTCAAAGCAAAGACTCATCGATACGCTTGGCAACTTCTGCGGGCACCCACTGGACCCAAATTTCACGATGTTCACGTAAGAACTTCGTTCTGACTTGCTCCACCCTCATACGACCGACACTCATTTCGGCAAGAACCTGGTTGAACACTGGCAAGGGCAATTGGACCTTCTCAAACAAGCTGATTAATTGAGGAGCTTGCTCGTGCAGAGATCGAGATACACCGATAGTTAGTTTGGTCGGCAATGAACTCCCGCCGATGGGATGTTCGTTGTTCTGATCCGACAAAGTTGCCCAAGAAGCCTCACTAAAAGGGGGCTCCTCAAGCTTGATCAGCTTGAAACGCCCCATCAGCGGAGTCGGTGACCAGTAGTAGAACAGTACCGGTTGGCGCTGACGCATAGCGGAACTTATCGCGGTATCAAGCGCCGCACCGGTGCCTGTACGGAAGTTGGTAAAACTATCCTGCAGCGCATAAGCTTTGAGCTTCTGGCTGTTAACCAGCTCGCAGGTCCAACCACTTGGGCAATTGAGAAATCGCCCCTTGGACGGCTCCTCGGGATCGCTGAACAATGTCTTATAGCGCGGCAGATCGGCTACAGACTTGAGTTCCGGCGCCATCGGCTCGATGCCGTGTTCGGGGTCGCCCTTTACGACGTATTCCGGCACCCACCACCCCTCGGTAGCTCCCTGAACAGTCTCTCCGACAGAAAATACTTCACCGGTTTTTTCTGCCTCTCGCCAGATCGGACTGCGACCTGCCCATTGTTCGGCCGAAACCTGAATGTCGTTATGCCGCAGGGCATTTTCCATAGTGATGGTATTGCCTGGTAAAGCATCGGTCTGACAGCCATAACCCTTTTCCAATACGTAACGCAGCACCTCAGTAGTAAACATTCCGCTTTCCCAATTTAAGCCAGCAAATACCACCGGTTTTGGATAGGGACAGTTAACGTTATTGGCAGCGAAAGATATCCGGCTTGCCAGAGCAACCAGCAACACTAGGCCGGCGAAGGCAATACGAGCTATAGACATGTAGTACTCCTGCATGAAATACAATGAATTCTGAATGAGCCGTATGTGCGCATCTGCACTGCAGCCACTCGTCCGCTATGGATTGGAGCCATACATGCACACTTGTACATACATGACCAGGCTTCCTGATCAGCAAAAAACAGGGCAGATTTTCGGCACGTGCCTTATAAGTAACTCATGGTGTTTAGATGGTTATTTTTTCCAAAACCCAACCCGGCGACCTTTCTTGGGGCGACGAGAGGAAAGTTGCACCAAGTTGGCGATTTCTTCGCGTACAGCGTCATTTGAAATCAGCTATCGCTTACAGAGTTAATTATTCACCCCCAATATATATACAGGCACGAACAGGTTAAACTCTATAAATACTGGAGTAAATACGGTAAATTCTCATGCAATCCATGCTTTCAGATCATGTATTAGTCAGCCCTAACTTCAGCCGTCGATTGCCACCATTGCATGCGTTGGAAGTGTTCGCCGCGGCAGCTCGCTGCGGCACGTTCAGTCGCGCCGCCAAGGAGCTTTTCGTCACTCAGAGCGCCATCAGCCGCCAGGTTCAACAGTTGGAGGAATACCTAGGGGTAACACTCTTCATTCGCCATAAGACCGGCCTTCGCCTGTCTCCTGAAGCTAAAGCATTGCTACCAGTGGTTGATGATGCTTTCGCGCGACTGATCAACATGTGCAACAGCCTACGCAACGCAGGCCAAGTATTGACCTTACGCATGCCTCCCACCCTGGCGACGCGCTGGTTTCTACCGTTGCTACCGGGACTACGCACCGTGATGCCAGATATGGACGTACGGGTAACCACCTACGACGCCTGGGAGCCACGCTTCGAAGATAGTGACATTGATGCTGCGATCATTCAGGGGCGGGGTGACTGGAAGGATGTCGAGATCATTCCTCTGATGCAGGAGCGGTTAACGCCAGTCTGCTCACCAGAACTAGCGAAGCTGCTAACCGAACCTGCCGATCTGAGGTATCTGCCCCTATTGCATTGTATTCCGGTACAGGGCTGGAGTCGGTGGCTGGAGGCGGCCGAAGTGGATGGAATAGCCGCTCACCGAGGACAATCGTTCGACACCCTGGATCTCGCTTTATCCGCGGCGACCCGCGGACAAGGCGTCGCCCTGGGGGATTTGAATCTGGTGCGCGAAAGTCTGAACGACGGTGTGCTTGTTGCACCGTTCGATATCGAACTCAACCAAGGTATCTCTTACTATCTGATTTATCCGACTCAACGCGCCCAACTACCGAAAGTTCGTGCGCTACGCGAGTGGCTTCAAGCAGCCACAATATGTACCTGCTCACATAAGCCCTGAACATACCCAGACAGCACCGCAGGGTGCTGCTTGGCTACAACCATTTTTCCAGTCTGCCCGTCGGGCAACCGACGACTCCTGAAATAAACCTGTCAGGGAATACATCGATGACACTTCAGACTGCGGGTCGTCATCGCCCCCCCCTTAAAAGATGTAATCGGTGATCAGAAAGTCCGATTCGCGACCGCGAATGATCTCGCTGATCAACTGCTTGTTTTCTTCCTGGAACTTCGCAGCCACCAAGGTCCGGATCGAGAACACCTGCAATGCGTCATGCACCGGCAAGGTGCCTTCAGCCGAGTTCTTGCGCCCGTTGAACGGGAAGCTGTCCGGACCGCGCAGGCATTGGGCGTTGAGGTTGATGCGCCCAACCAGTCGTTTTGTAGGGGTAAAAACGTCTAAAAATAAAAAGGGGTCGCGAGATAAAATCTCGCAACCCCTTGAATTATATGGTCGGGACGGAGTGATTCGAACACTCGACCCCTAGCACCCCATCTCCTTTTTCATACTTCTTGAAAGCTTCCAAAATTTTACTCTGGATTTTTCCAAGCGAGTATTTACTTGAGCTCCAGCGGTGTTCTGCTCTACGAGAGTCCAGTAACGTCCATCAAGAGCCGACGTTTTTGTGGGGGGAAAAGTAGGGGGAACTCATTTTATGGCCAAAATCACCATCAAAGAACTCGAGTCGCTGATTCCCAACGATGCCGGCCGAATCCTTCGGGAGGATCGCAGCGACTCAGAGTGGTGCTTTCCCAACAAGCAGGATGTGAATGCGCTTCCTTGACTGGTTTTAAACTGCTGCTTGCCGGCAGTTCGTCAGAGCGCCTTTAGCGCACGTTCGACGCTGATAGCAAGCGGCGTGGTTGGCCTCCCGATAAGTTCAGCCAAGGCACGCTCGTTGCCGTAGAGAGCCCCCAGGGAGGCGCTGACGTCATAGGAAGCCAATGCTGCGGCAAGCCCCTTCGGCAAGCCAACACCTTCGAGCGCGGCGGCGTAGTCGGCTTCCGGGAGGTTGCGGTAAGGGATGTTCTTGCCGGTCTGCTTCGAGATTTCCGCCGCCAGATCAGCCAGCGTCCAAGAGGTATCGCCGACCAGTTCGTAGGTAGTGTTTTCATGGCCGTCAGCAGTCAACACCACTGCGGCGGCTTCGGCCAGATCCTCGCGTGTCGCTGACGAAATCCGGCCTTCGCCTGCACTACCAAACAGCGCGCCGTTAGCCAGCGCCACACCAGCGAAACCTGTGTAGTTTTCTGTGTACCAACCATTGCGCAACAGCGTGTAGGAAAGTCCGGACGCCTTGAGGGTAGCCTCGGTTGCGCGGTGTTCGTCGGCAAGGGGCAGCACGGACGAGTCAGCGTGCAACACGCTGGTATAGACAATGCGCTTGATGCCGGCCCTCTTCGCCGCCGCAATGACGTTGCCGTGCTGCGCGGCGCGCTGACCGATTTCGCTGGAGGAGATCAACAGCAAGGTTTCCACTCCGGACAACGCCGCATCCAGCGTCTCGGTCTTGGAATAGTCGAACGCCCTTGCCGCAACGCCCAGCGCTTCTGCCTGTTCCGGCTTGCGCACCAGGGCAAGAATGCTGCTCGTGGAGGTTCGCTGCTTGAGGTTCTCGATGACGATGCGGCCCAGTTGGCCGGTGGCGCCAGTAACGGCAATGCTCATGATGTCACTCCTTGGTGAACGGAAGGGTTGAAGAAATAGCCATGATCGACTGTAGGATTCAGGGTGCGTTGCGGGCAACTTAGGCCTCTGGCCGCTACTCATCGATTGCCTCCTGGTAGCGCCAGGTTTGATGGATCTAGTCCGTCATTTGAGCGTCACACTTCAGACTCAGACTCCCAACGGCGAAACAGCACGCTGGCGTTAACACCGCCGAAACCGAACCCATTTGAGAGCGCATGCGTGATCGACAACTGCCGAGCGTTGAGTGCGACCAGATCAAGTCCGCCGGCCGCCTCATCGGGATGATCGAGATTCAGCGTGGGCGGCACCACCTGGTCGCGAAGCGCTAGTACGGTGAACACAGCTTCAATGCCTCCGGCCGCTCCCAGCAGATGCCCGGTGGCGGACTTGGTCGAGCTGATCGCGACGCTAGAGTCGCTCCCGAATACCGAGCGAATCGCTGCCAGCTCGCCTTTGTCACCGACCTGCGTGGAGGTCGCATGTGCATTGATATGCTGAACATCGGCAGGACTCACAGCCGCCTGGCGAAGTGCCTGTTCCATGGCGCGGCGTGCACCGCTGCCGTCCTCCGGACCCGCCGTCAAGTGATAGGCATCGGCGCTGGTGCCGTAACCGACCAGTTCCGCCAGTGGCTTGGCTCCACGAGCCAACGCATGCTCCAGTGACTCGATCACCAGTAACCCGGCACCTTCGGACATGACGAAGCCGTCACGGTCGCGATCAAAGGGACGTGAAGCCTGCTGTGGGTACTCGGCAAAGCCAGTTGATAGCGCGCGGGCCGCCGCAAAACAACCCAGGGTTACACGGTCTATCGCTGCTTCGGTACCGCCGCATATGGCGATATCCGCCTCACCACTTCTGATGATTCTGGCCGCATCGCCGATGGCTTGTACCCCAGCAGCACAGGCTGTTACCGGAGCGCCGAGCGGCCCTTTGAATCCGTTCCGAATGGATACGTGCCCGGCCGCCATGTTGGCGAGAAAAGACGGCGCGGTGAATGGCGACAATCGGCGAGGACCACGCGCATCGGTGGTGCGGACAGCGTCGGCAATCGCGCCAAAGCCACCCACGCCCGATGAAATGATCGTGGCGGTCCGCTCCTGGTCTGTGACTTCTGTCGGATGCCAGCCTGCCTGCTCCAGAGCTTCGTGCGCTGCCACAAGTGCAAACTCGATGAAGCGATCCATCTTCTTGCGATCCTTGGCCGAGATCATGCGCTCCGGGTCGTAACCCGCGATGGCATCATCTTCTAGAGACGGCACCTGGCCGCCTACTGCAACGCCCGTACCCTCAGTAATATCGGCAGGCAGGTTACGGATGCCAGAACGCCCAGCCAGCAGTCTCTTCCAGACTTCTTCTACTCCGCATCCCAGAGGCCCGACAATTCCGACGCCCGTGACCACGATTCGCTTTTGACCTTCGAGATTAATCATTGAACCCTCTTCATTTTTCAGTCGACGTCCACGCTATGGCCTATGGCTAAAGCTTTGTGGTGAGGTGAACGGCGAGAGGACGGGGTGGTGCCCTATCCACCAGGCTTGCTTGCTTATTCGCTGTTTCGGTTTGACCCGTATTGTCAGGACGGATCTTGAACCAGATGGCGTACATCGCCGGCAGGAACACCAGCGTCATGATGGTGCCGACTAACGTGCCTCCGATCAGCGCGTAGGCCAGCGTCCCCCAGAAGACGGAATGGGTTAGCGGAATGAACGCCAGGATTGCCGCGAGTGCTGTCAGCAGTACCGGGCGGGCACGCTGTACCGTGGCTTCGACCACTGCGTGAAACGGGTCCAAGCCTTCTTGGGCGTTGTGATGGATCTGCCCGATCAGAATCAGCGTGTTGCGCATCAAGATGCCCGACAGCGCGATCAGCCCGACCAGGGCGTTGATTCCAAACGGCTGCTGGAAGATCAGCAGCGTCGGCACCACGCCAATCAATCCCAGCGGTGCGGTGAAAAACACCATGATCATTGCCGAGATCGAACGCACCTGGACAATGATGATCAGCAGCGTCAGGGCAATCATGATGGGAACCAGCGGCACTATCGCCTGGCCGGCCTTGCCCGATTCCTCGATCGCACCCGCCTGCTCGATCCGGTACCCGCCAGGCAGCGTGTCGATAATCGGCTGCAGTTGCTTGACGATCACACCCGATACATCGGGCGGCTGAAGGCCTTCGGCAATATCGCCGCGCACGGTGATAGTCGGCGTGCGGTCACGGCGCCTAAGGATCGGATCCTCCATACGCACATCCACCGCTCCGACCTGGGACAGAGGGATACGCTGACCCGCCGCTCCCACCAATGTGAAGCCTTCAATCCGGGCGGGATCGAGCCGGATATTCCCCGCGGCACGACCAACCACCTGCACTGAACGAATGTCTTCACGAACCGCCGTGATCGGCACCCCGGCCAGCAGGAATTGCAACTGCTGGGCGACTGCACTGGATGTCAGTCCAACCGCCTGCAAGCGATCCTGATCCAAGTTGAAATGCAGCGTCGGCGTCAGAGGGCCCCAGTCGCTGTTGACCGTCCTCATCATCGGGCTGGCTTGCATGACATCTTGTACACGACCCGCAATCTCGCGCAGCTTCGTCGGGTCAGGCCCCATTACCCTGTAGGCGACGGGGAATGGTGAATACGGACCAAACACAATTTGAGTCGCCCTGACTCGGGCCTCTGGGGCGAGGCCTGCAGCGACCGCTTCGCGAAGACGGAACTTGAGGGTTTCACGTGCCTCCTGACTGTCCGTCAGCACCACGATCTTGGCGAACGATGGATCGGGCAGTTCTGGCGCCATCGCCAGGAAGAAACGCGGCGCGCCCTGCCCAATATAGGCCGTGACGATTTTTGCCTCTTCCTGCTGTTGCAGCCAGGCCTCGACCTTTGCAGCAGTGGCACTGGTCTGCGCGATGGAGGTTCCGTAGGGCATTTGCACCTCGACCATCACCTCGGGACGGTCCGAGGTCGGGAAGAACTGTTTCTTCACCAGGCTCATGCCCAGAACTGCCACGAAAAACAGCGTGATAACCGTGCCAGCCACCAGCCATTTGCGGGCGATGACGCGTGTCAGAACCCGGCGGAAGCGGTTGTAACGGGGGGTGTTGTAGATAGCCGCATGCCCACCCTCGACCTTCTTGATGTCTGGCAACAACTTCACTCCCAGGTAAGGGGTGAAAGCCACCGCGACGACCCAGGAAGCGATCAAAGCAATGCCGACGATCCAGAACATGTTGCTGGTGTACTCGCCGGCAGTGGACTGGGCGAAACCGTTGGGCATGAAGCCAATCGCCGTTACCAGTGTACCGGAGAGCATTGGCGCGGCCGTATGACTCCAGGCATAAGCGGAAGCTTTGATTCGGTCGTAGCCCTCTTCCATTTTCACCACCATCATTTCGATGGCAATGATCGCGTCGTCCACCAGCAGTCCCAGCGCCAGAATCAACGAGCCGAGGGTAATACGGTCAAAGTTCTTTCCGGTGGCCGCCATCACCACAAACACTATCGCCAGCGTCAACGGTACCGCCGCTGCGACCACGAGGCCTACCCGCCAGCCCATGCTGAGAAAGCAAACAAGCATCACCACAAGCAGCGCGACAAAAAATTTGACCATGAACTCGCCGACAGCCGAGTCAATGTTCACGGCTTGATCAGTGACCTTGGTCAGCGTCATGCCCAGCGGCATGCCTTCATTTATCTTCGCCGTCTCGGCGTCCAGCGCCTTGCCCAGGTCCAGGCCATTCCAGCCTTCGCGCATTATGACCCCCAGCAACAAGGCCTCTTCGCCGTTATTGCGCACCAGGAAGGTGGCAGGGTCTTCGTAGCCTCGTTCAACCGTCGCCACGTCCGAGAGCTTTAACGTGCGCCCCTGAATCGCCAGGGGCGTGTCACGAATTTTCTCCAATTTATCGAAAGCACCATCCACCCGCAGGAAAACCTGCGGCCCGTTGGTTTCGATGGAACCGGCGGGTGTGAGCACGTTCTGGCTATTCAGCGCGGCGAAGATGTCCTGGGGAGAAACGCCCAAGGTGGCCAGTCGGTCATGGGAGAAAGACACAAAAATGCGCTCGGCTTGCTCACCGATGATGTTGACCTTCTTCACGCCCGGCACATGCAACAGTTGTTGGCGCAACGACTCAGCATCACGCACCAACAGTCGCCGCGGCTCGCCTTTGGCTTTCAAGGCGAACAGCGCAAACGTCACGTCCGAATACTCGTCGTTGACCAATGGCCCGATCACACCCGCCGGTAGCTTGGTGGCTTCGTCGTCGAGCTTTTTGCGCGCCTGATAAAACTCTTCCTGCACCTGTGAGGGTGGCGTGCGGTCCAACAACGACACCATGGTGAAAGCGAGACCGGGCCGCGTATAGGTTTCCGTGCGGTCGTACCATTTCAGTTCTTGCAGGCGTTTTTCAAGTGGCTCTGCTACCTGATCCTGCATCTCCTGCGCCGTGGCGCCCGGCCACGCGGTAATGACCGTCAACTGCTTGACCGTAAACGGAGGATCTTCCGCACGCCCCAGCTTGAAGAACGCCAGGGTGCCTGCAACGGCAATCAGGAAGATCAGAAACACCGTAATAGATCGCTCACGAACGGCGATCGCGGAAAGATTGAAGCGACCCTCGCTCATGGACGCCCCCCAGCAACTTTTTCGTCATCCTGTTGAGGCAATTTCACCTCTTCACCTTCGCGCAACAGATGTGCGCCTAACGCTACGATCTGCTCGCCGACTTTGAGGTCGCCTGCGACTCGCACTGTGTCGTCGCTCAAACCCAGGACTTGTACAGGTCGCCAGGCCACCTTCGCCGGTGTACCGGCGATGACCCACACGCCAGTGCCTTGGCCTGGGTCATAAACAGCAGCGATCGGTACTTGCAGCCCCTGCCCTTGCGTGGTGCCTTCAGCGATCCGAAGCGTGACGGTCGAACCTATCGGTGCATTGGCCAGCGCGCCCTCAAGCACATACCGCGCCTCGAAGGTGCGTGTCATGCGGTCAGCCGAGTCAGACAGCAGCCTCAGCTTCGCTGTAACAACATCCGTGGTATTGCCATAAAGCGTCGCCTGCGCAGTGGATCCTGCTGCGGGGCGCAACGTCTCGGGCAGGTGCACGATGGCTTCGCGCTGCCCTGCCCGCGCCAATCGAACCACGGGCTGTCCCGGGCTGACAACTTGTCCGGGCTCGGCGAGCGTCTCCACCACCACGCCGTCGGAATCCGCAAGCAGCACCGCATAACCAGAAGCATTACGGGCAACGTCAGCCTGCGCTTCAGCGGCGCTAAGTTGCGCCTTTGCGGTATCCGCTGCGGCTTTGATCTGGTCGTAGGCCGATGCAGAAATAGCGCCTGCGGCAACCAGACTGCGGTATCGCGCCTCGTCATCTGCTGTCTGCTTGGCTCGGGCCCGAGCGGCTATGACCGACTCCTGCTGTGCTCGTGCCTGCAACCCCAGGTCGATCGGATCAAGGCGCATAAGTGGCTGACCACGTTTAACGGTCTGACCGGTATCTACCAACCGCTCAAGGATCTTGCCTGACACCCGAAAGCCCAGGTCGCCCTGGACGCGGGCAACCACGACACCACTGAAAGAACGCGAGACGTCGGACGAAGCCTGAACAGCAGTGGACCTCACCAAAGGAGCATGCATGCGTGGATCGTCAACGGTGGATGAGTCGCCACATGCCGTCAGGACGAGAGGCAACAAGCAAGCGGCAATGGTGAAAGGTCGAAGCCGGCGCATAGGTTCCCTTACTTAAACAAATAGGACAGGCGTAATATTCTCAGTCTAGTGACCACACATGTCAACGGTCACATATTATAAAGCGCTAAGCTCCTCAACCTCAGCAGTGGAATCGCCGAATACACTGGGTCAATTTCGAACTTGGCTGAACGAGCGTCGATTGACAGAAAGTGACCATAACGTAACATGGTCACAAACATACTCAATTGAAGGAACCTCAATGCCTCCCCTCCGTCCCGTTGCTCTCTTGGTGAGTGCCAGCTTGATGACAGGTTGCGCGGTCGGTCCGGACTATCACCGTCCGGACGCCCCGCTTTCGGACCGTTACTTGGGTCAGCCTTCTGTCGAACAGAGGCCCGGGGCGACGCCTGCCAGTCTTGTCGCCTGGTGGGAAGGCTTCGGTGATCCACTGCTAGCCGACTTCGTCTCCAAGGCACTTGAGCAGAACCTGGATCTGGCGCAGGCGTCGGCGCGAGTAACGCAGGCACGGGCAGGACTAGGCGCCGCAAATGCCGCTTTATTACCCTCGGGAAACATCAGCGGCCAAGCCGCGCGCTCCTACCAGTCAATCGAGACCCCACTCGGCCAGGTGTTGAACTCAACGCCTGGCTATGATCGGTACGGAAGTTCCTACGAGGTCAACCTCGATGCTAGCTGGGAGGTGGACGTCTTTGGCGGCTTGCGACGCGGACGCGAGGCTGCACTGGCCGAGTACCAGGCTTCCGAGGCGGGTGTCGCTGCCACACGACTGGCCATCGCCGCGCAGACCGCCGATATCTACATCGCTATCCGCGGATTGCAGACCCGGTTGGACATTGCGAACCGACAAGTCAAAACGCAGCAGGAGCTACTAGAGAAAGTCCAATTGCTCTACAGCAAGGGCCTCGCCGCCAACTATCAGGTTCGTCAGACTGAGGGGGCACTATCGCAAGTCCAAGCGACAGTACCGGCCCTGCAAACCGGCCTGGATGCTGCCATGAATGCACTGGATGTCATGCTCGGCACGCCGCCAGGCACTCACCGCACGCAATTGGCAAATACGGGGAACATTCCTGTAGCGCCGCAGATAAAGGCCACGGGAACGCCGGCCGATCTGCTGCGCCGCAGGCCAGATCTCATTGTTGCTGAGCGCCATCTCGCAGCCTCAAACGCACGCATCGGGGAGGCGATTGCTGAGTACTACCCGAAATTCTCCCTTAGCGCATTGCTGGGCAGTGCCACGGCTGTATCCGCAGGCAACCTTTTTACCGGCGGTGCCAGCCAGTCGGCGGGCGTACTGGGACTACGCTGGAGACTCTTCGACTTCGGTCGCATAAACGCCCAAATCGACCAAGCCAAGGGACAGGAAGCCGAAACCCTGGCCGCTTACCGTCAGTCTGTGCTGCGCGCCACCGAGGATGTCGAGAACGCGTTCTCCGCACTGGTGAATCGGGAAGCTCAAGCAACCACCCTCACCGGGGGAGAGACGTCTCTGACACAGGCTCGCCAATCGTCGTTCATTGCCTATCAGAAAGGTACGGCCAGCCTGATAGATGTCCTTCATGCCGACGAGACGATGCTGCAGGCTTCCGATGCCCGAGCGCAAGCACGAACGGAATCGGCACGGGCGGCGGTCGCGGCATTCAAGGCGCTCGGTGGTGGCTGGCAACCTCCTGAAGCCCAGCCTGTGGCGACCCGATGACTTAACCTGATGACGCGGCACTTAATGCACGCCCCCCTCCTCTTTCAGCTATTACCCAACCCGAGAGCGGGCTTCGCTCACCAACTGACGACCATTGGTCTCAGGCCGTTCTGTTGCGATGCGGTCAGCAGCCAATTGCTCAATAGAAACCAACCGGAGAACAGCGAAATGAAATCGAACGAGAATTCCTGGGTGCTCATCACAGGCGCATCAAGCGGATTTGGCGAGGAGTTTGCCCGGCAATACGCAGCGCAGGGAAAATCGCTAGTCCTGGTAGCAAGAAGGCTGAGTAAGCTCGAAGCGCTATCGGCGCAGTTGCGCGAACGCTTCGGCGTTGATGTGATAGTCGAACAAGTAGACCTGTCCTCGATCCCGGCGATCATCGAACTGCATGAGCGACTCAGCGAACGCAATATAGTGATCGATGTGCTCATCAACAATGCGGGTCATGGATTGCAAGGACCTTTCCTGGATCAGCCTCTGGACCACTCACTGACCATGATTGATCTGGATATCGCCAGCCTGACAGCCCTGACACGCCTTTTCGCGGCCGACATGCGAGCCCGCAAACGTGGGCACATCCTGATGGTCGCAAGCTTGCTGTCCTTCTTGGGCGTGAAGAATTTCGCCGTTTACTCTGCCGCGAAAGCCTATGTTCTTCGCTTCTCTGATGCGCTTCATCGTGAACTGAAAAATGACGGTGTCGTCGTTACCGCACTTTGCCCCGGGATGTCGGATACCGGATTTGCAGAGAGCGCCAAGCAACGGATCACGCCAACCTTAAAAAGGGTGATGATGCAGCCCCAACCCGTCGTACGAGCTGGAATCCGTGCACTGCAAGCCGGACGCATGAGTGTGGTGCCGGGTTTTGGCAACAAGGCCATCACTGTCTTGACGTGGGCCACGCCACGTCGGTTTCATCAGAGCCTGATGGCGCAGGTCATGGGAGTCTGAGGGGGCGACCAAGAGGCCTTTCCCCTGAAGGGATAGGCCCAGGATTTTTCTTGAAGGTCGGAAGGTAAAGCGTGCTTCAGACCGGACATTTATCGTGTAACAGCACTCAATTAGAAGCGGTAACTAACAGACGTACCGAGCCCGCTCGCACTGTTCTTATATTTGGCACTGTATGCACCTCTGGTCGGCGAGGTGTCGTTGACCTGCACGCTCTCTTCCCACAGGTAAGAGTAAGCAACATCGATCGTGACATTATCCGCCGGCGTCCAGCCAGCACCGAAGCTGACAACCTTCCGGTCGCCCGTAGGAATGCGCGGTCCACGATTGGTGTTGTTGGTCGGTGACTGATCGACCGAAAAGCCTGCGCGAAGTACCCATTGGTTGTTCAGTTGATATGCCGCACCGATAGCATGAGCCCACGTATCGTGCCAATTCTGTTCTTCGGTAATGGTGCCCAGCGCATCGCTCAACGCAGGGGGTAAACCTGTGTTCTCGATGGTTAACGCTTTGAAGCGACTCCAGCGAGTCCAGGTGCTCCCCACGTATAGGGTCCAGTCGTTATTAAGCTGATGAGTCACCGAGAAATCCACTGACTCCGGGGTATCCACATCCAGCGAAGCGTCATAACTGCGGCCGCTGACCCCCAACACACTAAAGATGCCGTCAGTGACCTTGGTCTTGGCATCCAATTGATAACTGACCTTGGAATGGTAGGTCATGCCCAAACGGGTTCGGTCTGTAGCCTGCACCAAGATACCGGCGTTAAAACCCAGGGCAGTGTCGTCACCCGTGCTTTTGAGTTTTCCGTCATTGCGACCAGGGCTAAGCGGATTGGGCACCATACCGGAAATTTCACCACCGATACGGTTGATGGTCGGACCGAACCCGATCGAAACTTTGTCGTTGAAGGCATAGCTGACAGTGGGCTGGAACGTAAGGGTCGTGACTTCGCTTTTGTTGGCGTAGTAACGCCCGGCGAAACCGCTGCCATAGTCAGTCATCAGACCGAAAGGCACATAAAAACCTACACCGAACGCCCAATGCTCATCGATCGGTTTGACGTAGTACCCCATAGGCACGGTGGTGGTTGGCACCATGTCGCCGTCTTCCTGGCCGCCGAATGTACTGCGGGTGTGGCTTATGTCGGACTTGGCGAAAAGAGTCGCCGCCCCCACGCTGACCTGTTCTCTTTTCAAGCGAGACATGCCCGCAGGGTTACCGAAGACCGTACTCGCATCTTCAGCAGCGGAAGAACGACCGGCAAACCCGGCCCCCATCCCACTGATGCTTTGTTCATTGAGAGCGAAGCCGCTTGCAAAAACGTTTGAGGATGCGAGCACGACAGCAAGGCCAAATGGGGACTTGAGCACTATTTTTTTCATTGTTTGGACTCTATGGGTATCACTGAGATGAAGCATTAGAAGCGATGGACCACCATATTTATTCATGTGACCATATCAGTCAATGGTCACACAACAGATAAATAAAATGCCCTTCGACGGATGGAAGAAGGGCAAAGTGAAAAGCCGTTTGGGATCTGACGCGTACCGCCGTATGCGATAAACCTTTAGCCAAAGGTCAAGGCATGAGGCTACGCAAGATGAGATTGGAGGTAAGCGTGGGCGCCTCCTCGACGAAATCGAGGTTGTACTGCAGCAGCAAAGGGTTGACGAATGGCCGCAGCGCGAGATGTATCGCTTCTACTGTCTCGTCCAGCGGAGTCTTGCGTTCAAATTCGCCGATCTCTCGTCCCTCCCGCACGATTTGCAACACTAAGTGTTTGATGCGTGCGTCATAAGCCTGCGAACTGGGCCAGCTTTCCGACGCCGCGAACGCTGCGATGTCATAGAGTTTTCGGTCGTTGAAGAACAGATTCACACCTGTGGCAATCACGGTTTTGACCAAACGTCGAAAGCGCTCCGTCGGCGACAGGTCTTCTACATTGATAGCCTGCTCCACAGCCGCGACGATTTCTGCCAGACAATTTGCGCAGATGGCTTCACCGATCGCCTGCTTGGAATCAAAAAATTTGTAGATGTAGGCCTTGGAAAACCCGATGGCCTTGGCCAGGTCGGAAACCGTGGTTTTGCCATAGCCGTATTGACTGAAGTGTTCGTTGGCCGCTGCGACAATTTGATCGCGAATCTCGTGATCGATTGGGCCACGGGGGCTAGGCGAAGATATTGATGGCTGATTCATGGGAATAGCTTACTCACCCTATCGAGGACTTACAAATTGTGACCAAATAAATATATAGTCACAAATCTAACGCTTGGAAACCACAGTTGACCTGATTTGCAACGAGCTGACGTTTTGAGTAGTCCAACATGGCGCATTAGCGTTCCAACAGCTCATTGTCGCTAACGCTAGACAGCTTTATGCCCTTTGCCTCGTGCTGATGACGAAGCTCAGCCCAGTCTATAAGGGCGGGGTTTCACAGACGGCATCTGTAAAGACCAGTTACTGACCGCTGCAGAGCACCTGTGTGAACTGGGTGCCGATGTGCTCATCCTGGGGTGCACAGAGTTACCTCTGGTGCTCGAGCATAGCGAATCCTACATGATCAAAAATCATGAGGTTGCATTGGTCGACCCGACAACCATTTTGGCATTGAAGTGCATTGAACTTGCCCATGAGAACACGGACAAGCCTCAGTCACTGAGCAAGCAACACTGTGTCGGTTGATTACAACGGAGCTATGTCAAGGGAAGGCGTCTGTATTCAACGGGACAGGCACCTCCATCCTAAAAACCTTCTTCGAAGCGGAACGAGGCGCCGTAGGCAGAATCCGGTAAATGGTTAGCGCCATCGTCCCGTAACCGCGAACGGAAAGTACCGCTCTGTGGTTCAGTACGATACAAGCCACGCTTTTGCAGTTCAGGAATGACCAGCTCAACAAAGTCTTCGAGGCTGCCTGGGCTGATCAGCGGGTTGAGCATGTAGCCACTGGTGCCGGAAATTCGGGCGTGCTCCTCGATCCGATCGGCCACTTGTTGCGGCGTTCCCACCAGAATCAGATCACTGCCCCGAGTGACGTTGGCAAAGCGCTGTTTGACATCGCCGGCGGTCAAGGGCTTGCCACTGCCATCAGGCCGCATCACATAGGAAGTCATGCCTTCGGTGTGAGTGGATAACGCATCGCTGTCCGCGTAGCGGCTGATGTCGATACCGGTATCACCGGCATAACTCACCAGCTGCGCCTGCAAGTGATAGTTGCTTTGCAGTTCGTCATATTTGCGTTGGGCTTCGATCTCGGTCCTGGCCGTAACGATGCGCAGGACCGTCAGAGATTTAACATCCTCCGCCTGACGCCCCCGTGCCCTGGCCTGCGCCCATATATCTTCCAAGCCCTGGCGAATCTCCAGCTGGTTGGATTTTGCGATGAAAATCAGTTCGGCGTGCTTGGCCGCAAACTCGCGACCACGGCCTGACCAACCGGCCTGAATCAGCAAGGGTGTGCGTTGTGGTGATGGAGAAGTCAAATGCGGCCCGGCCACCCGGTAGTGCTCGCCAACATGGTTGATTGGTCGCACGCGATCGCCCTTGGCATAGATCTGGCGAGACTTGTCAGCCACCACGGCATCGTTTGCCCAGCTGCCTTCCCAGAGCTTGTAAACCACATCGAGAAATTCCTCTGCGCGTTCATAGCGATCATCGTGCTTGATCATCTGCTCCAGGCCGAAGTTGCGAGCGGCACTGGTCAGATAGGAGGTGACGATATTCCAGCCGACCCGGCCATTGGTCAGGTGATCCAGTGTGCTGAAGCGCCGGGCATGGGTGAAAGGATGCTCGTAACTGGTGGTGACAGTGACGCCGAAGGCCAGGCTTTCCGTCACGGCAGCTAATGCCGGGATGATCATCAACGGATCGTTGGCCGGCGCTTCCACCGCCCACTTCATGGCCGCATCGGCATTGCCACCGAACACATCGTAGAAGCCCAGCACATCACCAAAAAACAGCATGTCGAGATGAGCCTGGTCGGCGATGCGTGCCAGGTTGGACCAGTAGCCCAGCGAGTTGAAGGTCAGTCGCTCGTCAGCCGGGTGCGTCCAGAGGCTCGGCGCGCCGCCACAGCCAACACTGGCTTGCTCGTATAACGCAAACAACAGAGGTTTTGGATCGGACATCGTAGTACCTGTAAAAAGTCATTAAACGCGCGGGTCAGCGCTGATGCTTGAAACCTTTGCCGTAGTGGCGTTCAAGACGGTTCTGAATCAACTCCAGTCCAATGGACAGGAGCCAATAGATAACGGCTGCGGTGGTGAGCATTTCGATGTAGCGGTAGGACGAGCGACCGTACGACTGCGCCAGGAACATCACTTCCCAGACGCCCATCACCGATATCAACGAGGAGTCCTTGAGCATTGAAATGAACTGACTGGTTGTCGGGGGAATGATCGTGCGCATGGCTTGCGGCAGGACGATGTGCAGGAACGTCGCCGCCGACCTCAGCCCCAGAGCCATCGCCGCTTCGCGCTGTCCAGGTGCTACAGCCAGGATGCCAGCACGAAAAATCTCGCTGAGGTAGGCACCATAATTAAGCGAGAGCGCAATGATCCCGGCGCTGATTGCACCTGGCACAACGCCCAACTGCGGCAAGCCCAAATAGATCAGCAGGATCTGGATCAGCAGCGGTGTACCGCGAAAAAAAGATGCATAGAAACTGGCAATACCGAAAGCTACTGCACTGCGAGACAGGCGCGCTAGCGCCGTCACGAAACCAAGGAGCAATGAAAGCCAGATTGAACAGAAGCATAGAAACAACGTCAGTGCGGCGCCTTGCAAGAAACCGTTTGGCCCCAAATGCAGACCGACCAGATTGGGCAACTTCTCCAGGATGATCGAGAACTTCAGATCGAAGCTCATGAAAAACATGACGCACAAGCCGAACAGCGCCGCCCAGGTCAAATACAAGCGAGTACGAAAACCGAATAGCTGGCTAAAACGGTGCGGTACGGGCTCGGGTACAACAGTCGCCTTTGCGGGGTGTGGATTGAGGGCTGTCATTGGCTGATGTCGGCACCGATCCACTTTTGCGAAATCTTGCTCAACGTGCCGTCAGCCTTGAGTTGAGTGATGACCTCAGTGACTTTGTCATTCCATTGAGGGTCGCCCTTTTCGATCGCTACCACGTTGGGCTCTGCATACAGTGTGTCGCCAGCAATTTTAAAGCGAGGATCCTGGGCGATGCGTTCGCGAGCAGTGATGAGGTTGGTGACCATGGCATCCAGGCGCACGCCCGTGCCCAAAGCCAGATCCTGGAAGGCTACCGTTTCGTTGTCGTATGGCGCGATCTGGACGCTTTCGAAGGGATAACTCAACGGCTTGTCCTCGGCACCTTCAATCACCAGATCTTTGTTCAAATAGGCTTCATAGGTCGACGCACTGATCACACCGACTTTTTTACCTGACAGATCCTTGCCCGTGACAATGTTCTTGTCTTTGGCATTCACCACGATCACGGCCGGTGACTGGTAATACTCGACCGGGAAGTCGAACACTTCGGCCCGTGCCTTGCTCGGGGTCATCGAGCAGACGCAGATGTCATATCGTCCGTTCCAGCGTCCGGCAGCGATGACATCCCAAGACGGTGTTTGCAGCTTCAGTTTCACCCCTAGCCGTTGCGCAACGGCCTTGGCGACATCGACGTCAAACCCGTCCAGTTGGTTCTGTTCATTGAGAAAGGAGAAAGGTGGATAGCTTTCCATCAGGACGCCGGTCAGCTCCCCGCTGCTGGTTACGCGATCCAGAGTGGAACCCGCGAACGCCGTCGAGCATGTAGCCAATAATGCCAAGCCAAAAGGTAAAAGCGCCTTAGTTTTCACAGACAAGTGCTCCAATCGATTCAAAATACTGAATAGATTAAAACGCACTATAAAAATAGTTTGTACTACATTTATGGAATATAAGACTGCATTCAAGCTATATTGGATCTAGCGATTCAGACGCTACTTACGAGCCGTCAACGAGTTCCATCCCTCGCCCTCCATCGCCAAACTTCCTGCGGGGAAGGGAGGACTTTGGCACACAGAAATCTTGCGTCCATCCCCTCCGAAAGAGGTGAGGATTCCACCGAGAGCCAGTCGTTTTGTAGGGGTAAAAACGACTGAAAATAAAAAGAGGTCGCGAGATAAAATCTCGCAACCCCTTGAATAATATGGTCGGGACGGAGTGATTCGAACACTCGACCCCTAGCACCCCATGCTAGTGCGCTACCGGACTGCGCTACGCCCCGACTAGGCGTGAAACCCGTCCCTCACCTCGAGGAACGCTCAAGAATATATCGCAAGCTTTTGAAAACTGGAAGTATTTAAAAGCAGAAATTTACTTCTTGAGTACCACCAGAACATCTTCCAGTTCGGCGATCATCTGGCGGATCATTTGTTTGTATTGGGTGGTGTCGTCTTTGGCTTCATCACCGGAAAGACGCAGGCGCGCTCCGCCGATGGTGAACCCCTGGTCATACAGCAACGCGCGGATCTGGCGGATCATCAGCACATCCTGGCGCTGATAATACCGACGGTTTCCGCGGCGCTTGACGGGGTTGAGTTGAGGAAACTCCTGCTCCCAATAGCGCAGCACGTGTGGTTTAACCGCACAGAGCTCGCTGACTTCACCGATGGTGAAGTAGCGTTTGCCTGGGATGACGGGAAGCTCGTCGTTATGACTTGGTTCCAGCATAAGCCTCAACTCGGGCCTTCAACTTCTGCCCTGGACGAAAGGTGACCACACGGCGAGCCGTGATCGGGATTTCTTCACCCGTTTTCGGGTTGCGGCCTGGCCGCTGGCGTTTGTCCCGAAGGTCAAAGTTGCCGAAACCGGACAACTTCACCTGCTCGTTGTCTTCAAGAGCGTGCCTGATTTCCTCAAAGAACAGTTCGACCAATTCCTTGGCCTCCCGTTTATTCAGGCCCAGCTCTTCATACAGACGTTCCGCCATTTCAGCTTTCGTCAGAGCCCCCATACGTCACTTCCTTAGCGTGGCGTTCAACCTTTGTTCGAGCGAGGTGAGGATGTTTTGCGTCGTGGTATTCACCTCATCGTCATTAAGAGTGCGCGATGGATGCTGCCAGGTCAAGCCAACTGCAAGGCTTTTTCTATGCGGATCAATGCCTTTACCCTGATACACGTCAAATAGCCTGAGGTCTGTCAGCCATTCACCTGCATTGTCACGGATTACGTCCAGTACGGCACTGGCTGCAACGTCTTTGTCTGCCAGCAGCGCAAGGTCGCGACGCACTTCAGGAAAGCGCGATAACTCGTGGAATTCAGGCATTTTGCCCAACGCCACTTCGGCCAGAACCAGCTCGAAAACGAAGACCGGACGGTCGAGACCGAGGGTTTTCGACAATTCAGGGTGGATAGCGCCGATGTAACCGACTACGCGACCATCACGCTCGATACGCGCGGTTTGACCCGGGTGCAACGCAGGGTGGCTGCCCGGCACGAACGTGAACGCGTCCAGTGCACCGGCGAAGCCCAGCACTGCTTCCACGTCGGCCTTGACGTCGAAGAAATCCACGGTATCGCGACCTTGGGCCCAGCCTTCCGGCAGACGGCTACCGCACACCACACCGGCCAGCATCGGCTCTTGCTTGAGGCCTTCCAGCTGACCGACGAAGCGCAGGCCACTTTCGAACAGGCGCACGCGATCCTGTTGACGGTTCAGGTTGTGCTGAAGCGCCTTGACCAGACCTGGCCACAAGGACGAGCGCATGGCGGCCATGTCGTTCGAAATCGGGTTGGCCAGCAACAAAGGCTCGACGCCGGGGCTGAACAGCTCGAACTGTTTCGGATCGATGAAGCTGTAGGTGATCGCTTCCTGATAACCACGAGCCACCAGCAGACGACGCAGCTCAGGCAGATCGCTACGGGCTTCAGCCTTGGCTTGCGGCGCCAGACGGGCTTGCGGGTAGCGAACCGGCAGACGGTTGTAGCCGTACAGACGGGCCAGTTCTTCGATCAGGTCGACTTCCAGGCTGATATCGAAGCGATGGCTTGGCACGTCTACGCGCCACTGCCCTGCCCCATCCGCGGAAATCGTCAGGCCCAAAGCGCCGAGCAGACGCTCGACTTCGGCCGAATCCATTTCCATGCCCAGCATCTGGGTGATCCGCTGGGCACGCAGGGTGACCGGCGCGATCTTCGGCAGGTGCTGCTCGCTGACGGCTTCGATGATCGGGCCAGCTTCGCCGCCGGTGATTTCCAGCAGCAGGCCAGTGGCGCGCTCCATGGCTTCACGGGCCAGTTGCCAGTCCACACCACGCTCGTAGCGGTGCGAGGCGTCGGTGTGCAGGCCATAGGAACGGGCCTTGCCAGCGACGGCAATCTGATCGAAGAACGCGCTTTCCAGGAATACATCGCGAGTGGTCGCCGAAACACCACTGTGCTCGCCACCCATCACGCCGGCAATCGCCAGGGCGCGGGAGTGGTCGGCAATCACCAGCGTATCGCTACGCAGGCTGACTTCCTGACCGTCGAGCAGAACCAGCTTCTCGCCTTCTTCAGCCATGCGGACGCGAATGCCGCCATTGATTTCGGCGAGATCGAAAGCGTGCAACGGTTGACCCAGCTCCAGCATCACGTAGTTGGTGATGTCGACGGCAGCGTCGATGCTGCGCACGTCGGCACGACGCAGACGCTCGACCATCCACAGCGGCGTAGGCCTGGACAGGTCGACGTTGCGGATCACACGACCCAGGTAACGCGGGCAAGCGGCTGGTGCCAGAACCTCAACCGAACGCACTTCGTCGTGCACGGCTGGAACAGTGGCAATGACCGGGCGCGTGACTTCGGCGGCGTAGAGCGCACCGACTTCACGGGCCAGACCCGCCAGGGACAGGCAATCGCCGCGATTCGGGGTCAGGTCGACCTCGATGCTGGCGTCTTCCAGATCCAGGTAGACGCGGAAGTCTTCGCCAACCGGTGCATCGACCGGCAATTCCATCAGGCCGTCGTTGCCTTCACCGATTTGCAGTTCGGCCTGGGAGCACAGCATGCCGTTGGATTCAACGCCACGCAGCTTGGCCTTCTTGATTTTGAAGTCGCCTGGCAGTTCGGCACCGATCATGGCGAACGGGATCTTCAGGCCAGGGCGCACGTTTGGCGCACCGCATACCACCTGGAAGGTCTCCGAGCCATTGCTGACCTGGCAAACGCGCAGCTTGTCGGCGTCCGGGTGCGGCTCGGTGCTCAGCACCTCGCCCACGACCACGCCGCTGAATTCACCGGCGGCCGGCGTAACGCTATCGACCTCAAGACCGGCCATCGACAGACGAGCAACCAGCTCGTCGCGATTTACCTGCGGGCTTACCCAGCCGCGCAGCCATTGTTCACTGAATTTCATCCTGCTCTCCTAAAAATTCGTTACGACTAGCGAAATTGCGCGAGAAACCGCAAGTCGTTGTCGAAGAACAGACGCAAGTCGTTCACGCCGTAACGCAGCATGGCCAGACGCTCAACGCCCATGCCGAAGGCAAAGCCCGAGAACTCTTCCGGGTCGATCCCGGACATACGCAGCACGTTCGGGTGAACCATGCCGCAGCCCATGACTTCCAGCCAGCCAGTCTGTTTGCAGACACGGCAGCCTTTACCGCTGCACATCACGCATTCCATGTCGACTTCGGCGGATGGCTCGGTGAACGGGAAGTACGAAGGACGGAAGCGCACTGCCAGTTCTTTTTCGAAGAACACGCGCAGGAATTCCTCGATGGTCCCTTTCAGGTCGGCGAAATTGATATCGCGGTCGACCAGCAGGCCTTCGACCTGGTGGAACATCGGGGAGTGGGTGATATCCGAGTCGCTACGGTACACACGGCCTGGGCAGACGATGCGGATCGGCGGCTGTTTCGATTCCATGGTGCGGACCTGTACCGGCGAGGTATGGGTGCGCAACAGCATGTTGGCATTGAAATAGAAGGTGTCATGCATCGACCGGGCCGGGTGATGGCCTGGGATGTTGAGCGCCTCGAAGTTGTGATAATCGTCTTCGACCTCAGGGCCTTCGGCGATGCCGTAGCCGATGTGGGTGAAGAACTGTTCGATACGTTCCAGAGTGCGGGTAACCGGATGCAGACCACCAGAGGTCTGACCACGGCCCGGCAGGGTCACATCAATGGACTCGGCGGACAATTTGGCAGCTAGATCCGCCTCCTCGAACAACGCCTTGCGCGCATTGAGAACCTCTGTCACACGCTCCTTGGCAACGTTGATCAGCGCACCGACCTGCGGACGCTCTTCAGCCGGCAAATTCCCCAGGGTCTTCATCACCTGAGTCAATTCACCCTTTTTGCCAAGGTAGTGAACCCGGATTTGCTCCAGGGCATTGATGTCTTCAGCGCTTTGCACAGCCTCTAGAGCTTGAGAGACCAGCGCATCCAGGTTTTCCATGTACAGACTCCAGATACAAAATAGGGGAAGAGCTTGAAGGCTCTTCCCCTATTTATGACGTTTAACACCTGAGCCCACAGAGGTGAGCCCGGGTGACTGTCGGGGGTACTTAAGCCAAGGTGGCTTTAGCTTTCTCGACAATCGCAGCAAACGCCGCTTTTTCGTTCACTGCCAGATCAGCCAGAACCTTACGGTCGATCTCGATGGACGCTTTTTTCAGGCCGGCGATGAAACGGCTGTAGGACAGACCGTTGATACGAGCACCAGCGTTGATACGAGCGATCCACAGAGCGCGGAACTGACGTTTTTTCTGACGACGGTCACGGTAGGCGTACTGGCCTGCCTTGATTACCGCTTGCTTGGCAACACGGAATACGCGTGAACGCGCGCCGTAGTAGCCTTTAGCAAGTTTCAGAATTTTTTTGTGACGCTTACGGGCAATGACGCCACGCTTTACACGAGCCATGAGTTACTTCCTCTATTCTTAACCAAAAATTAACGAAGGCGCAGCATGCGCTCGACTTTTGCCACGTCGGACGGATGCAGCAAGCTGCTTCCGCGCAGTTGACGCTTACGCTTGGTCGACATTTTGGTCAGGATGTGGCTCTTGAAAGCGTGCTTATGCTTGATACCGTTAGCAGTTTTCAGAAACCGCTTAGCAGCACCACTTTTAGTTTTCATCTTTGGCATGTTCGGATACTCCGCATTCAGTTGATAAACATAATCGCAAGGCCTGCCGTGCCCTGTTGATTACTTCTTCTTTTTCGGGGCGATGACCATGATCAGCTGGCGTCCTTCCATCTTAGGATGCTGTTCGACCGAACCGTACTCGAGCAAGTCAGCTTCAACCCGCTTGAGGAGTTCCATCCCCAGCTCCTGGTGGGCCATCTCACGACCGCGGAATCTCAACGATACCTTGGCCCTGTCCCCGTCACTCAGGAAACGTACCAGGTTGCGCAGTTTTACCTGGTAATCCCCTTCCTCCGTCCCTGGACGAAACTTGATTTCTTTAACCTGAATCTGCTTCTGGTTCTTTTTCGCTGCAGCAATCTGCTTCTTCTTTTCGAAGATCGATTTGCCGTAATCCATCACACGGCAAACCGGTGGGACTGCGTCGGCGGAAATTTCCACCAGATCCAGTTTGGCTTCTTCAGCAATACGAAGCGCTTCATCAATCGAGACGATGCCAATCTGCTCGCCGTCAGCGCCAATTAACCGAACCTCGCGTGCCGAGATATTCTCGTTGATCGGGGCCTTCGGTGCAGCTCGTTTATCTTGTCTCATTTCACGCTTAATAATAATTACTCCGAATCATGGCGACCACGCCGGGAAACCGCTTGAGCGAGGAATTCAGCGAATTGGGCGACGGGCATCGAGCCCAGGTCAGCACCTTCACGAGTACGCACAGCGACAGTCTGCATCTCGACTTCCCGATCTCCAATAACCAAGAGATAGGGAACCTTGAGCAAAGTATGCTCGCGGATTTTAAAGCCGATCTTTTCATTTCTCAAGTCGGACTTGGCACGAAATCCGCTTTGATTGAGAGTTTTTTCAACCTCAGCGGCAAAATCTGCCTGTTTATCAGTGATATTCATGATCACTGCCTGAGTCGGAGCCAGCCACGCAGGGAACGCACCCTCGTAATGCTCGATCAGAATCCCGACGAAACGCTCGAAGGAACCCAGGATCGCCCGGTGCAACATAACCGGGTGCTTGCGACTGTTGTCTTCGGAGACGTATTCGGCTCCCAGACGGATCGGCAGGTTAAAATCGAGCTGCAAGGTACCACATTGCCAGACACGACCGAGGCAATCTTTTAGCGAGAACTCGATTTTCGGACCGTAGAAAGCACCCTCGCCCGGCTGCAGATCGTACGGCAGGCCCGCACTATCAAGGGCTGCGGCCAGCGCGGATTCTGCGCGATCCCACAACTCATCGGAGCCGACGCGTTTTTCCGGACGAGTGGACAGTTTCAGCTCGATGTCCTTGAAGCCGAAATCGGCGTAGACATCCAGAGTCAGCTTGATGAACGCAGCGGACTCGGCCTGCATCTGCTCTTCAGTACAGAAGATGTGTGCATCGTCCTGGGTAAACGCACGCACGCGCATGATGCCGTGCAGCGCACCGGACGGCTCGTTACGGTGGCAAGCACCGAACTCGGCCAGACGCATCGGCAGCTCGCGGTAGCTTTTCAGGCCCTGATTGAATACCTGCACGTGGCAAGGGCAGTTCATTGGCTTGATGGCGTAGTCGCGGCTTTCCGACTCGGTAGTGAACATGTTCTCGGCGTAGTTGGCCCAGTGCCCGGATTTCTCCCACAGGCTACGGTCAACCACTTGCGGAGTCTTGATCTCCAGGTAGCCGTTTTCACGCTGAACCTTACGCATGTACTGCTCGAGTACCTGGTACAGGGTCCAGCCGTTCGGGTGCCAGAAAACCATGCCCGGCGCTTCTTCCTGGGTATGGAACAGACCAAGACGCTTGCCGATCTTGCGATGGTCGCGCTTTTCAGCCTCTTCGATACGCTGGATGTAAGCTGCCAGTTGCTTCTTGTCAGCCCAGGCTGTGCCGTAAACGCGCTGCAATTGCTCGTTTTTGGCATCGCCACGCCAGTAGGCGCCGGACAGCTTGGTCAGTTTGAAGGATTTCAGGAAGCGGGTGTTCGGCACGTGCGGACCGCGGCACATGTCGACGTATTCTTCGTGATAGTACAGGCCCATGGCCTGCTCGTTCGGCATGTCTTCGACCAGGCGCAGCTTGTAGTCTTCGCCACGGCTGGTGAACACGTCGATCACTTCGGCGCGCGGAGTGACTTTCTTGATGACGTCGTAATCTTTTTCGATCAGCAGGTGCATGCGCTGTTCGATAGCCGCCAGGTCGTCCGGAGTGAAAGGACGCTCGTAGGCGATGTCGTAATAGAAGCCTTCATCGATGACCGGACCGATCACCATTTTCGCCGTCGGGTACAGCTGCTTGACCGCGTGGCCAATCAGGTGGGCGCAAGAGTGGCGAATGATCTCCAGCCCCTCTTCATCCTTTGGCGTGATGATTTGCAGGGTCACGTCGCTGTCGATGACATCGCTGGCGTCAACCAGTTTGCCGTTGACCTTGCCGGCCACGGTGGCTTTGGCCAGACCGGCACCAATGGATGCGGCGACCTCGGCTATGGAAACCGGATGATCGAAGGAACGTTGACTGCCGTCGGGAAGAGTAATAGTGGGCATGGCGCCTCCTCTCCTAGTGGTGACCCCTACCAAAGGTCACGTGGGTTGGGATGAGCAGCCAGTACGCGACTCAGTTCAGGCCATTCAATAACGAACGCCTGCCTTACAGCGGCAGGAGCCTTGCGGCCAACCGGAAACCGAACCAGAGTGACTGGAGATCAAATCAGGGTTATTCGGGTATTGACCGCCACCGGAGAAAAAGTCATCCAGAGCCTGAAAATACCCAAGCCGAGGATCCTAGCACAGATGAACGGTCATCGCCGCGACCTTGTTTCAGGAGCACAGAATTCAGGGCTTTTACGCCATAAAGTGAACTTGGGATGTACGGTCCACCTCAAATAGGCCGAGAATTGCCACACATTTTCGACCTCACGGAGTTCCAGCCATGCGTTTTATCCACCTTTTCGCCCTCGCCACTCCGCTCGCTCTGCTGCTGCCATTGAGCGCTCAGGCTGCCTGGCCCGCAGGTGTAAAAGCCAGTTACATGAAGGATTGCACTGCGGCGGCCAGTCAAGGCGTCAACCCTGAGCTCGCCAAGCAACACTGCACCTGTGGCGCCGACGTCCTGGAGAAGAAGTTCACGACTGAGGAGATCAAGCAGCTGATGGATGCGAAAAACCCTCCGAGCGCCGATCTGGGCAACCGCGCACTGAAGGAAATCTCCGTCTGCAAAGTTCAGAAATAGGCCGTTTCGGCGCAAATGTTAAGGCTCCAGAAGCCGGAAACCGCTCAAAAAACGGTTGTTTTACACAATTTACGCAGCTTTTACGGCTTTTTTTAATGAGCGCTTTTTCAGGAGAAACCCCCTGAAACCGGGGCCTCCAGCCCATCAGGATCACAAATAAAGCACAACCAGGGGGCAAACAACACGTCCGGGGGGCTCCCAAGCCGAACATTTCGACTATGATACTCCCGTGTGCCCAGTTGGCCTGAGCAGCACAGCACTACTGAAAATATTTGTTTCTTGGAGATACACCATGTCTAATCGCCAAACCGGCACCGTTAAATGGTTCAACGATGAAAAAGGCTTCGGCTTCATCACTCCTCAAGGTGGCGGTGACGACCTGTTCGTACACTTCAAAGCTATCGAAAGCGACGGTTTCAAAAGCCTGAAAGAAGGCCAGACTGTTTCCTTCGTGGCTGAGAAAGGCCAAAAGGGTATGCAAGCTGCACAAGTTCGCCCTGAGTAATTTCTCGGCTGGCTAAAAAAACCCCGTCCATGTGACGGGGTTTTTTATGCGCCTGAGAAAAGCCGGAAGCGGTCAGCCGCAGTTGACGCGAGTGATCACCAGGTTTTCATCGGTGTTGAGATTCAGGCGATCCGAGCGGTACTCCAGAGTCACCATGTCGCTCGGTCTGAGGACTCGCGCGTACTGCGCACCTGAATGCGTACGGGCTTGCTCCAGGAGCTCAGGCGAGGCCTTCTTGCCAATGGCGAATTCGGCGCCTTTAGCCTCACAGCGACTGTGCCCGGTCTCGGTAGCCACAGAATCCTTTACCGAATCGGAAGTGCTGCACCCCGACAGGATAACTGCTGCTAACAAAGTTCCGAATGACGCGAGCTTCCAAGGCATGAGGCCTCCTTTTTCAAAAATGGACAGAGATCGTGCGACAGCCATTTTGGCTGTTGGTTTCAACGGAGCACTGAGGTGCTGTTGTAGGAGCAGCCGGTCGACGCTCGATTGCTCGCGATGGACGTTAACGATGACGCGTGTTTTCTGAATAAACGCATCGCCCTTGAGTCCATCGTCGGAACGCCACCCAGAGCAAGCTCGCTCCTACAGGGTTTGATTTCACACAGCGGCAAGTCTGCCTCAGCCCCGAGGCAATGTTCACTGCGCAATCGTGACTGAATATGAGCAATGATCAGTAGATGTCGATGTAGTCGAGCGGTGGATTTGGCCAGTTCTGCTTGAGTGCATTGAATATCTGCATGACCCAGACCGCATCACTTGCAGCTACCGCTCCGACATAGCCAGATCCCTTCGCCCAGGTTTCCAGACGAAACAATAGACCTTCAATATCGGTACCGCCCACGACACCTGAAGAAATATAGGCAATACCGGCCTTGGTGACCCGCAACTGGGTATGCGCATCATCGCTGGCAGAAGCCAACAGTTGGCGCACAGCCTCAAGCGTCAAACCGTCAGGAGTGCTCAAATCGATCTGCAAAGTGTTTTCCTTGAAATAATCAAAGCTCAAGTGTCGCATAGCCCTCTCCTCATGCCTAAGACGGAGTGCCAAAAGCCTCGCGAGATGTTTAACTCAACACAACCCAAACCACTCGGATAGACCTCCAGGCATTACCCGGCCTATTCAGACTTTGCGAGTTCATCATGACAACCATAACCATCGACGCCGACATCAAAGCCAAATGGCCTGAAGGCCACTGCTCCTACAGTCCTGGCAGCCCTGAAGAACTGGCGATCATCGGTATCGACCTGTTGATCAAGGAATTGGGAACGCAGGCGGCCCAGGCATTTATCGCTCAAATATTCGAAAAACACCCAAACAACACTATGGACACGCCACGCACCGAAAAGGAGTAACACCCCACAGGCTGGACACTTGCGGGGCTGAAACTTATGCAAGACGAGCGAGACGTGCCGTGAGCAAGTCGAAGAAGCCTTGTGCATCAGCGTCCCGAACCCAGAACACGTTCTTTTCCTGCTTCAGGCCGTCGTACCAGTCGACGATGGTCTGACCAAAGGTCGGCCCTTCACGGCTGTCGACCACCATGTTTACCTGACGACCGGTGAACAACTCCGGCTTGAGCAGATAAGCGACGACCGTGGCGTCATGCACCGGACCACCCGGGATGCCATAGTGCTCCATGTCGCCTTTGATGTACTCGTTGAGGATTGCGCCCACCACCTTGCTGGCATTGTTGCCCAGTGCAGCGATCTGTTGCAGACGCGCCTCACTGGTCAGCACCTTGTGGGTCACGTCCAGTGGCAGGTAGGTCAGTTTGACAGCGCTTTTAAGGACGACTTCAGCAGCCTGCGGATCGGCGAACAGATTGAATTCGGCGACCGGGGTAATGTTACCGCCGTTGAAGTGCGCGCCCCCCATGACCACCACTTCCTTGATGCCCCGGGTAATGTCCGGTGCCTGATTCAGCGCCAGTGCCAGATTGGTCTGCGGACCCAGCATGGCAATGGTGATGCTGTGGGGTTTGGCTGCGCGCAAGGTGTCGATCAGGTAGTCGATCGCGCTGCCTTTGGCCAGGCCTTCCCCGGGTTCGTGCACCGTTACACCCGAGATACCCTCCTCGCCGTGGATATCCTCGGCGTAGATCGGTGTACGCAACAATGGTTTGGTCGCACCCGCATAAACCGGCACTTCTTCGCGCCCTGCCCACTCACGGGCCAGGCGTGCATTACGTGAGGTCTTGTCCAGTCGCACATTGCCGGCAACGGTAGTGAGCGCACGAATGTTCAGTTCCTCGGGCGAAGCCAGGGCAAACAACAAGGCAACGACGTCATCGGCACCCGGATCGGTGTCTATGATCAAATCGATTTTTTCTGCCGCCCGGGCGTTGGTAGCGGTGATCAATGACAAAAGCAGCAGACTCCGGATCAGGTATTGCACTATTTGAGCATAGCGGTACATGGCGCACTCCTTGCGCGTGAAAAACGGGTTGAGGTACAGCGAGCTAAAACGTTACACCTGCGACCAGCACAATGTTGCAGTACGGCTGACATTCACCCGTACGAATAATCGCACGTGCTTGTCGGGTAAGGATTTTGAATGCGTCATGACTCAGTAACGTGCGCTGGCCCAATTCAGCCTTGGCCGTCAGCTCGTCAATCACCTGAAGCGCGGGAGGTTGTTTGAGCAGGATTTCTTCAGCCAGCACATGGCTTTGCACCTGCATTTCGCTGAGCACGATCTGCAAGGTGCTGACGAAGTCCGGAATGCCCTTGGTCAACGCCAGATCGATCAACTCGACACCCGGCGGCACAGGCAAACCGGCATCGCCGATCACCACCCTGTCGCCATGACCCAGGGAGGCAATCAATCGCGACAACGCGATGTTGAGCAAAGGTGTCTTTTTCATGAGGGGCTAATGGCCTGTACGTCGGACAAGGTGGGAATGGAAGGCTGCGCGCCCGCTCGAGTGACCGACAGCGCGGCCGCGATCTGACCGAAGCGAATGGCCTGGGCTTCGCTTTTGCCGGCCGCCAGTGCCGCGGCAAAACCGCCGACGAACGTATCTCCCGCCGCTGTCGTGTCGAGCGCCTTGACCCTGGGCGCCGGGAAGTGCTCGAAGCTCTGCCCATCGGCGAACAACGACCCCTGGGCTCCGAGGGTAATGATGACTTTGCCAGCGCCGGCAGCAATCAATCGACTCGCGGCGGCTTCAGCGGTTTCCAGCGAATCCACCGGCATGCCGCTCAGGGCCGACGCCTCACTTTCGTTAGGGATCAGGTAATCGATGGACGAATACCAGTCAGCCGGAAGTGGACGGCTCGCCGGGGCTGGATTAAGGATCACGGTCTTGCCCAGTTCACGTCCGCGCTTGAGGGTGTAACCAACGGTCCGCATGGGCACTTCGAGCTGGCAAATGATCACATCGGCCGCCTGCAACACCACGTCAAAATCTGCAACCACTTCAGGCGCGAGCAGCCCGTTAGCGCCGGCGACGATCACGATCGCATTCTGGCTGCTGTCATCGACCACGATCAGCGCCACGCCACTGGAGCCTTCGACGGTTCTCACCGCCTGACAATCGATTTGTTCAGCCTCCAGCGCCGCTCGCAGTTGCTCGCCATACGCATCGGCACCGACACAGCCAACCATCGATACTTCAGCTCCCAGTCGTGCCGAAGCAACGGCCTGGTTCGCCCCCTTGCCGCCCGAGACGGTGGCAAACGACTCGCCAATCAGAGTTTCACCGGCCCGGGGCAGCCGCTCGGCCCGGGTGACCAGGTCCATATTCAGGCTACCTACAACCACTACTTTTGCTGGCATACATCAGTACTCGTCAATTCGTTTCAGCGGCATTCAGCGAAAACGCCGGCAAGCGGCGCAGTCGACTCTCGCAAGACAATGCTGGGTGTCACGATGCGCTGATCGGTCGCCTGCTCCGGGTTTGCGATCCGTCGCAACAGGCGCTCCGCCGCCATCTCGCCCAACTGCAGGATCGACTGGCCCACCGTCGTTAACGCCGGATAGACATACCGACTCATCTGGATATCGTCGAAACCAATGACCGAGAGCTCGCTCGGCACACGGATATTGCGCTCGGCCGCCGCACGCAATACACCGATTCCGATCATGTCGTTACCGGCAAATATGGCGCTGGGCGGATTCTTTTCCAACAGCAGCGCAGCAGCGCTATAACCGCCGGTACTGGTGAAGTCGCTTTCCAGCATTCGCTGTTGTGGCACCTCGACGCCTGCCTCTTTCAGCGCCCGGCAGTAACCGGCCAGGCGCATCTGCGCCACACTGGTATGCGCCGGACCGCCGATGCAGGCGATGTCCCGATGCCCCAGCTTGAGCAGGTGTCGCGTCGCCAGATAGGCACCGTATTCGTGATCGATGCGCACCAGATCCGCATCAATCCCCTCCAGCCCCCGGTCGACAATCACCATAGGCGTGCGCACGGCGGCCAGACCTGCAGCCAGGCCGGCGTCACCGCCAGCCGAAGCGACGATCAAGCCATCGATCCGCTTTTCCAGCAGCACCCGCAGATAACTGCGCTGCTTGTCCGGGTTGTCATCGGAGTTGCACAGAATCACGCAGTAGCCATTACGCTCGCAGTAATCCTCGATGCCCCGGGCCAGTTCGGCGAAGTACGGGTTGAGGCTGTTGGGCACCAGCAAACCGATGGTCGCGGTGGTCTTGGCCTTCAACGAACGGGCCACGGCACTGGGCACGTAGTCCAGGCGCTTGATCGCCGCCTCGACCTTGACCCTGACCTCTTCACTGACTGGCCGCGTTTTGTTCACCACATGAGAAACCGTGGTGTAGGAAATCCCCGCCAGTGCAGCCACATCTTTGATTGTTGCCATGATTCAGGCCCGCCGACTTGCGCGTTGACTGCGATAAGTATCGAGCACTACCGCCACCACGATTACCGCGCCAGTGATGATGCGTTTGGTCGGCTCGGTTGCACCGATTTGTGCGAGACCTGCCGCCAGCACGGAAATGATCAAGACGCCAAAAAAGGTACTGATGACCGAACCGCGCCCGCCCATGAGGCTGGTGCCGCCGATCACTACAGCCGCGATCACTTGCAGCTCCAGCCCGGAACCGGCATTCGGGTCCGCGGCCTCCAGACGGGAGATCTGAAACAGCGCCGCCACACCGGCCAGCAGCCCCATCAGACTGAATACCAGAATCTTGTAAGGCTTTGGATTGATACCCGCCAGACGCACCGCTTCTTCATTGGTACCAATGCCGATCAGGTAACGACCGAACACCGTGCGCGTCAACACTGCCTGAGCGATGAAGATGATCAACAACGCAATGATGAACGACGGCGAAATGCCCAGGGCAATCGGGTTGGACAGCCAGGCGAACGCATCACCGATATAGGCGGTGCGCGAGCCAGTCATCTGGTAAGCCAGACCGCGAGCCATTTCCAGCACACCCAGCGAAACGATGAACGAAGGAATGCGCCAGGCCACGGTGATCGAACCGGTGATGGTGCCAGCCAGAGCGGCGACGGCCATGCCGAGCAAGGCTGCCGGCAAGACACTCCAGCCCCAGCCGAGGACCGCCACGCTGACCGCCGATGCCGCCAACGCCAGTACCGAACCGACTGAAAGGTCGATACCGCCAATGATCAATACAAAGGTCATGCCGACAGCCAACACCATCAAATCCGGAATCTGGTTGGCAAGCGTGCTGAAAGTGTCGTAGGAGAGGAAGTGACTGCTCAAGGTCGAGAACAGGGCAATCATCGCCAGCAAGGCACCGGCCAGGCCCAGATAGGTGCCCAGACCATAATAGTTGCCCCTGCGTACGCTGACAGTAGTAGCAGTTGTCATGAAATGTCCCTAGGCGCCGCTTCATTGAGCAACGCATCACGTTTTTGGTAGCCGGCAAATGCGGCAGCAAGTAGTTCATCCTGAGTCCAACGGTCGCGCTCGAAGGTCTCGATCAAGCGCCCGGCGGAAAGTACACCAATCCGGTCGCAGATCAGCATCAACTCGCGCAGATCACTGGAGACCACCACCAATGCCTTGCCCTGGCGGGTCAATTCACCCAGCAAGCCGTAGATATCGAACTTGGCGCCAACGTCGATCCCTCGGGTCGGCTCGTCGAACAGCAGTACCGAGCAATCTCGCTCAAGCCAGCGGCCGATCACGACTTTCTGTTGATTGCCGCCGGACAGTTCGGACACCAACTGTGACGGGCTGGAACTGCGAATCCGCATGGCGTCGATCTGACGCTGAGCCAGGGCCGCCTCGTCATCGCCGTTGACGATGCCGGCACTGGAGATGACCGGCATGTTGCCCAAGGCAATATTGGCGCTGATCGATTGGCTCAGCAGCAGTCCTTCGCCCTTGCGATCTTCAGTGATCAGGGCAATCCCGTGTCCCACCGCATCGACCGGTGAGCGAATGCTGACGACCTGTGCAGGTGACCCCAGCGCGACTGTGCCGCTGTCTGCGATGTCGGCACCAAAGATCAACCGCAATAGCTCGGTGCGCCCGGCCCCAATCAACCCGGAAATACCGAAAATCTCGCCGCTGCGCACTTCAAAGGAGACATCGCGAACCTTGTCCGAACGGGTGAGCCCTTTGACCGTCAAGGCAGGAGCGCCAATCTGGCGTGGTCCCAGGTCAATGTGCTCGCCCAGTTCGCGGCCAACCATCAGGTTGACCAGTTGCTCACTGTTGTAATTGGCTATTGGCTCGACGCAGACCAGATAACCGTCACGCAGCACTGCAATGCGTTGTGCGACACGGGCCAGTTCTTCCAGTCGATGGGAGATGTAGATGATCGCCACTCCGCGCGCTTGCAGGCGGGTGATTTGTTCGAAGAGCATTTCGACTTCACGGGCCGTCAGCATTGCGGTCGGCTCATCGAGGATCAACACATGGCAATCGCCAATCAGGTTGCGGGCGATTTCGACCATTTGCTGGTGACCAATGCCCAACTCGCCGACCAGCGTGTCCGGATCGATCGAATCCAGCCCGACCTGAGCCATCGCTTCTATAGCCGCCTTGCGCAGTTGCTTGCGACTGATCCAGCCGCCAAGGCTGGGTAGATTGTGCAGAAACAGGTTTTCGGCGACGGACAGGGTCGGCAGCAGGTTGAGCTCCTGCATGACCATGCGGATCCCTAGCTCTTCGGCCTGCGTGCGACTGCCGGGCCGGTAATCCTGACCGTTGAACTGCATCTGACCCGCGGTCGGTGTGACCAGGCCGCCGATGATTTTCGACAGGGTGCTTTTGCCAGCGCCGTTTTCACTGGTCAACGCCAGCACTTCACCGCGCATCAGCGTCAGGTCGATATTGGTCAGCACCGGCTGAGCATAGGTCTTGCCGATACCGCTGACCGAAAGGACAGCGTTCGGGGTGCAAACTGACATAAGAAACTCTCCATGCGCCCGCCCGGATGAGCGAGCGCCGTTGTGCCGCCAGAATGACTATTTGGTGACCAGTTCAACCGGAGTTTCGATTACGCCATTAGCCGCGCCGTCGACCTTCTCACCCTTGAGGATTTTCAGCGCCGTTTCGATACCGAATACGGCCTGCCTGGCGGCAAACTGGTCTGCGGTAGCCAGCACACGACCATCGTTGAGCATTGGTTTGATGGCATTGATGTTGTCGTAACCCACCACTTGAACCTTGCCCGCCTTCCCTGCTGCGCGCACCGCCGACACAGCGCCGACCGCCATGCTGTCATTACCGGCCAACAATGCCTTGAGGTTCGGATACTCGCTCAGCATGGCGGCGGCGACGCGGTTGCCGGCGTTGATTTCCCAGTCACCGGATTGCAGAGAAACCACCTTGATCTGCGCAGCCTCCATTGCATCCTTGAAGCCTGCGGTACGCTGCTGAGCATTGGTGGTGGTGGAAACACCTTCGATGATGCCGACTTCGTCACCAGCCTTCAGCTGCCTGGCCAGGTACTCACCGACCAGGCGAGCACCCTTGCGGTTGTCCGGCCCTACGAAAGGTACGCTGATGTTTTTGCTTTTGAGCACACCGACATCCAGCTGGTTATCGATGTTGATGACCGTGATGCCGGCGTCGACCGCCTTCTTGATCACCGGCACCATCGCTTTCGAGTCGGCTGGCGCGATGATCAGTGCGTTGACCCTGGAAACGATCATCTGCTCGACGATGCGAATCTGGTTGGCAGTGTCCGTCTCGTCTTTGATCCCGTTGGAAATCAAATCGAAATCTGCGGAGTGCTCTTTCTGGTAGCTCTTGGCGCCGTCTTCCATGGTCAGGAAGAATTCGTTGGCCAGGGATTTCATGACCAGGGCGACTTTAGGTTTTTCAGGGGTGTCGGCGAAGGCCGGGGAAAGAGGCAGCGCGGCGGATGCGGCTGCGAGCACAGCGACAGCAAGAAGACGTCCAGCGAATGGCAGCTTCATGGGTTCACTCCGTTCTTATGATTATTGTGAGCAACGCTTGCACTGGATCACGCTTCGACAGCCGTTAAACGCAGCGGCACTGGATCGAGACAAGATTTCCAGGCTGCTCATAAAAGATCACCTGGAAACACGCGCAAACGTTTGCCTGGATCGAACTATGCGAATCCGGCTGTCATTTGTCAACGGCCAGAACTTCCCGTTTCAAGAGCGCGTGCGCAGAGTTCGCTAACACCCCGAAGAAATCCTGGCCGACGCGTTGGCCTTGCCACTCTCTTCGTCATCCCCGCCCGGCATGTGCCAGGCCCCATCGACATTTGCCGTAGCCTTTTTTTTCGGAGAGCCGAACGTAAAGCGTCCATATCGTCGGAAAGCCGGACGCAGGCCTGTACGAAAAATCAAATTCAAAATAAAAAATTGATAAATATCAACTGCTTATATTAACAAGCCAATCAAAGTACATCTGGTACAGATCCTGCTCTCCTCCAGGACCCCACGGCATTCAGATCTGCCCGGGGCGTGTCTTGATAAACCCGCATCAGCACCTTCATTACAACAAGAGAAAAAATAATGAAATCTGCTTTCAATACCTTTGTTCCGGGCGCTTTGGCCCTCCTGTTGCTGCTCCCTACCGCACTGCAAGCAAAAGAAGTCGAAGCCAAACAAAAACTGGCTAACGTCGTAATTCTCGCGACCGGCGGGACAATCGCCGGGGCTGGTGCCAGTACCGCCAACAGCGCCACTTATCAAGCGGCCAAAGTGGGTGTCGATAAGTTGATTGCCGGCGTTCCCGAGCTGAGCCAATTGGCCAATGTGCGTGGCGAACAAGTCATGCAAATCGCGTCGGAAAGCATCACCAACGAAAACCTGCTGCAACTGGGTCGCCGTGTCGCTGAACTGGCCGACAGCAAAGACGTCGATGGCATCGTCATTACTCACGGTACCGACACGCTGGAGGAGACTGCATACTTCCTTAACCTGGTCGAGAAAACCGACAAGCCAATCATCGTCGTTGGCTCGATGCGCCCAGGCACCGCCATGTCTGCTGACGGCATGCTGAACCTGTACAACGCTGTCGCGGTTGCCAGCAGCAAAGATGCGCGCGGCAAGGGCGTGCTGGTTACCATGAACGATGAAATCCAGTCGGGCCGTGATGTCAGCAAGATGATCAACCTCAAGACCGAGGCCTTCAAAAGCGCCTGGGGTCCGCTGGGTATGGTGGTCGAAGGCAAATCCTATTGGTTCCGCCTGCCAGCCAAGCGTCACACCATGGATTCTGAATTCGACATCAAAACCATCAAGAGCCTGCCTGACGTCGAAATCGCCTACTCCTACGGCAATGTCAGCGGCACCGCCTACAAGGCCCTGGCTCAATCGGGCGCTAAAGCCATCATTCATGCCGGCACCGGTAATGGCTCGGTCTCTTCGAGCGTTGTTCCAACCTTGCAGGCACTGCGCAAGGATGGCGTACAGATCATTCGCTCTTCCCACGTAAATGCCGGGGGTTTTGTACTGCGCAACGCAGAGCAGCCTGATGACAAATACGACTGGGTCGTCGCCCATGACCTGAACCCGCAAAAAGCCCGCATCCTGACGATGGTCGCCCTGACCAAGACTCAGGACAGCAAAGATCTGCAGCGGATGTTCTGGGAATATTGATTCACATCGCCCGACCTGATCAGATCGGGCATCTGTCGCACCACTCACCTTTAACGGTGAGTGGTTCTACCCCCACTTGCTGATCCCGCCCCGCACCGCTGCGCCCCCCTTTCTCGAAAAAATCAATCGACTTACACCAGACGGAATAAATCACTGTCAGAGGGTTTTCTGGAATCTTAAGCAGTTGCGAAAAATCCTACAGTTAAATACTGTATGCACATACAGCTTAATAAGGATTGTTCCGTGGCCAATACCTCAGCAACAACTACATCTCCAGGCGCATACGAACGACTCGGTTTGCGCGTTCAGAAAATCATTAACTCCCCCACCGCACAAACAGCCAAAGCCGCATTGATCTTCCGTCTTCCGGACGAACCCGTGGATGAATGGGAGCGCCTGCTCGAAGAGATTGCCGAGAACGATAACGTCACCCTCGCCTATCGCGACGATGGCGGCGTGCACATTTTCTGGGTCGTGCCGAAGGAAGACTGAGTCAATGATTGTCCGTTTGCTGGCATCAGCAGTGGACATGAAAGCCTGCGGCTGAACCACTGTTCAAACGCAAAGGCCCCGGACAAACTGTCTCGAGGCCTTTTTTGTTTTCTGACTTGCCGGGATGACCGATCACTGAGCCGCGCTATGCTCAACCACCACTGACTCGACGTTGCGCTTTTTGGCCCGCTCCAGACTGGCTGTCAGTTGAACCTGCCTGGCTTCGGCTTCGGCTTTCGAACTGAAAGGGCCGACCAGAATCCGCTGTTTGCCGCCGACGGTGGTCACATAGCAAATGAAGCCGTGTTCGATCAACCAGCCGGTCAAATCGCTCACGGCCTGCAAGGTGTCCCCTCTAACCTCGACATCCCACTGGGGCGCTGCCGCAGCCGCCGGAGATTGTGCAGCTGAAGCCGCCGAAGACGCGGCCTTGTGCTCGACGCCGGTTCCTTCACCGCAGCCCGCCAGCACCAACACCGCCATTACCATCGCCAGTTTACGCACAGCCTTCCCCTCGAAAATTCAAGTCGACGATTTTACCACCCACGACCACCCCATGGCCGCGACAAACCTGCCCGAAAACAACGAGAATGATGTGTATAGGCCCTGTATAGTTACAGCTTGGAAATTAATACAGTGGCTACGCGTCTGAAAGAGGCACCTACAGTGGCACTTCGCAGTAATCTATACATACTACCGACATCTGCATTATCTGAATCAGGTGCCCTACAAAGCAATCAAGGAGAAGATCATGCTGATACTCACCCGCAAAGTCGGTGAAAGCATAAACATTGGTGACGATATTACGATCACCATTCTGGGCGTTAGTGGCCAACAGGTCAGGATTGGTATCAACGCTCCGAAAGACGTAGCCGTACATCGCGAAGAGATTTATCAGCGTATCCAGGCAGGACTGACTGCGCCGGACAAACGCGAGACTCCCTGAGCCTCATCAGTAGCCAGCCTCTCCTCTCACAGCGATGGCTGGCGAAAAACCCGAGCATGCTCTTGCCTGATCATTTTGCCTCGACCCTCCATCCCTCCTCCTTGGCAGCGGCGCATGTCCAGGCTGCCACAGCCACTGCAACCAACACAGACCAGAACCCGCACGCCAGGTACAGCAGCGCTGCACTGATGCAACCCACGGCAAACCCCAACAGATTCATTCCGATCGGCTTCAAGCGCTGAATGATCGCCGCTCTTTCAGCGGCATTGCGCTGAGCTATCAAAGCAAAGAGGTCGATGGCGAACTGAGTCACGTTCCCTGTCATGAGCGTGGTGGGCGGCGCTCCTTTCATGTGCTGACGGGAAACAGCATTTTGAATCGCCATGGCCGCGACGCCAGTCATGCCCGTCAACAATGCCGCGGCGCTGTCCCCATCGGGGAAAGGTCCCAGCCATAGGGCAAGCCCTCCAAACGCGGCCAGCAACAGCGTATGCGCAATGAGCAGAATGCGTAACGGCGCCCAGCCTCGGGCGTGAATGGCCACCGCCGCCAAATGGGACAACCCCACCACCAGGGCAAAAACCGGCAATGCCAACAACTTGGCCAGCGCCCCGGAAGTACCGTGCACGATACTGACCCCCAGCGTGACAAAGTTCCCGGTCACGTGCGCGGTAAACAATCCCTGCAACGCCAGAAACCCCAGCGTATCAACGAAGCCGCCATTAAAACTCAGTGCCGGCGCGAGAAAGTGGCGAATGGACGACATGGCTTTTCCTTGTAGCGCAGCTTTCAGTCAAATGTGCCAAGCCTGTTGGCCATCAACAGACGTGAGACCAGGATCCTGATTGAATCGCAGCACATATCCATGGGGATCAAGCACCGGAAAACCCGGCTGCCCGCGAAGAAGGTTGCGATTTCTGTCGCAGCACTCCTCGACAGCCCTGCAAACTGCTAGCCGGACACCAGCCCACGAGCCATGCCGGTCGCCGCTACCACCATGAGAACAATCAGCAATGCCTCAATGTGGCTGATCCTGGCGAACAGCGTTGCACGCCGAACGTCAATCGTACGCCCTCGACTCAAGGCGATCCGCCATTTGATCAGGGCGACCATCGGAGCAGTCTCAAGCAGCAAAATAACGATGAACAACGTCATCTTGAGATGAAACAGTGGCTGGTGCAGGTAGTAGTCCGTGCCTTTTTCGTACCCGCCAAAGGCGCGAACCGCACCGGTGACCAAAAGAATCGCCGCCGAGATTCCCCAGCAGTTATCCGCAAACAATACATTCCGGACCTCAGTGGCGCTCACAGCGACACGACGCAAAGCCGCTCCGCGAGCGAGCACCGCCGCGAACCCCGTTGCAAATGCCAGAAGATGAATTGCCGCAAGGAACCAGTGCGCAAGCATCGACTTGACCTCCTATCCATGAAGAAAAGAATATCGGCCTGACAGTAGTAGCCCATAAAACACAGCGCTGCTTAAACCAGCTGCAACGCCTTAGCCATGTCTAATTCCCATTTTTGAAGCGGCAAACCGTCGATAAAAGCACCTTGCTTTACCCTCCCCTGCGTCGTGGCGAACGAGCACGATCCGAAAAGCCAACAATTCGTCACCTCGACTCGACAGTTTTCCATTGATATAGAGCCTTTGGCGATCAGTCCATTTACACTTCAATACCTGTCCAACCCCAAAGATCAAAGTCCATGTCTGAAGAGTTCGAAGTCCCCAGCCCCCATGAAGAACATCTGGAACACGTCACCAAAAACGCCCATGCCCACGGCGATAATTTCGCCAGCAAGATAGCGGTGATGACGGCGATCATGGCGACCATAGGTGCCTTGCTCAGCTATCAGGCGGGCTCCACGGAGAGCGAAGCGGCAATGGACAAGAACAACGCCGCCATCAAGAAAACCGAAGCCTCCAACCAGTGGAATTATTACCAGGCCAAATCCAGCCGGCAAAACCTGTCTGAATTGGCGATCCATATCCCTGGCGTCGATGCCGCACACTACACCGCCGAAGCGCAACGCTATAAAAATGAAAAAGAAGTGGTGCGCCAGAAAGCAGAAGCACTCGAGGCTGAGGCTCGCGAGTGGGATGAAAAGTCAGAATTGGCGTTGCATCAGCACCACCGCTGGGCCCAGGCGATGACGGCAATTCAGATTGCCATTTCGCTGGCGGCGATTACCTTGCTGACGCGCAAGGAATGGCTGAAAAGGGTCGCCTATAGTGCGGCGGGAGCCAGTGTAGTGCTGGGTACTCTGGCCTGGTTACATATATAAACCGGATGAGCCCCCGATACGCCTGGTTCAAATATGAATTTCAACATACCAATGTGAGAGCCAGGCCCAACTGGCCCGGGCACCTTCGATCCGAAGTAATAAATGGGCGGGCATTCGCTCGAATGAACCCGCCTGACCCACCCTCGCCTATTGCGCTGAACGCCTCAGCAGCCGCCTGTTCAGGTGATAATCAGTTGGTTATAAGCAACATCGAATGGCGTTATCGCCGGGACAACACCGATAACTCTACGTGACGCCAAAAAAATTCTTGTGCGCACCACATCAAGATTTTGATTTCGCTTCACCATGTCAGTGACCAGTGCTCGAGAAATGCAGTAGCGCCCGCAGCCAGGGCAGTCTCTTTCCTCGAACTCACCGACTGACAGAACCTCTTTGGCTGCGCCCTTGCAGATCAAGCACCTCATTTTCGATCTCCATTTCGATGAGCAATCAACTGTAGCCGATCCCCGTCGGGGTATCCCCATGCCCACAGAAAACAAAACCATCGACCAGCAGCGCAGTAAGCGCATCATCGCCAACGAGTTCATCCAGGTGATCGCCAGTTTTTTCGCAACAAGACGGTCGCCGGCCCCCTTGGGGCTATGACGACGACATTCTGATCGTTCGGGATAGTGTGCGGCTTGGGCTTATTCGGAAACCGACCGAAGCTCAGGAGGCAGCATGCATCGCGTTTACATTAGCGGCTTGGTCCATCATCTTGCTTGAAATTGCTGTATTCCCCTGGCAATTCCATCCAGGCATCAAGGGCTGTAATCTGCCGCGCTACGGCAGCATCCCACTCGGGGCCTGTGGCTTTGTTCTCACTCATTATTTTGTGGATGACGATCGTAGCCTGCTCATATTCATGATGAACCTCTAATACTTTCGCCAAAAATTCTTCTCGCCGGTTCATAGAGATTCTCCCAAGACAGGTGAGAAGTATTGACCCGTAAACACTTGAGCACCAATCGGCAAGGAATCATCGTGCATCGATTTTTTTGTCAGTCTCCAAACTACCTGGCCAGGGAGTTCAGCAAGGCACGCGACGCGCCCCACGCCTGACTGGCGTCCTGAGTGGGGGGGTGAAAAAGTTTTGCAAACGCCAGACGCAAAAAAGGGCCAACCTCTCGGTTGACCCTTCTAGACCGCCCAGCAGAGCGGATTTTGTTTGGTAGGCGCGATTGGACTCGAACCAACGACCCCCACCATGTCAAGGTGGTGCTCTAACCAACTGAGCTACGTGCCTGCTGTGAGGCGGCATTCTACGGAATTCCGGAGGGGTGTCAACACCTTTTTTGCAGCTAAGCCTATGAATATGCGAATTTTTTATTTTCAGGGCCACAAAGAAGATTTTTCGTTGGCTGGTAGCCTATTTTTAACTCAGGTAGGATCGATGCACTCGTAAAAAATATAAAACAGAGGTTACAGGATGGTGAACACCCCCTATCCGAAGTCCTATTACGCCGCATCGGCTAACGCGGTTGCGCCGCGCCCATCGCTACAGGATGAGGTAGATACTGATGTCTGCGTGATCGGTGCAGGCTACACGGGCCTTTCCAGCGCGCTGTTTCTGCTGGAGAACGGTTTTCGGGTGACCGTCCTGGAAGCGGCCAAGGTCGGCTTCGGCGCCTCGGGCCGCAATGGCGGCCAAATCGTCAACAGCTACAGCCGCGACATCGACGTCATCGAGCGCAGCGTCGGCCCCAAGCAGGCACAGTTGCTCGGCCAGATGGCGTTCGAGGGCGGCAAGATCATCCGCGAGCGCGTGGCCAGGTACCAGATCCAGTGCGATCTGAAGGACGGCGGCGTATTTGCCGCAATCACCAGCAAACAGATGGGCCACCTGGAGTCGCAGAAGCGCCTTTGGGAGCGTTTCGGCCACACTCAACTGGAACTGCTGGATCAGCGCCGCATCCGCGAGGTGGTGGCCTGCGATCAATACGTGGGCGGCATGCTCGACATGAGCGGCGGACATATGCACCCGCTCAACCTCGCCCTTGGCGAAGCCGCTGCAGTGGAGTCGCTGGGCGGAACCATTTATGAGCAATCGCCCGCCATACGCATCGAGCGCGGCGCCAATCCGGTCGTGCACTCGCCGCAAGGCAAAGTCAGGGCCAGGTTCATTATCGTCGCCGGTAACGCCTATCTGGGCAATCTGGTTCCGGAACTGGCAGCCAAGTCGATGCCCTGCGGCACCCAGGTCATCACCACCGAACCCTTGAGCGATGAATTGGCGAAAAGCCTGCTGCCGCAGGACTACTGTGTCGAAGACTGCAACTACCTGCTCGACTACTACCGTCTTTCAGGTGACAAGCGCCTGATCTTCGGCGGCGGTGTGGTCTATGGCGCGAGAGATCCAGCGAATATCGAAGCGATCATTCGACCGAAGATGCTCAAGGCCTTCCCGCAGCTCAAGGACGTGAAGATCGATTACGCGTGGACCGGCAACTTCCTGCTGACTTTGTCGCGCCTTCCGCAAGTCGGACGCCTGGGTGACAACATCTATTACTCGCAGGGCTGTAGCGGCCACGGCGTGACCTACACCCATCTGGCGGGCAAAGTCCTGGCTGAGGCTCTGCGAGGCCAGGCAGAGCGTTTTGACGCCTTTGCCGACCTGCCGCACTACCCTTTCCCTGGCGGGCAAATGCTGCGCACCCCATTCGCCGCATTAGGCGCCTGGTACTACGGCCTGCGGGATAAATACGACTTGTGATTTACACGAGCACAACAAAAACAAAACCCTGCCAGCTAGCGGGGTTTTGTTTTATCCAATTCGAGAAAACTTCTGGAACCAGAAGCAAAAGAAAAGCCAAATCCCGGATACAAAAAACCCCGGTCTTTCGACCAGGGTCTTTGCTATCAATCAGAAGCAGCCATCGGCTTTCTTCGTAGCTTCAAGGCGTTCAGTGGGCCTTGAGGCAGATATGGCGCAGCGGACGGGACTCGAACCCGCGACCCCCGGCGTGACAGGCCGGTATTCTAACCGACTGAACTACCGCTGCGTATCGCTTGGACTTGCGTCCATTTGAACCTTTGAAATCATCTGACTGGAAGCTCTAGGCTTTTCAATCTCAAACCGGGAAAACCCGATCTGGAAAATATGGCGCAGCGGACGGGACTCGAACCCGCGACCCCCGGCGTGACAGGCCGGTATTCTAACCGACTGAACTACCGCTGCGTATCGCTTGGACTTGCGTCCATTTGAACCTTTGAAATCATCTGACTGGAAGCTCTAGGCTTTTCAATCTCAAACCGGGAAAACCCGATCTGGAAAATATGGCGCAGCGGACGGGACTCGAACCCGCGACCCCCGGCGTGACAGGCCGGTATTCTAACCGACTGAACTACCGCTGCGCGTCGGTGGAGGCTTTTAAAAGCTTCCATCTTTCTTTCGAAAGACTCTCAAGAAGTGGTGGGTGATGACGGGATCGAACCGCCGACCCTCTGCTTGTAAGGCAGATGCTCTCCCAGCTGAGCTAATCACCCTTTGCTTCGTTGAGGCCGCGAAATTTACGCAGATACCGAAGCTAAGTCAATACCCTGCTTGAAGTTTTTCTGAAAAAGACAAAATAAGTTTATCTTTCCCGGACAGCCTTCCATTCGAACAGCTCGATCGCGTAAGCCGCATCGCGATGCAAGCTGCGCTCCTACCGATAAATCATTTTCTTGGTCATGCCACCATCGACCACAAACTCCTGGCCCGTGACAAAACCCGCATTCTTCGACAGCAGCCAGGCCACCATCGCCGCCACGTCCTCAACCGTCCCTACCCTGCCCGCCGGGTGCTGAGAATGATCAGCGTCCGTCAGCGGCTCGGCCCGGCGCGCAGCCGGGTCTCGGGCATCGATCCAGCCAGGACTGACCGCATTGACCCGAATCTCCGGACCCAGACTGATCGCCAGCGCATGTGTCAACGCCAGCAGACCGCCCTTGCTCGCCGCATAGGCCTCGGTATCCGGCTCCGATTGCCCGGCGCGGGTCGAGGCCAGATTGACGATGGCACCCGCGTGAGCACGCAGATAAGGCGCGCAGTGCTTGGCCAGCAACATCGGCCCACTGAGGTTCACCGCCAGAACACGATTCCAGTAAGCCAAATCAAGACTTTCCAGCGTGATATTGCGCGGTTCGGCCACCGCCGCATTGCAAACCAGCGCATCAAGGCGCCCGAACTGACCAAGCACTTCGGCAACGCCCAAGGCGACTTGCTGCTCATCCGCCACATCCATGGTGATGAACCAGGCGCTTTCACCGAGAACCTTGGCGACCCTGGAGCCACGCACACGGTCAAGATCAGTCAGCACCACCTGCCAGCCTTCGCTGATCAGCCAGGCCGCAATCCCCAGACCGATGCCACGCGCCGCGCCGGTAACCAGCGCGACACGACCATTGGCGCTACCCGCCCCCATGGACAAATCGATCACAAGGCAGCCAACCCGCGCGCCAGATCCACTTGCAAGTCAGCGACATCTTCCAGACCGACCGCAATGCGGATCAGGCTGTCACGAATCCCGGCAGCCTCACGCTCTTGCGGCGCCAGACGGCCGTGAGAGGTGGTACTCGGATGAGTGATGGTGGTTTTGCTGTCGCCCAGGTTCGCGGTGATCGAAATCAGTCGGGTTGCATCGATGAAGCGCCAGGCCCCCTCTTTGCCACCCTTGACTTCGAAGCTCACCACCGCACCGAAGCCACGCTGCTGACGCCGGGCCAACTCATGCTGCGGATGGCTCTTGAGGCCGGCGTAATGCACCTTCTCGATCCCGTCCTGCTGCTCCAGCCACTCGGCCAGAACCTGAGCACTGGCACAGTGAGCACGCATACGCAGGTTCAGCGTTTCCAGGCCCTTGAGGAAAATCCAGGCATTGAATGGACTCAGGGTCGGCCCGGCAGTACGCAGGAAACCAACCACTTCTTTCATCTGCTCGCTGCGACCGGCAACCACGCCCCCCATGCAACGGCCCTGACCATCAATGAACTTGGTGGCCGAATGCACCACCACGTCCGCACCCAGCTTCAACGGCTGTTGCAGCGCCGGCGTACAGAAGCAGTTGTCGACGACCAGCATCGCACCCTTGGCATGGGCAATCCCGGACAATGCCGCGATATCCACCAATTCGGCCAGCGGGTTGGACGGTGATTCAACAAAGAGCAATTTGGTATTGGCCTTGATTGCCGCATCCCAACCGGACAAGTCCGCCAGGGGCACGTAATCGACTTCGATACCAAAGCGCTTGAAATACTTTTCGAACAGACTGATGGTCGAGCCGAACACACTGCGCGATACCAGCACATGATCACCGGCGCTGCACAGGCTCATGACCACCGCCAGGATGGCTGCCATGCCGGTTGCCGTGGCAACCGCCTGCTCGGCCCCCTCCAGCGCTGCGATACGCTCTTCGAACGACCGCACCGTAGGGTTGGTGTAACGCGAGTAGACGTTGCCCGGCACTTCACCGGCGAACCGCGCAGCCGCATCGGCGGCCGTGCGGAACACGTAACTGGAGGTGAAGAACATCGGATCACCGTGCTCACCTTCCGGCGTACGGTGCTGACCGGCGCGCACGGCCAGGGTATCGAAAGCTACGCCATCGAGGTCGCTGTCCAGCCGACCGGCATCCCAATCCTGACTCATGCTGCCTACTCCTTAGTCTTGTATTCCAAATCAGTTGTTGTACAGGTCGATGATCGCGCTGACGGCCTGAGTCTTGACCTTGGAGGCATCGTTACGCGCCTGCTCGATCTTGTTCAGGTAGGTCTCGTCGATATCGCCGGTGACGTACTTGCCGTCGAACACCGCGCAGTCGAAGCTCTCGATCTTGACCTTGCCACCGCCAACCGCTTCGATCAGGTCCGGCAGGTCCTGATAGACCAGCCAGTCGGCGCCGATCAGATCGGCAACGTCCTGGGTGGTACGATTGTGTGCGATCAGCTCGTGGGCGCTCGGCATGTCGATACCGTAGACGTTCGGGTAGCGAACAGCCGGTGCCGCCGAGCAGAAGTAGACATTCTTCGCACCCGCTTCGCGGGCCATCTGAATGATCTGCTTGCAGGTGGTGCCGCGAACGATGGAGTCGTCCACCAGCATCACGTTCTTGCCGCGGAATTCCAGTTCGATGGCGTTGAGCTTCTGGCGTACGGATTTTTTCCGTGCAGCCTGGCCCGGCATGATGAAGGTCCGGCCGATGTAGCGGTTCTTCACGAAACCTTCGCGGAACTTCACGCCCAAATGGTTAGCCAGCTCCAGTGCAGCGGTACGGCTGGTGTCCGGAATCGGGATAACTACGTCGATATCGTGCTGTGGACGCTCACGCAGGATCTTGTCCGCAAGCTTCTCACCCATGCGCAGGCGAGCCTTGTAGACCGAAACGCCGTCGATGATCGAGTCCGGACGCGCCAGGTAGACATGTTCGAAAATGCAAGGCGTGAGCTTCGGATTGGTCGCGCACTGACGGGTGTGCAGCTTGCCGTCTTCAGTGATGTAGACCGCTTCGCCCGGTGCCAGGTCGCGAATCAGGGTGAAACCAAGCACGTCCAGGGAAACGCTTTCCGAGGCGATCATGTACTCGACGCCTTCATCGGTATGACGCTGACCGAAGACGATCGGACGAATGCCGTGCGGGTCACGGAAACCGACGATGCCATAACCGGTGATCATCGCAACCACGGCATAACCACCCACGCAGCGATTGTGCACGTCGGTTACGGCGGCGAAAACGTCTTCTTCGGTTGGCTGCAACTTGCCGCGCTGGGCCAGCTCGTGAGCGAACACGTTGAGCAGGACTTCCGAATCGGAGTTGGTGTTGACATGGCGCAGGTCAGATTCGTAAATCTCCTTGGCCAGTTGTTCAACGTTGGTCAGGTTACCGTTGTGCGCCAGGGTAATGCCGTAAGGCGAGTTGACGTAAAACGGTTGAGCTTCGGCCGAGGTCGAGCTGCCCGCGGTCGGGTAACGCACATGGCCAATGCCCATGTGACCGACCAGGCGCTGCATATGCCGCTGATGGAACACATCACGGACCAGGCCATTGTCCTTGCGCAGGAATAACCGGCCATCATGGCTGGTCACGATACCGGCAGCGTCCTGGCCGCGGTGCTGGAGGACGGTTAGCGCGTCATACAGCGCCTGATTGACGTTCGACTTACCGACGATACCGACGATGCCACACATGCGACGCAACCCCTACTTAATGAAACTGAACTGAACACTTCTCACTGCGGCGTTTTGGCCGTCGGCAAGAGATGCTCCTTGAACGGTATGTCAGCGGGTACGCTGATACCGCTGGCCAGCCACTGACTGCTCCACCCTAATATGAGGTTTTTGGACCAATCTGCAACCAATAGAAATTGTGGTACGAGCCTTGACTCCTGCCACCACTTATCCTGCTGTACCGGGCCCAGACTCAAGAGCCCGACGGCGGTGACCACCAGCAGCGCGCCACGCGCCGCGCCGAAGGCCATGCCGAGAAAACGATCGGTCCCGGACAGGCCGGTGACGCGAACCAGTTCGCTGATAAGGTAATTGATCATTGCGCCCACCATTAAGGTGGCGACAAACATGATGGCACAGCCCGCGATCACGCGTGCCGAAGGTGTTTCGATGTATCCGGCGAGGTACTGGGACAATGAGCCACCAAACATCCAGGCTACGATTCCTGCGATGATCCAGGTGAGCAGCGACAGTGCTTCTTTGACGAAGCCGCGACTCAAACTGATCAAAGCGGAGATGGCGACGATTGCAACGATCGCCCAGTCAACCCAGGTAAATAGCACAGTGCAGCCTACAGACGGATAAGGCGGCGCATTTTAGCAGAGCCCATGGCTGTCGGTAAGCTGCGATTGTCAGTGCATTTCAAATCAATGAGATAGCGTCAGCCGATAACACGACCTGCGTAGCCGCTGGCGAAGGTTGCGTCCAGCTGCTCAGCAGTCGCAATACCAGGCATCTCGGTCATTCAGGCAAACCGCGCAAGCCGGGCTTACGACTGCTGCGCAGCCGGACGCAGGCTGCGCCAGCTGCTACGAGCAACGTGGCTTCAGCCGCGCTCAGGCTGGAAACGCACCACAAAACCCTTGAGGTTCTGCTGACGACCCAGCAAGTCGCGCAGACGATCGGCTTCAGCGCGCTCGATCAGCGGCCCGACGAACACCCGGTTCTTGCCATCTGCAGAACGGATATAGGCGTTGTAACCCTGGCTGCGCAGGGATTTCTGCAAGCTCTCGGCACTTTCCCGACTGGACAGGCTGGCCAATTGAACCGACCAGCTGACTGACAGACCATTGGCATCGACGCGACTTTGGCTCACATCGGGTTTGCTCGGCGCCGGTGCAACAGGCTGGGCTGCTGCAGGTTTTGGTACCGGCGCGGGGGCTACAGGCTTGCTGGCTACGACCGGCGCCGGGACTGGAGTCATCGGCGCGACCGGCTTGGCCGGCACCTCCTGATCAGCGATCTCGTCATCACTGGGAACCGGCTCTTGCGGCAGGCTTTGCGGTTCAGGCACGACCACTGGCTCAACCTGAACTTGCTGCACCGCAGGCGCTTGAGGCTTGGCCGGGGCGTCAACGATTATCTGACGCTGCTCATCCTGACGGGAAAACAGCATCGGCAAGAAGATTACCGCCAACGCCACCAGGACCAGTGCTCCGACCATACGCTGCTTGTAAACGTTATCCAGCAAAGCCATTTGCAGCCTCCTCCGTGGAGCGCCGGGCTAACCATTGGAGCGCCTCGGCAACACAATAAAATGATCCAAACAACAGAATTTCATCCTCGGCCGCCGCTTGGGCACACTGCCCTTCCAGCGCGGCAGCGACACTTTCGTAGGACGTCACCGACGCACCAAGGTTCTGCAAGGCCGCCTGCAGATCTTCGACCGGGCGACTGCGCGCAGAATCCAGCGGAGCAACAGCCCACTGCTGGACACTACCACTCAACTGCGCAAGAACTCCATCGAGGTCCTTGTCAGCCAGCAAACCAAACACCGCCAGACGCCTGCCTGCCAGAGGGCGGCGAGCCAGGCGATGGGCCAGATACTCCGCTGCATGCGGGTTGTGTCCCACATCCAGCAGCACATTCAGACGCTTGCCGTGCCAATCAAACTGACGCCGATCGAGGCGACCAACCACCTGAGTGGCTTTCAGCGCCTCGACAATTTGCTTCGCCTGCCATGGCAAACCGAGCAACAGGTAAGCCTGCAACGCCAGCGCCGCGTTTTCCATCGGCAGATCGAGCAGAGGCAAATCATGCAACTCGACAACACCACCTTGCGCATCCAGGCCGCGCCACTGCCAGTTATGCTCGGTGATACCCAGATCGAAATCGCGACCACGCAGGAAAAACGGGCAACTCAGCTCGCGCGCTTTGTCCAGCAAGGGTTGAGGAGGATTGAGATCGCCGCAGAGCGCAGGCACGCCCTGACGGAATATGCCGGCCTTTTCGAAAGCCACCGACTCACGGGTATTACCCAGCCAGTCAGCGTGATCGACGCCGATGCTGGTGACCAGTGCCAGGTCGGCATCGATCAGATTGACCGCATCCAGACGACCACCCAGACCGACTTCCAGCACCACGGCATCGAGACCGGCACGCTGGAACAGCCAGAACGCCGCCAGGGTGCCCATCTCGAAATAAGTCAGGGAGATTTCGCGGCGACCGGACTCGACCGCCACGAAGGCCTCGCACAGTTCAGCGTCAGTGGCTTCGACGCCATTGACCTGCACCCGCTCGTTGTAGCGCAGCAGATGCGGCGAATTGTAGACGCCGACCTTGAGTCCCTGCGCTCGCAGCAAGGAAGCCACGAACGCACAGGTAGAACCTTTGCCGTTGGTACCCGTAACCGTGATCACCCGAGGCCCCGGCTTGCCCAGCCCCATCCGGGACGCTACCTCTTGCGAGCGCTCCAGCCCCATGTCGATGGCCGACGGATGTAATTGCTCAAGGTAGGCGAGCCAGTCGCCAAGGGTACGTTCGATCATAGGTTTGCAGGCACCGGAGGGATCGCGATCGACTCGACCGGAGCGGCAATGAATACCGGCGTCGGCAGGCCCATCATTTGCGCCAGCAGGTTACCCAGACGCGGGCGCAGCTCCTGACGAGCAATGATCATGTCGATGGCGCCGTGCTCCAGCAGGAACTCACTGCGCTGGAAGCCTTCCGGCAGTTTTTCACGCACGGTCTGCTCGATCACACGCGGGCCGGCGAAGCCGATCAGGGCCTTGGGCTCAGCGACGATGACGTCACCGAGCATCGCCAGACTGGCGGAAACCCCACCATAGACCGGGTCGGTAAGAACGGAGATAAACGGAAGACCTTCTTCACGCAGACGCGCCAGAACCGCCGAGGTCTTGGCCATTTGCATCAGAGAAATCAGCGCTTCCTGCATCCGCGCACCGCCGGAAGCAGCAAAGCAGATCATCGGGCAGCGGTTTTCCAGCGCATAGTTGGCGGCACGAACAAAACGCTCACCAACGATGGCGCCCATCGAGCCACCCATGAAGGAGAACTCGAACGCCGAGACCACCACAGGCATACCCAGCAGAGTACCGCTCATGGAGATCAGCGCGTCTTTCTCGCCGGTCTGCTTCTGGGCCGCGGTCAGACGATCCTTGTACTTTTTGCCGTCGCGAAATTTCAGACGATCCACTGGCTCCAGGTCAGCACCCAGTTCGGCACGACCTTCAGCATCGAGGAAGATATTGATACGAGCGCGGGCGTCAATACGCATGTGGTGGTTGCACTTGGGGCAAACATCCAGGGTCTTTTCCAGCTCCGGACGATACAGCACGGCGTCGCAGGACGGGCATTTGTGCCACAAACCTTCAGGCACCGAACTTTTCTTCACCTCGGAACGCATGATCGAAGGGATCAGTTTGTCTACTAACCAGTTGCTCATGCTTTCTTTCTCCAGTACCGGCGACCCGAACATTTGACGTTCGCAGCCCCGCGCATGCCCTTGAGCTAAATTCATGTGTGCGGCGATGATCCGTTGGTTACCGCGGTCAGCGCGAGGCTTGACCTGCGTGTAACCGAACAAATCCTCAGCCATCCCGGCAGCCGCTCCAGAGCGGCTGCCACTTTAATTTCGGCCCGTCCAGGGACGGTGCCAAGCCTGTTTTGTACAGTGGTGTTATGGACGGCGGCAGACTGCCAGCCGTCACATCGGCTAGCTGCTGCTACGTACGGCCTGAATAAACGCACGAATCTTTGCGTGATCCTTGATGCCTTTGCTCTGCTCCACCCCGCCACTGACGTCCACCGCATACGGATGGACCCGGGCGATGGCCTCAGCCACATTCGTCGCCGACAGACCTCCGGCGAGGATGATCGGCTTGCTCAGGCCCTGTGGCACCAATGACCAGTCGAACGCTTCTCCGGTACCTCCAGGAACGCCTTCGACATAGGTATCCAGCAATATCCCGCTGGCACCCGCATAAGCCTCGCACCTGGCAGCGATGTCATCGCCTGCCTTGACCCGCAGCGCCTTGATGTAGGGCCGGTGATAACCCTCGCAATCGGACGGCGTTTCGTCGCCATGAAACTGCAGCAGGTCCAGCGGCACGGCATCGAGAATCTCGCCCAGCTCGCAACGACTGGCATTGACGAACAAACCGACAGTGGTCACGAATGGCGGCAACGCCGCAATGATCGCCCGCGCCTGCTGCACATTCACCGCCCGAGGGCTTTTGGCGTAAAACACAAAACCAATCGCATCCGCCCCGGCGTCGACGGCTGCCAAGGCGTCTTCTATGCGGGTAATCCCGCAAATCTTGCTGCGAACGGCTGACATGTCGTTTGAACCTCAGGGCTGATCCGAGAAAGTCCCGGATGGTAACAAATGCTTTTCCGGGCGTCAGCCGTCAAGTTCCGAGAAGCCAGTCAGGAAATGCGGGCCAATGAAACGCTCGGGCAATTGGAACTCGTCGTGGTACTCAACCTGTACCAGATACAGCCCGTACGGATGGGCGGTCACGCCACCGGTTCGACGAATACGGCTTTCGAGCACTTCCCTGGCCCACTCCACCGGCCGCTCACCGGCGCCGATGGTCATCAGCACCCCAGCGATATTACGCACCATATGATGCAGAAATGAACCGGCACGGATATCCAGCACGATCATCTTGCCGTGCTGGGTCACACGCAGGTGATGGAGCTTCTTGATCGGTGACTTGGCCTGGCACTGACCGGCGCGAAACGCACTGAAATCGTGAGTCCCGACCAGATGCTCGGCGGCTTCGGCCATACGCTGTACATCCAGCGGGCGATGGTTCCAGGTAATTTCCTGATTCAAATGCGCCGGGCGAATCTGATCGTTGTAAATCACATAACGGTAGCGCCGGGCAATCGCCTTGAAGCGTGCATGGAAATCGGCAGGCATGACCTTGGCCCAGCTCACGCTGATATCGTGGGGCAGATTGATGTTGGCCCCCATGACCCAGGCCTTCATCGAGCGTTCGGCCTGTGTATCAAAATGCACTACTTGCCCGCAGGCATGCACGCCGGCGTCGGTACGGCCGGCACACATCAGCGATACCGGAGAGTCGGCGACTTTGGACAAGGCATTTTCAAGGGTTTCCTGCACCGTCAAAACGCCGGAAGCCTGACGCTGCCAGCCGCAATAACGCGAACCTTTGTATTCAACACCCAAAGCGATTCTGAAAAAGCCTGCGGCCGCCATTTCGGCGGCCGCGTTATCTATATTTGCCAAGGACTTACAGCCTGCTGATTTACGCAAAGGTGTCCATTATAAGGCCGCGAGACCGAGACGCCATGTTCACGCCGTTTTTAGTTTCAGACTTCAACTTTTTGATCGCCACCTCACGCAACGATTGCATCCTGCCCAACGACACCGCTATATATATTTATATACAACGAAGATCACAAAACCCCCTTACCGAGACCTGATCGATGACCGCCATAAACAAAGAAGCCGTTGGCCTGGCCTATAGCCTGGAAGGCATGCGCCACGCCAAACGCAAGACCTGGGAAGCCATCGAAGAGATGGCCAGACGCATCAAGCCCGGCATGCTTGAATCCGAAGCCAAAGCGCTGGGCCTGGAGGTTTTGCAAGAACTGGGCATGGACCGCATCTGGCACCCACTGCTGATCCGTTTCGGCGAAAACACTTTAAAAACATTCAAACAGCGCTCCGAAGGCGATCCGGCACTGGGTGACAACGATATTTTCTTTATCGACCTGGGCGTGGTCTGGGATCAGCATGAGGGGGACTGCGGCGCAACCTTCACCACCGGCAACGATCCAGAGATGCGCGCTTGCGCCACGGCTGCCAAAACCCTGTTTGATCAGGTTCACGACTATTGGCGAACCCATCAGGTAGCCGGGCCTGAGCTGTATCGCTACGCCGAGGCGCAGGCAACGGCCATGGGATGGGTACTGAACCTGGACATCAAAGGCCATCGCGTCAGTGATTTCCCCCACGCCATCTATCGCGCCGGGGATCTGGGAAATTTCGAAGCCTGCCCCGATGTTGGCCTGTGGATTCTGGAAATCCAGATCGCCCACCCTACTCGTCCGTTTGGGGCATTTTATGAAGATTTGCTGGCCTGACTCGCGCACTGGCATGGGGTATTAGGGGTCTAGTGGCCTGTGTGGCTAGTTCGTTAGCTCAAATTCGGATGCCGGCGGCCCAGAGCCAAGGCGCTGTGACGAGTCATAGCCCGCTATGGCGAGGAACAGCAACGCAGGATATGGGCTGCTGGCGCCGAAGTTGACTAACAGAACTAGCCACACAGGCCACTAGATCCACCCACCCCACTGCAACAGAAATATCCCGATGTTGGTGGTCACCGCCGCCATCAGCGTGGTGATCACAATGATCGCTGCCGCCAATTCGTGATTGCCGTTGGCCTGTCGGGCCATGACGAAACTGGCGGCGGCAGTCGGGCTGCCGAAGTACAGAAACAGAATCCCCAACTCCGCCCCGCGAAAGCCGCAGAGCCAGGCCCCAGATGTAGCCAGCACCGGCAAACCAATCATCTTCACCAGGCTTGCGCTCAACGCCAGCTCACCACTTTTGCGCAACGCCGCCAGCGACAGCGTGCCACCGATGCAAATCAGTGCCAGTGGCAAAGTCGTCTGCGCCAGATACCCGCCGGAGGTTTCCAGCCAGTTGGGCAGGCCTATCCGGAAATAGGCGAACGGCGCCGCGGAAAACACGCTGATGATCAGCGGGTTGCTGAACACGCTTTTGCAGACGCTCCATGGATCAGACTTGATGACCGGACTGTAGACCGCCAGCACAATGGTCGAGAGGGTGTTGTAGAACACAATCACCAGCCCCGCGAGAATCGCCCCGAGAGAAATCCCGTAGCTGCCATACATACTCGCTGCCAAGGCCAGACCAATAACGCCGTTGTTGCCACGAAACGCGCCCTGGGCGTAGATCCCACGGTCTTCCTGCGGGCAACGCCAGATCGCCCAACCCCAGGCAATGGCAAAACCGACCAACGTGGCGATGGCGAAATAGATCAGCAATGATGGCTGCAACGCCGAATGCAGATCGGCATGCAGGATGCCGAGAAACAACAACGCCGGCATGGTGACGTTGAACACCAGTGCCGACGCGGTGTGGATAAAATTGTCGTCGATCCAGCCGATGCGTTTGAGCAACACCCCCAAAAACAACATGGCAAACACTGGCGCGGTGATATTCAGTGTTTCGAGAAAGATTGCCAGCATGCCTGGTGAACCTTGTGCCTGTCATTAGGGGGCTAATGATAAGCCAGCAGCGACAGATAAGCCGCATCGCAATCCAGGATCGTTCCCACGCGCGAGCGTGGGAATAATCATAAGGTCAGGTAATCGGCGCCGGATTGAACAGCGTGATGTCGTTGTGCAATTTGTGCTTCTCGGCCCAGGTCTGTTTCTTGCCGCTGGCGACGTCCAGGTAGAAGTGGAACAGCTCCCAACCCAGCTCTTCGATGCTGGCGCGGCCGGTGGCAATGCGCCCGGCATCGATGTCGATCAGGTCCGGCCAGCGCTGGGCCAGTTCGGTACGGGTCGAGACCTTCACCACCGGTGCCATAGCCAGGCCATAAGGCGTACCCCGCCCGGTGGTGAACACATGCAGGTTCATCCCGGCCGCCAGTTGCAGGGTGCCACAGACAAAATCACTCGCCGGCGTCGCGCAGAAGATCAGGCCTTTACGCTTGAAGCGTTCGCCCGGACCAAGCACGCCGTTAATCGCGCTGCTGCCGGATTTGACGATGGAGCCCAACGACTTCTCGACGATATTCGACAACCCGCCCTTCTTGTTGCCCGGCGTGGTATTGGCGCTGCGATCGGCTTCACCCTTGGCCAGGTAACGGTCGTACCAGTCCATCTCGCGCACCAACTCCTGCGCCACCTCCTCGGTTTCGGCGCGCGAGGTCAGCAAGTAGATGGCATCGCGCACTTCGGTCACTTCGGAAAACATCACCGTCGCACCCGCTCTTAACAGCAAGTCCGAGGCATAACCGAGCGCCGGGTTGGCGGTGATCCCGGAAAACGCATCACTGCCGCCGCACTGCATGCCGAGAATCAATTCGGACGCCGGCACGGTTTCGCGACGGCGCTGGTCGAGTTTCTTCAAACGGGTTTCGGCCAGCGCCATGATCTGTTCGATCATCTCGGTGAAACCGTGGCTGGAGTCCTGCAAGCGATACAACCACGGCTCACTGAGGTCCACCGAGCTGTCGTTCTCATGCATCACCTGGCCGGCCTGCAACTTCTCGCAACCCAGACTGATGACCAGCGCTTCGCCGCCCAGATTCGGGTTGCGCGCCAGATTGCGCACGGTGCGGATCGGGATGTAGGCATCGGTGGCGGTAATCGCCACACCGCAGCCGTAGCTGTGGGTCAGCGCCACCACATCATCGACATGCGGGTACTTGGGCAGCAGCTCGTCGCGTATACGCTTGACCGCATGATTCAGCACACCGGTCACACACTGCACGGTGGTGGTGATACCCAGAATATTGCGCGTGCCAACAGTGCCGTCGGCATTGCGATACCCCTCGAACGTGAAGCCTTGCAGTGGTGCTTGTGCGGCCGGCACCTCGGTGGACAGCGGCAAACTGTCCAGCGGCGGCGCGGTGGGCATGCGCAGTTGATCTTCCTTGACCCAGCTGCCACGCGGGATCGGCTGCAAGGCGTAACCGATGGTCTGACCGTAACGAATCACCTGGCCGCCTTCGGGAATATCTTCCAGCGTCACCTTGTGGCTTTGCGGGACGAAATCCACAGTCACCAGGCCGTCCGGGAACTCGGTACCGGCCGGCACACCCTGGTCGTTGACCACGATCACTACATTATCCAGCTCGTGCAGACGGATGTAGCGCGGCGAGTCGGAATGTTCAATCAACTGCATGACGCCGCTCCTCAGGAATGAGCTTGAGAAAATTTATTAAGTTCCGGGCCGGCACTCGGCGGCTCCTTGAGCACCACGCGTTTGATCGGGCCGACGATCACCAGATAACTGAAGACCGCCACCAGCGCATTGCAACCGACAAACACCAGCGCCCATTTGAATGAACCGGTAGAGCTGATGATGTAGCCGATCACGATCGGCGTGGTAATCGAAGCGATGTTGCCGAACATGTTGAACAGGCCACCACTGAGGCCGGCAATCTGTTTCGGCGAGGTATCGGACACCACCGCCCAACCGAGCGCGCCAACACCTTTACCGAAGAACGCCAGGGCCATGAAACCCACCACCATCCACTCGATATCGACGTAGTTGCAGGCCACGATGCTGGTGGATAACAGCAAACCGCCAATAATCGGTGCCTTGCGGGCGAAGGTCAGGGAATGACCTTTGCGCAGTAGGTAGTCGGAAATAATCCCGCCCAATACGCCGCCGATAAAACCGCAGATGGCCGGCAAAGAAGCGATGAACCCCGCCTTCAAAATGGTCATGCCGCGCTCCTGAACCAGGTACACCGGGAACCAGGTCAGGAAGAAGTAGGTGATACCGTTGATGCAGTATTGGCCCAGGTACACGCCGAGCATCATCCGGTTGCTGAGCAACTGACGCACGTAGTCCCATTTTGGACCGTCGGTGCGCTTGCCCTTGCCTTTGTCCTGATCCATGTCGACCAGGCCGCCGTTATCGGCGATGTGTTTGAACTCGGCGTCGTTTATCATCGGATGCTGGCGCGGGCTGTGGATAACTTTCAGCCAGACCAGCGAGAACACAATGCCGATTGCGCCCATTACCACGAACACATGCTGCCAGCCGAAGCGGTAGACGATCCAGCCCATCAGCGGGGCGAAGATCACCGTGGCAAAGTATTGCGCCGAGTTGAAGATCGCCGACGCCGTTCCGCGCTCTGCAGTCGGAAACCAGGCCGCAACGATGCGCGCATTACCGGGGAAGGATGGCGCTTCGGCCAGGCCCACCAGAAAGCGCAGCATGAACAATGCGACGATGGCGGTGGATACACCGATCTCACCCACATAGCCTTGCAGCACGGTGAACAGCGACCAGGTGAAAATGCTCAGGGCATAGACTTTTTTCGAACCGAAACGGTCGAGCAGCCAGCCGCCGGGGATTTGCCCGGCCACGTAGGCCCAGCCAAATGCGGAGAAGATATAGCCGAGGGTGACGGCGTCGATGCCAAGGTCTTTTTGCAGACTGGAGCCTGCGATGGCGATGGTTGCGCGGTCGGCGTAGTTGATTGTGGTCACCAGAAACAGCATGAGCAAAATCAAATAGCGGACATGCGTCGGCTTGGTCGCTTGCATGTAGATGTACTCCCACTAATTATTTTTTTTGCGGGTAATGATTTTTGATTTCTGTAGGAGCAGCCGGTCGACGCTCGATTGCTCGCGATGGTCGTCAACGATAACGCGGGGCATCAGGAATACCGCGGTAATTTCGAGTGCATCGCGAGCAATCGAGCGTCGACCGGCTGCTCCTACAGGGTGGTGCGTGTTACGAACCGACGTAGCTGGTTTTTACAACGGTGTAGAACTCCTGCGCATAGCGACCTTGCTCGCGAGAACCATAGGATGAACCTTTTCGACCACCAAACGGCACATGGTAATCAACGCCGGCGGTCGGCAAATTGACCATCACCATCCCGGCCTGGGAGTGGCGCTTGAAGTGGTTGGCGTACTTCAGCGAGGTAGTGGCGATGCCCGCCGACAGACCGAATTCGGTGTCGTTGGCCATGGCCAGCGCTGCCTCGTAATCCGCTACACGAACGATATTGGCCACCGGGCCGAAGATCTCTTCACGGCTGATGCGCATCTGGGCCGAGCTGTCGGCAAACAGCGTCGGTGCGAGGAAGTAGCCTTCGGTATCGCAGGTCACCAGGCCACCGCCACTGACCAGTCGCGCACCTTCGGACTGGCCGATGTCGATGTACTTCAGATCCTGTTCAAGCTGCGCTTGAGAGACCACCGGACCGATATCGGTTCCGGACTTCAACGCATGGCCGACCTTGATCGAGCGCATACGCTCGGCCATGGCTTCGACGAATGTATCGTGAATCCCTGCGGTGACGATAAAACGGCTCGAGGCGGTGCAACGCTGCCCAGTGGAGTAGAACGCGCTCTGTACCGCCAGCTCGACCGCTTGCTTGAGGTCGGCATCGTCAAGAATGATCTGCGGGTTCTTGCCGCCCATTTCCAGTTGCACTTTAGCCTGGCGCGATACACAGCTGACCGCGATCTGCCGACCCACGCCGACCGAGCCAGTGAAGCTGATGCCGTCGACTTTCGGGCTGTTGACCATGGCGTCACCGATCACTCGACCGCTGCCCATCACCAGGTTGAACACGCCAGCGGGGAAGCCTGCGCGGGAGATGATTTCCGCCAACGCCCAAGCGCAGCCCGGCACCAGGTCGGCCGGTTTGAGCACCACGCAATTGCCGTAGGCCAACGCCGGAGCGATCTTCCAGGCTGGAATGGCAATCGGGAAGTTCCACGGCGTGATCAGACCGACCACACCCAGGGCTTCGCGGGTGACTTCAACGTTGACGCCCGGACGCACCGAGGGCAGGTAATCGCCCGACAAACGCAGGCATTCACCGGCGAAGAACTTGAAGATGTTGCCGGCGCGGGACACTTCGCCAATAGCCTCGGGCAACGTTTTGCCCTCTTCCCGAGCGAGCAGCGTGCCGAGTTCTTCGCGGCGGGCGAGAATCTCGCTGCCGACTTTATCCAGCGCATCACTGCGCGCCTGAATACCGGACGTCGACCAGGCCGGGAACGCGGCACGGGCGGCGTCGATGGCGGCGTGTACCTGAGCCAGGTCGGCCTTGGCGTATTCGCCGATGACATCGGACAACTCGGACGGATTGATATTGGTCGAGTAGTCGGTACCAGCGACCCATTGGCCGCCGATGTAGTTATCGAATCGTTTTGTATCTGACACGAGCAATCTCCTTGCACGATGGCCGCTGATTGCTCGGCGGCCCAGGAAAATTCTTACTGCGGACCTTGCTTGTCGATCAGCGCAGCCAGTGCTTCGTATTCTTCTGGCAGCAGATCAGTCAGCGGAGTGCGCACAGGGCCTGCGTCGTAGCCGGCAATTTTTGCTCCTGCCTTGACGATGCTCACCGCGTACCCGGCCTTGCGGTTGCGGATATCCAGGTACGGCAGGAAGAAGTCATCGATGATTTTGCCGACGGTGGCGTGATCTTCACGGGCGATGGCGTGATAGAAATCCATCGCGGTTTTCGGAATGAAGTTGAACACCGCCGAGGAGTAAACCGGTACGCCCAACGCCTTGTAAGCCGCGGCGTAGACCTCTGCGGTCGGCAAGCCTCCAAGGTAGCTGAAGCGATCGCCGAGGCGACGACGGATCGACACCATCAACTCGATATCACCCACGCCATCCTTGTAGCCGATCAGATTCGGGCAGCGCTCAGCCAGGCGTTCCAGCAATGGCGCGGTCAGACGGCAGACGTTGCGGTTATAGACAATCACGCCGATTTTTACCGATTTGCACACCGCCTCAACGTGGGCGGCGACGCCGTCCTGGCTGGCTTCAGTCAGGTAATGCGGCAACAGCAACAAACCTTTGGCGCCCAGGCGCTCGGCTTCTTGAGCGTATTCGATGGCCTGGCGGGTAGAGCCGCCGACACCGGCAAGGATCGGCACACTGGCGGCGCAGGTGTCGACGGCCGTCTTGATGACTTGCGAATACTCGCTGGCTGCCAGGGAGAAGAACTCACCGGTACCACCCGCCGCAAACAAGGCCGAGGCGCCATACGGGGCCAGCCACTCGAGACGCTTGATGTAGCCAGCACGATGGAAGTCGCCCTGGGCATTGAAATCGGTCACCGGAAAAGACAGCAGACCGGAAGAAAGGATGGACTTCAGTTCTTGTGGATTCATTATTCGAACACCCTGGGAAGCACGTTGTGATGAAGAGGTACATCAGTCCTGGCTGATGTCGTACGTCATCGTACAACTTAAATTATAATCGTCAACTGCAATTCATCGTCGATGCTGAGATCTGGGCAGGAACTGCTTTCCAATGGCGTGCCGATTGCCAAGGGCGACATAGAATGACAAGGGGGGGGGGTCAAGGCCAAGCCAGTTGGAGGGCAACTGGCGATGAGAGTGGATCGTTCGATTCTAAAGACCGGCTGAGTTTCAAGCCTTGCACTGCACCTGTGGCGAGTGGGCTTGCCCTAATGCCGTTCAGTTAAGGAAATATAGGTCCCTATTGTAGGAGCGAGCTTGCTCGCGATGGACTCAAGGGCGGCACGTCTATTCAGAAAATACGCGTTATCGTTAACGTCCATCGCGAGCAAGCTCGGCTCCTACAAAAAGCTGCGCTCGCTTAACTGAACGGCATTAGGGCAAGCCCACTCGCCACAGGTCATTGTTCAAACCAGAAATTGTACTCCCCCATCTACCCCTGCTGCGCCTGCGCCTCTTCATGGGCGTGGCGCAGACGTTCGCGGCTATTGGTCAGGTGCAAACGCATGGCCGCACGGGCCGCGTCCGAGTCCTGGCGGGCAATGGCTTCATAAATTTCTTCGTGTTCACGACTCAAACGGCTCATGTAGTGCTGCTGGTCATCATGGGCCAGACGCGCGGAGTTGAGCCGGGTGCGAGGAATGATGCTGGTGCCCAGGTGGTTCATGATGTCAGTGAAGTAACGATTGCCGGTGGCCAGTGCGATCTGCAGATGAAACTGGAAGTCCGACGCTACCGCATCACCGGCACGGGCGGCACTTTCGTTCAGCGCATCCAGTGCTGCGCGCATCGCCGCCAACTGCTCGGCGCTACGGCGTTGCGCCGCGAGGCCGGCAGACTCCACTTCCAGGCTGATACGCAGCTCAAGAATCGCCAACACATCACGCAAGGTCACCACGGTCGCCGGATCGATACGAAAGCCGCTCGGGCTCGGTGTGTCCAGCACAAAGGTGCCGATACCGTGGCGAGTCTCGACCTGCCCGGCGGCCTGCAAGCGCGAAATCGCTTCGCGCACCACGGTGCGGCTGACGCCATGAGCCTCCATGATCGCCGACTCGGTGGGCAGCTTGTCACCGCGCTGCAGCTGACCGTCGCGGATCTGCTCGGACAACACCGTCACCAACTCTTGCGCAAGGCTGCGACGTTTGCGCGGAAGGCGTGGCGCCTCGATCTGGTTTTCCATGGTGAACATCTTTCTCGGCAAACGGCTGAACCCGTATCATAGCTCAACCGGGTTGTACGATCACTGTTGACTACGCCGTCACCGCTTGCTCGACCAAGTGACCACCCTCGATGCGCACATGCCGTGAGTGGAAACGCTTGAGACTGCTGCGATGCCCGACGCTGACGATACTCAAGCCCGGCAACTGATGAATCAAGGCTTGATAAAGCGCCGCTTCGTCTTCTTCGTCCATCGCCGAAGTGGCTTCATCCATGTACAGCCAATGCGGGGCGTAGAGCAGCGCGCGGGCAAAGGCCAAGCGTTGCTGTTCGCCCGGCGACAACATGCGCTGCCAGTGATTGCTCTCATCCAGACGCGGGATCAGATGCGGTAAACGGCAGGTCTCCAGCACTTGCACATAACGCTCGTGAGGATAAACGTCACCCGGCTGTGGATAACTCAGGGCGTCGCGCAGGCTGCCAATCGGCAAATAAGGCTTTTGCGGCAGGAATAGATAGCGCTGGGCCGGCAAGCGGATATTGCCGTGGCCGCTGGGCCAGAGGTGACCCATAGCCCGCAGCAAGGTACTTTTGCCGCTACCGGAACGGCCGCTGAGCATCAATCGCTCACCCGCCGCAACACTCATGTTGGCGCCGGCCAGCAAATGACGGCCGTCGGCCAGGTCCAGCCCCAGGTTGTGCACTTTCAGCTCATCGCCCTGGCTCTGCACATCTATTGCCGGCGGCCGCTCTTCGTTTTCGCTCATGGCCTGGTGAAAGCTCAGCAACCGGTCACAGGTGGCGCGCCACGCTGCGATCTCGGAGTACGCGGTGATGAACCAGCTGAAGTTCTCCTGAACGTTGCCGAACGCCGAGTTGATTTGCATCAGCTCGCCGAGCTCGATCTTGCCGGTAAAGTAACGCGGTGCCGCGACGATGAACGGGAAGATAATAGCAATCTGACCATAACCGGCTGTGAAGAATGTCAGGCGTTTTGACACCCTCATGATCTCCCAGAAATTCTGCCAGACCATGCCAAAGCGGGTACTCAGCCGTTTGTTCTCGTTGGGTTCGCCGTTATACAGCGCAATGCTCTCGGCATTTTCACGGACCCGGACCAGGGAAAAACGCAGGTCAGCTTCAAAGCGTTGTTGTTGGTTGTTCAAGCTGATCAGGCGCCGGCCGATCAAATGAGTCAGCCAACTGCCAACCACCGCATACACCAGCGCGCACCAGAACATGTAACCGGGAATGGTGTAGCCGAAGACTTCGATACTACCCGACACGCCCCAGAGAATGATCGAGAACGAGACCAGACTGACCACGGTCCGGATCAACCCCAACCCAAGGCTCAAGGTGTTGGAGGTGAAGCTGTTGAGGTCTTCGGAAATCCGTTGGTCCGGGTTATCGGTATAACCGCCCTGTTCCAACTGGTAGTAGTTCTTGCTTCCAAGCCAGCGGGCAAAATGATGCTCGGTCAGCCAGGCCCGCCAGCGGATGGTCAGCATCTGCGTCAGATACAACCGATACACCGCCCCGAGGATAGCCACTGCGGCGATCCCGCAGAAATACAGAATCAACTGCCAGAACGCCGCATCGTCCTTCTTTTGCAGCGCGTTATAGAAGTCTTTGTACCAACTGTTGATCCACACCGAGATCGCCACGCTGAACAATGACAGCGCGATCACGGCTATTAACAGCGTCCATGCCTTACCCTTCTCCTCACTGCGCCAGTACGGCGTAGTCATGCGCCAGACCCGCCGCAGGAATTGCCCACTCACAGCGTCGTTGACCGCAGAATATTCAGCGTTCTGATTCATTGTTCAGGCTCTATAGGGAAAAGAACACGCGTCGAGCCGATCATAGATGATCAGCCCGGGTTATCGCGAGTCTGGAGATATTCGTTCAGCGCCCGTTCAGCGGCGAACGGGACGTTTCTGCAGTTTGCGCTGCAGGGTACGACGGTGCATGCCCAGGGCGCGGGCAGTGGCGGAGATGTTGCCTTCGTGCTCGGTCAGCACGCGCTGGATGTGCTCCCATTGCAGACGGTCCACCGACATCGGGTTTTCCGGCACCAGGGTGTCGAGGTCGGCATGCTCGGAAAGCAGAGCTGCCAGCACGTCATCGGCATCCGCCGGTTTGCACAGATAATTGCAGGCGCCGCGCTTGATGGCCTCGACCGCCGTGGCGATGCTCGAATAGCCCGTCAGGATCAACACGCGCATTTCCGGGTCGAGCTCGAGCAGCTTGGGCAGCAGCACCAATCCCGAGTCGCCGTCCATTTTCAGATCCAGTGCGGCGTAGTCCGGAATGTCCTGCTGGGCGATGGTCAGCCCCTCTTCGGCAGAACCTGCGGTGCTCACGCGAAAACCGCGGCGGTTCATGGCGCGCGCCATGACGCGGGTGAAGGTAGCGTCATCGTCTACCAGCAATAAATGCGGCAGTTCTTCGCCTTCGACTTGGATCTCGTCACTCATGTTCGTCTCCTCGGGCGACACGGGGCAGGCGCAGCTCGGTGAGCGTACCGCCTTCCTCATGACTATAGAGTTTCACTGAGCCGCCGGCGCGTGTCACGCTGGCCTTGCTCAAAAACAGGCCCAGGCCGAAACCTTTGCCCTTGGTGGTAAAAAATGGCTTGCCGATTTGCTCGGCAATCGCCAGCGGCACGCCGGCGCCGTGGTCGCGAATACTGATGGTGAGGTTTTCGGCGTCCCAATCCAGATGCACTTCCAGGCCTTCGGGGCAGGCATCGGCGGCATTGTTCAGCAGATTGAGCAACGCCTGGGTCAGGTCCGGCGGCGGCGCCAATCGCGGCACCGGGCCCTGGCCCAGACGCTGGAGGCGGTAACTGGCCTCCGGACGCATCAGGTGCCAGCGGTTCAGCGCTTCGTCGAGCCAGTCGGTGACGTCTTGCATGTCCACCGCCAAACGGCGATTGGCTTCAGCGGCGCGGACCAATTGCTGCAAGGTCTCTTTGCACAGCTTTACCTGGTCCTGGAGCACGCTCAAATCATCCTGCAGCAACGGGTCGTGGTGGTCCTGACGCATTTCCTTGAGCAGCACGCTCATGGTCGCCAGCGGCGTGCCCAATTCATGGGCGGCACCGGCGGCTTGCGTGGCCACGGCCAGCAGTTGTTGATCGCGCAGGCCTTCTTCGCGGCGGATCGCCCGCAACTCTTCCTGACGACGCAGTTCCTCGGCCATCCTCGCCGCGAAGAAGGTAATCACCGCCGCTGCCAATGCAAAGCTCAGCCACATGCCGTAGATCTGCATCTTCTCCCGGGCGATCGGGAAGGTATCCAGCGGGTAGAACTGCGCCAGCAGCAAAGTGTACATCGTCAAGGCGATGCCGGAGAGAACCACCGAATAACGCCAAGGCAAGGTCACTGCAGCGATGGTCAGCGGCACCAGGTAATAGGAAACGAAAGGGTTGGTCGAGCCGCCAGAGAAGTACAGCAAGGCACTGTGGATAAACAGGTCACAGGCCAGTTGAAGGGCGTATTCCAGCTCAGTCACCGGCCACGATGTGCGCAGGCGAATGGCGGTGAAAGCGCACAGCACCATTGAAAAACCGAGGGTCACCGCCAGTTGCAGCCAGGGCAACGGCAGCAAATCGAACCAGTAGGCGAGCCCCACCGAACCGGCTTGGGCGGCCAGTACCAGCGTGCGGATAAAAGTCAGACGCCAAAGGTTCTGGCGAGTGGCGGAAAGCAATTGAACGGGGGCGAGCATGAGCTCTCCTGATGAGCGCTCCAGGCGGATCGCGATGAGTATAACCAAGCCGCGCCTCCCACAGGCAAACTGCGGCAAACGGCCACAGTCCAGTCGGGATCTTCGGCGGCTGTCAGGGCGCCTCGCGGGCAAGCCTTGCTCCTGCAGGGACCGCGCAATTAGGAGCGAGGCTTGCCTGCGATCGACCGCGAAGCGGTCGTCATCAGCCTTAGATGTATAGAAGTTGTAACCAGGTGAACCGGAGAATAGAAGCTACAGTCTGATGGTTTCACGCAGGCTCGGACCATAGCCCCTGCGGATTGCACTCAAGGAGTTTCCATGCATACATTCAGCCGCAGCGCTGCCCTACTTGCCCTAAGCACTGGCGCCCTCGCCAGCCTGCCGGCCCTGGCCGCCGATGAGCTTCATTACAACCAGATTTCCCTGCGCGCCGAAGTCAGCCAGGAAGTGGCCCGCGACCTGATGATCGTGACCCTCTACAGCGAACAGCAGAATACCGACCCGGCCAAACTCGCCGCCGACATCAGCACCACCATCAACAAGGCGCTGGGCCAGGCTCGTCAGGTCAAGGACATCACCTTGCGTCAGGGCAGCCGCAACAGCTACCCGATCTACGACACCAAAGGCCAGAAAATCACCGGCTGGCGCGAACGTGCCGAACTGCGCCTGGAAAGTCCGGACTTCGCCGCGCTGTCCAGGCTAACCGGCGAACTGCTGACGGACCTGAAAATGGGCGGCATGGATTTCGCCATCGCCAACCCGACCCGCAAGGCCAGCGAAGACGCCTTGCTCAAAGAAGCCGTCGGCGCCTTCAAGGCCCGCGCACAACTGGCCACCGAGGCACTGGGCGGCAAGGGTTACAAAATCGTCAACCTGAACCTCAACAGCAACGGTTACCCGCGCCCCTACATGCGCGCACCGATGATGATGAAAGCCGCCAGCATGGATTCAGCGCCGGTGACCCCGGAAGTCGAACCCGGCACCAGCCAGGTCAGCATGACGGCCGATGGTTCGATTGAAGTGTTGATGCCTTAAACGCATCTATTGATCGTTCCCACGCTCTGGACTGCACCCCAAAGGTTAGACATAACCGATGGGGTGTTTCATGGGGAAGTACACAGA
>NZ_JBWKQB010000022.1:0-104574 GCF_059418545.1 Pseudomonas sp. GW821-FHT07G10 | reverse complement strand
GATGGAGCAATTTCTGTGTAGGAGCGAGCTTGCTCGCGAAGGACGTTTGATCGTTCCCACGCTCCTGCGTGGTAACGCATCCCGGTGACGCTCTGCGTCACGTGGACGCGGAGCGTCCAGGGCGGCATTCCCACGCAGAGCGTGGGAACGATCAAGCGCAGACAAAAAAGGGGTGAGCAAACGGTCGCCCCTTGATGGAGCAATTTCTGTGTAGGAGCGAGCTTGCTCGCGAAGGACGTTTGATCGTTCCCACGCTCCTGCGTGGTAACGATAGAACGCAGCCTTCGGCAGCTGCTACGGACCGCGTTCTGACCCAGGAACCACATTGGTTTCAAGCACCGTGACGGTGGCGGTGGTACCGGCTCTGAGCCGACGTTTACCGGCATAGTCAGGATCGATCTGTATCCGCACCGGCACCCGTTGCGCCAGTTTGACCCAGGTATAACTGGGGTTGATGTTGGCCAGCAAGCGACCGCCGGGCAAGTTCTCCCGGTCGGCAATGGCGAAGGCAATGCTTTGCACGGTGCCGCCAAAGGTTTCGCCGCTCATCAATTCGATCCTGACGCGGTCGCCCTCCTCGATTCGCGGCAGCTTGGTTTCTTCGAAGTAGCCGCTGACATAAAACGAGTCACTGTCCACCAGCGCCAACAGCGCGCCACCGGCGGCGGCATAGTCGCCTTGGCGGGTCAGCAGGTTGGTGACGTAACCACTGACAGGCGCTTCGACCCGGGTGCGCTGCAAATCCAGTTCAGCCTGGGTCAATGCGGCGATTGCCAGTTGCACGTTGGCCTGAGCCAACCCCAGGTTGGCCTGGTTGCGCAGCAACTCAGCCTGCGCCACCGCCACTTCCGTGCTGGATTTTTCCCACTCTTCGCCGGAGATCGCGAAGCGCTGCTTGAGGGTGCGCCGTCGGCGCTCTTCACTCTGACGCTGGCTGAGCAGCGCTTCACTGGCAACAATCGTTGCTTCGGATTGACCCAGGGTGGCTTTCGCCACCTCCACCGAGCGCTTGGCATGCTCCACCGCCAGGACGTAGCGCGCCGGGTCGATCTCCAACAGCAGCTGGCCTTTGTCCACATGCTGGTTGTCCTGGACGCCCAGGCCGACGATGCGCCCCGAGACATCGGCGGACAAGGTCACCACATCGGCACGTACCCGTGCATCCCGCGTCCAGGGCGCGCGGGTGTAATGCTCCCAGGCAAACCAGCCAAGAACAAAGGCCAGCAATACCACCGCCACCGTCACGAGTCGGGCAAGGATCTTCTTCAACGCATCAAGCTCCCATCACCAGAATCAGCGTTGCGCAAACGCAGGCGTACAACGCGCCTTCGAACAAGGCTTCATGCCAGACGAACCGCAGCACACCGAAGCGGCGCAGGATCCAGTCCAGCAGCAGGAAAACCGGAAAGGCCAGCAGCAGCGCCTGGGCGATTGGCGGCAAGTAGACGCCACCCACTTCCAGATCAATGGGCAAGGGCCGGAACTCCTTCCATGTCTACGGGTTGAAAGTGTTTGCGATGTCGCTCCAGAAACGACACCACAATCAGCAGCGCCACGCGCATCCTGAAGACCGACCACAGGTGTTCATGAACGTCTAAATGCAAGTCGTCCATTTCGTCGCCCAGGACCCGCAGGTTTCCGAGCAGTTGCTCAAGGTCAATCCCTGGCCGTCCGGCGACCAATCGTCCAGCCTCACGGACTGCAGCCAGCAGACGGTTTTGTTGTTCAGTGCTCAGCAGCGTGTTGCTTCGCCCCTGTTGCCTTAGCTGGTTCAACGCCACACCCAGTGCCATGCACCCGAGGCTGACTTCGAACAGCTCGCTGGACTGCTTGTCGTGGGTGGCCGGTAATAATCCCAACATCATGGTCAGACGATCGACCATGCGGCTTTCAAACGCAAATTGCTGCTCATCGGTGGCCGGTGTCTTCAGCAAAGCGTAGACCTGCTCGCAGTTTTCTTTGAACAGCCGGCGCATCCGCAAAACGGGCCTGAACGGAAAGATCAAGGCGTAGACACTGAGCGCAAGCGTGGCTGCGCAGGTATACGCAGCGGCAAACTCGAACCACAGAATGGCCGTGTTTTGGCCGATTCCCACGTTTTGCGGGCCCAGCAACAGCATCGTCGTCAGTCCAAGCCCAATGCCTGTGCCAGTGGTTGGTGGACTGGCCAGCCCTACCGCGACGGCATACAGCAATGGGGCGAACAACAAGGCGAGTAACTCGAAGTCACTGATCATCGGTACCAGCATGAACTGATACAGCGCCGACACCACCAAGGCCAGACCCAGCCCCCTGGCAAAGCTTTGGCTGGCCAGATACGGTCGCGGAAAAGTCGCCATCAGCGAACAGAGAATCCCCAGCACGATCATCCCGCCACGAGCTCCGTCCCAAGCGGTCTCGATCCAGATCAGGCCGGCCACCAGCAACGCGGTAAATGCCCGGATCGCGTTCATCGCCGCCAGGGTGAAGTCCAGATGCAGCGGATTGTCCTGGCCGCGAAACACGCAACTGGCTTCACGCCCGTCCTGGATCGCGTCGCTCAGTTCGAGAGTCTGGCCGAGCTGCTCCAGCATCCGCGCCTGCTCCCAGCGCAGAGCCCAGGCCAGTGAGCGTAGTGTGGCAGGCATCGTCTCGGTGAGTTGTTCGGCCTTGTAGGCCTGGTCATCGAAGCGCTGTTGCAGCGCCGAGAAATGATGGCGAGCCTCGGCTGATAACGAGCGTCCCTGCTGGGCCAATTCATCGAGAAAGGCCAGCTCTTCGGCGCGCAAACGCTGTATCTCCTCCGGCAACGCGCCTTCCCAGCGCTCGGTAAGCAGCTCCCGCTGGTGGCGCAAAGCCGTCAACCGCGAGGTCAGCAGCACCAGCTGATTACCCAGCAACTGCACCAGCCCATTGGCGCTGCGCAAACGTGGGGCATCGAAATACAAATGCCGACGTACGCCTTCCAGGGCGCTGATCGCGCCTAGCAGCTGCATCTGGCGCCGGTGGAAATCGGCTTCGCTTTCTTCGGTTCGAATGACGGCAGCAGCGTGGGTCGCGAGCAGCTTGATCACTTGATCGATCTTGGCGAAGTAATCCCGGGCTACGGTTTCCGGTCGCGCCGTAAGAAGGCTGACAACGCACACACAGGCAACCGCCAAGAGCGTCTCGGTCACGCGGGTGACGGCCAGCAGGAACGTGCCGTCCTGATCAGGCACCGCCAGCAGTGCAACAACCACTGCCGTGTATCCGCTCAAAACAAACGCCTGGGAACTGGTGTAGCGCAGCAAGGTGCCACCAGCGGTACACAGCGCCAGCCACAAGGCCAGGGTGGTGATAAAAGGCAGCGGCGCCTGGGGAAAGATCGCCATGATCACCACCGCCACAGCCGCCCCGAGCGTGGTGCCGATGACCTGACCGAAACTGCGGGCCAGGGCCATGCCGCCCAGTGGCTGGCTGACGATGACCACCGCCATGATCGACCACTTGGGCTGGTCGAGGTCGAACAAGAAGGCCAGATACAGCGTCAATAGCCCGGCCGCGATGGTTCTCAGGGCGAACAACAGCACCCCTTGCCCGGGGTTGAGTATCGCCTTGAAGTACTGAAGTAGCGGTTGCATGGGAACACTCATCGAGTCATCTCCAGCAAGCGTAGTCACTGCTTCGGTGCCTCGACAGGTTTCAGTCTCGACACACGCTCCAGGCAAACTCGCCGATGGGTCAGACGCTTCCGATAGATACGCTCGATCACCCTGTCAGCCATAGCGGTTGGACAGAAACGAGCCGCGCTTCCTGGCTGGAACCGCTGCGAAAGCGTCACTCGATAAAGCCCAGCCCCATGATTGTGCGTCCCAAGCCGATCGAGTACGTACTGACCTGAGTCAGGGTTTGACTCCTGGCCCCTCCTGGCCGAAGCTGACGCCTTTGTAAAAGCTGCCAGCCCCCGGACTCCTGCATGCCCAAGCCCCGCCGCTATCTGATCATCGGTCTGCTTATCGTGTTTGCCTGCGCCATTGCCTGGTTTTTTATGCGCAGTACTGCGCCAGTCGTGCCTCCTGCGGTGAAGCAGGGTTATGGCAAAGCGCTGGAACAGGCCCACAATGGCCAACCGGGCGCGGCGCGGGTGCTCTATCAACAACTGGCCCGCCCGGACCTGTCGGACAGCCAACGGGTCAGGCTACATGCCGAACTTCCCGACTACCCCAGCCCGCAAGCCTTGAAACTGGCCGAAGCCGATTTGCTCAACCCCTCGATAGTGGTTCGTCAGGCGGCGATACAGAGCATTGTCGGGCTGGTGCCTGGCGGGCAAAGGAGCCTGTTGCTCGGGCCGTTGCTCGAGGACAGGGAACAAAGTGTGCGTTTCGCCACGGCTAACGCGCTACTGGGGCTTTCGCCAGACGATCTGGGTTTGTATTTCGGTCCCCTGGAGCAAGTCCTCGACGAGTATGAATCAGTCCTCAAGGCCCAGCCCCAGAGTGTCGAGGCGCAATACCAACTGGCGCGCCTGCACCTGCACAACGCTCAATTGAAAGAGGCACAACAGGCTCTCGAAACGGTGCTGCGCCTGCAGCCTGAAAATCTACGCGCCGTCGTCACGCAGATTGAGGTGCTGGACAAACAAGGTCAGGCTGATGCTGCCCGGCAGTTGCTTGCCAGGCAGTTGCAAGAGCAATCCGGCTCGGCTTATCTGCAGCATGCCCTGGGTCTCTGGCTGTTGCATCACGGGCAAGGTGAATACGCCTTGCTGGGTCTGTCCAAAGCCGTGGAGCTTGAACCGGACAACAACGAATACCGCTACGACCTGGCCACCACACTGCACGGCGAAAAAGAACTTGAGGCCGCACAAAAGCAGCTCGAAGAGATCGTTCAACGCCAGCCAGCCAATCGTAAGGCGCGGGTACTGCTGATCAACTACTGGAAAGAAAGCGGGCAACTGCAAAACGTGCAAATCCTGCTGGCGCAGCTGGAACAACAGAATCCGGATGACCCGGCGTTGCAGCAGGGGTTGTAGGCCCAAGCCTGCGCCCCCCCCCCCCCCGAAAGATCGTCCGAACGCGGGCTCGGCAACTCCTGCAGGTTATGCGTACACCTGATCATCCACGGCTGTACCAGGTCGATGCAGGATCTGCGCGAATGCCTGGTCCGCCGGTTGCGGTCTCGTAGAGAACAACCGCTCGCTACGCCAGCATCTCCTGAATTTTCTGCTGCAAGGTACTCAGGTTGAAGGGCTTTTCCAGGACCGGTGCAGTCCGCGTGATAGGGCTGCCAGATTCTCGAATTTCAGCCGCGTAACCACTGATAAAGATCACTTTCAGGTCCGGGCGAAGCTTGAGCGCAGGCTCGGCGATCATCACCCCGGTAATGCCACCGGGCAGTCGATAATCGGTGATCATGATGTCCAGGTTCGGTTTGCTGGCCAGAATCTCGAAGGCCTGCTCGCCATTCTCGGCCTGTAATACCCGATAGCCCAGGCCCGACAGGTAGTCGGCGAGAAGCATCAGGATTACCGGTTCATCTTCGACGATCAGTACGACGTCTTGTGCATCTTCACTCATGGGAAGCCTTTGTTCGTTCAATAGCTGCCGGATACGACCATCCGGTCAAGCAGAGGTTGCGTCGCTTGTAGCTGTTTCTACAACGGCAGGCAAACGCGAAATAAGGAGCCTTCATAATCTTGCATTCAACAGTGATGGAGCCCGCATGGGCTTCGAGCCGTGCCTGGCCGCCTTCGGTGTACACGTGCAGGTCGATCGGACCCTTGGCGCCATAACGCAAAGCATTTGTCAGCAGGCTGGATACTACCTGTTCGATGGGGGACTCGTCCCGGTTGCCTTCTACCGGTAGATCGGCAACGAAGCTCACCGAGGATTCAGCCGAATCGACTTGCAGCGCGAAGTTCTGCAACAGAAAAAGCACAAATTGTGCCAGATAAAACCGGCTGGAGAGGATCGACAGCTTGCCGGTACGCAACCGCGAAATATCGCGCATGCGCACCGCTTAAAGGCCTTGGTGAAGTGCTGAAACACGGGGCTTGCTCCCGAGCCGGGCTGCTATTTTTCTGACAGCTTAGCGCGCAATGTCTATGTCGTACCTGCCCTGGGTCAAGCGGAAGGTTATTCTTCTCGGCCGGTATACCGCTATGCTGTTTTGTACAACCTCGAGAACTTGTCGGGACTCGCTAACGGCTCATGCCAGTAGCGAGTCTGTTTCGCCGACCGGCACCCGCGCCTTCACTTTTAGAGAGCCCCGTAATGTCCGCCATCGCCTCCACCATCCTTGTAGTCGAAGACGACGCCATCGTACGCGAGCTGATCGTTGACGTGTTGCAAGAGCTGGAGCTCAAGGTGCTTGAAGCCGATGGCAGCGAAACCGCCTTGAAACTTCTCGGGGACAGCGGGCAGACCATCGACCTGTTGATGACAGACGTCGGACTACCGGGCATGGACGGTAAAGAACTGGCGGTCCGTGCCCGTGAGCTTCGACCCACATTGCCAGTTCTGTTTGCCAGCGGTTATGCCGAAAGCATTGAAGCCCCTGTCGGCATGTCGGTCATCGGCAAGCCGTTCTCTATTGATCAACTGCGGGACAAGGTTCAGAGCATGCTCCGACAAGGGCGCTGAACGCCGCTTTAGAGTTCAGCCTTCTTGATTATTTTCGCGACTGTGTTTTTCGGCTCGCCTTGCCATGAACGCATCGATATCGCTCGAGGTTACCCGGTTGAGTCTCTCGGCATGCCTTTCTCTGAAAGCATCGATGTCGCTTGAGGTTACCCGGTTGAGCGCTCCGGCATCAGCCACCTGCCCATCTATTCCGGTGCCGGCAATGGCTTCATTACCGAAATGCAGGTTAAGAATATCGCCGTCAGGACTGGTTTCTTTAATACCCTCTTTTACCGTCCTTCCCGCGATGCCATCGGAAACTTCGTTATGACTTGAATTGATAGCCCGGGTAATAGCCTTGGGGTTGGAAATAAATACGCCATCCTTGTCGTAGGCGCCAAGTACTGCTGAGGGGGGCAGATCAACACCATAGTTTATTTCAAGGGGCGGCAGTTGCTTGAGTGGCGAGTCGGGACGAAACGCCAGCTCAGTATTGGCATAAAGGTGGAAACCTTCAATTTGCCGAGCATCGATAAAATAGGTGAAGCCGCCTTTGTCGCCACCATATACAAAGGCCCCCGCACCATCTTTTTTGTAGAAGGCCGATGTCGATATTCCGGCACCGTCGAAGGCCAGAGCGTCATGGGCGCCTCCATAGCCCCCTTTGAAGCCGTTCACTTGATTGATATCAGTGATGGGCGTTCTTAACCTGAAACCCTCTTCGAAGATGATCGACGGTTCCCGCATATCACCGCGAAATACAAAGCCCTGGTACACATAGCCTTTTTCAGGACCAGAAAGCCGGACCCACTGGGTCTCGCTCGCCAGTTTCTGAGCCAGGTGCGGTCCTCCTGCAAGATGCCCCAGTTGAGTAGACACACTGATACCTTTCGCGACACCAGGGATTTCCATTCCCGCGGTGGCGGTTATCTGATTAGCGATACTCGATGAAGACTCGCGCAGCAGGGAATACCTGTGGGTTGAGTTCAACAATGTGCCGACGCGACGGCCGATTTCCTTTTTTGCAACGCTGGAAAGCGCATTGCCGACGACCTTTTCAGCAATCGGTCCGGCGAGTTCGACAATAACCCCGATTGCCGCACTCATCCTCAACCGATCAGCCTCTTCGGGGTCATCAGACAACTCCGCGCGCGCCAGATCTGCGGCTGAAACCCCCATTCCCAACAAAAATGAAATCATCATTCTCGCCGGTGCCGTCGCCAAAGCGCCCGTCCCGCCTATAGGTAATGTCGCCACGATAGAAAGGCATTGCAACAGGTACCCCACCGACTCCAGGGCCATATCAGTCAACCGTTCGGCGCTAGTGGACACCAGGGTGTCGATATCAGCCAGCGCTCGTGCAATGTGGCGTTCGAAAAGTGCTTTGCCTATGTCCGCCTGGGGCTGGAATACAATTTCCCTGTAAACGGGTCGTCTGGCGAATAACGAATATACAGGACCTTTATACTTGAAGTCTCTTACATAGGTTCTTTGCTGGTCACGAAGCGGAATTCGCTTCAACAGCATTTTTTGCAGTGTTTGGTTTTCTTCAAGAACCCTGCCTCGTGCCTCATGCCCCTCGGGAAACTCAAAGGTTGCATTATCACCGCCCAGAAAAAACAGAACCCCTTTGGCCAGATTATGCCGACCGATAAATACGACATTATCGGCTTCAAGGTCGGGATCGCTATGCAAGTTCAATGTACGGGCTGGAATGATGCCTTTGAGAAACCCAAAGGCAATGATGCGACTCTCCATAGAGTGTTCATCGCTCTGCATGTATTTGACAACTTCTTTTTTCAATTCGGCTGTCTTTAGCAATTCACCCAATGCCTGTGCTGTCGGTTGCCTCAATGTATCTGCCACATGACGCCTGAAATCAGATTGATAATCTGCATCCTCGAATGAATCCTTCAGGTCACTGGAATAAATTTCAGGCCAATCTACTCGTATGTAACCCTTATCTTTCAGTACCTGATGATGGTAGTCAGTGCAGATCTCCGCCAGCGTAAACATTTGATAGCGCCAGTCAGCAGGTGCTTTTTCGCCTTTTAACCAGTCACTTCGACGGACGGGGCTGGGTTCAATGTATCTAACATCAATACTCGAGTCGAATTTTATACGGCTTTTTATGTCTGCGGGAGAGTCTGAGTTCTGCACGGTATCTTCAATCCGCTGACGGATGAAAAAGACAGGGTCGAAACTCCAGGGAGCTGAGACTGCCAGGCAGCCCCCGACTATTTGTTCACTTATCTGGTCCAGGGTTAAACCTGGAACCACTTCATTGCTTTCGCTCGAGCTTTCGACAGCGTTGGTTCTTGCCTTGAGCAAAGGTGCATCATCAGAATCATATAAGTCCACCAATGGATCGAGCAGCCATAACAGTGAGTCATCTTCAGGTCGTTCTTGGGGAGCCGTCATACATCACCTACTAAAATCATATGGATGGGAATCACGCTTTCCGCCAAGCAAAGGACATCGCTAGCGGGCACCACAAACCATAGACAATGACGCCGCCAGAAAAAATATTCTGTTGTTAGCAACTATTACCTGACACTAACCATCCGCACTGGATTTCGATCCCCGGAAGCGCCAGGGTCATATTCAATAGAGAAACAAGTGGTCAAACAAGCACGCTAGCCAAGATCAGACTATCGAACTAATTTTATCGCAGGACCAAAAACACAAACAGCACCACTGACCGGCAAACTGGCGAACCACATTCGCAGTTATGGCGACGTGCTCCGCAATCAATCAAATAGCACCTTCAGCGCCACATCGAGCGAGTGCAGTTCAAAGCCAAATTTTAAATACATAGCTACAGGATGCAACATGGACGACAGCACTCTACAAAACAGACTGAAATCACTTTCCAATCAGCTCGACAACATCAGAACAGCCAATCTTAAAGAAAAAGAGCTGGTTACTGAAAAGCTTGCCGACTTTGTCAGTCACACACCTGATAAAATCAGCCTGTCCGAACTGACAGTACCGCTCACTGCCGATTCTTCGCTTGATAGCGTGCATCAAGACGGGCGAAAAGCGTTAATTGAAATGGTAAGAAGCGCGGAATTTCAATTATTGATAAAGCTACACTCCATTCCTGACGACGCGCCTATGCGCTGCGATTCAGACAGGAATTTCCATGCATTGACAAACACGGGATGGACGATCCTCACCCCCTATATTGATGGCAAACCAAATCTAAAAAATCAACTTGATTCCATCTGTGAACTGGCAGCAAAAGCAGGAGGCTTTGTTCATCAGGCATTACAAATCAATGTCGAGCAATGGCTCGAATTTTATAAACACCCCATCCCCAAAACCTTGATTCAGGCTGAAAACCTCAGCAAATTTTTGAAGCTCAATCTGATCGAAGGCCCGAAACTGGGTAATTATCGAAAAGCGTTGACTGACCCGGATCAGTCACCACTGGTACTCTCCCATGCGCAACGGGAGGAGATTTGCAGAGTTGTCTCAACGACGCTATCGACTGGAATAACACTTCTCGAACGGTTAACCAATCAGATACTGGGAGAAAGGAGTGCAGAAACAATAAGATCCAATATTCCACGCAACCTGAATAGTCTTCTCGACAGTCCGATTGCAAAGTTCTACGCCCGTAATTATATGAAGCCCTTGGGCTGGTACGGCGTCGAGCCTGGACAAACCCTTTCGGAAGAGGATCTTCAGCAACTGCTCATAACCGCTGTATTGCTTAACATTCATCCTGCCGTTGGCCAGAATGAATTCAGAAATCGTGTATTCGATTATGAGCTCTACAAACCCGCCAATGCTCAACGGAACCACCTGCAGGTTTGGCTTGAGATTGAAGAACACTTAACGTCCAAAAAAGTTGCCAGTACTCAATCTGCGCCGTTGGCTGCCCATTTGCTATTAGCCGGTATTGCTCCTGAGTTTCTGGTACAAAAGATTCCTGAGTCACTACTCATCGGTTCATCCGGGTGGGTAAATTTTGCACATGCCGTTGCCCATATCGAAGCTATCTCCGCGGGGGCTTCGCGCTTGATGACTTACAGCGACGTCATGGCGTTCGCCGACATTCAACCAATCAACGCTGAACTTCAAGTGCTTTACAGTATCATGGCAATCAACCCGATATTGAACTGGGCAGCAATGAACGGCTTGATCGCTTACAGCGCAATCGGCGAATACAGCAAAGAACAGCTCATTACTGCCGGCACTGACTTTGATAAGTACATAGACAGTTTGAGTCAATGTGCCGAAGCACTGGCGACGCCTCTGCCCACTCGAGAAGCTGTGGCATTAGAGGAACTGGAAAGGGTTTTGCCTGCCGGTCATTATCTTAAAAATAAAAACCTGCTTGTCTCTCAGGGGCCGCTCCCCATAGATGAAAAGTATGCCCAATCCGCTGTTCAGTTATTCATGTCGGGTGATCTGTTGTCTGACGGAATACTGGGCAACAAGTTCAACCCCAACCTGCGCCACCTTGATTTAGGGTCATGGCCGTCCGGTGCAGTGTCAAAATTTCGCCACTTGAAAGACATCAATGCACTTTTCCTGACGGCCTTTAATAGCTATTACACTTCATTAAATGAAGCCTTTCGCATCATCTTGAGGCTTGCATTGTCACAAATGCCCTTAACAGATCGACTTGCACTGGAGTATGGTGATATAAGCTTATATTCCGTTAGAAAAAAAATCGAAGTCCCTCACCCCGGAGAAACCCAGAAGATGAGGGATAAGGCGAGAGGTCGCTACGGACTGATTATTTGCGCCACCTATAAAAGCCAGAGTCATTACTATGAATTGTTCACTTTACGCGGTAAATGCTACAAACGCCCGGAGTTCAACAGCACATTCGAGATGACCGATATCAGCTACCGCGAGCCTGGCACTACTTTTGACAAGACCCATATGCATAAAAAAGCTGAACACCTCGAGTGGCCGCTCGATGTGGATGCCTATCTCACAGGATCAGAATCGATCAAGGGTAAAAAGTCCTGGGTTGTTGTAGAGAAAGCCTACCAATCATGGGCAGTAGCAGGTAGCGAAAAACAGCAACTGGGGCCCGTCGAAACCTATAATTCTAAAAAAATTCAGAGCATCGTCAACTTGATTGTCGATCATTACCCGCCAGCCACATTTGATGAGCTGTTCGAGGCAGCCAAGGGAGTAACAGAACTCGAGGCGTTTCGAAAAAATAATGACGAAAACTTACAACTTATCCTCAATTTAATCATTCCATTTAAAGGGTGTATAGAAGACCTGACGTCTGGAGATCCTGACCGAGAAAAGCAAGGTACGGTCGGCTGCGTACTCGATGGGCTGGTGACCATTGGCGCGATAGTGGGAGCCGCACCCAAGTTGTTATCCATTGCTGTCAAGGCGAGCTCCAGATCAGCAAAAATTTTCAACTTGACCAGGTTCGGCGCAACCTTTTCCTTATCCCTCGTAAACCCGCTCAGTGGCGTCAAGGATCTGCTGAGTACAGGATCTACACTTACAAAAGGAGGGCTTCTATTACTGACGCACACGGGTCTGAAGACGACGCGCACGGCAACTGGGCGACTGCGTAAAGCATCCACTACCAGCCAGCATTCCGACTTGATCAAGTCCACCGACCACGCCGATATTCAACAAGCAAGATGGGCTGCTAACGGTAATTTTTCCAAAGCAGTTGATGTGTTTATCGTAAAAAAAGGTATTGATTGGTACATGCTGGACTTGGACACGCTGACGCCGAGGGGACCCAAACTCATGAGTTTTCAGTTAGAAATTGCCCCATCACCGACAGCAGCACGTTGAGCATCACCCATCACTGATTGAGCTTTAACAAGACCCAATCCACCCGGTCAGCTCCAGCTCTTTGAGGTGGCTGCCGGGCGCCAACTCACCAGGCTGGATTGCCGTGAGAATCTGCGAAGCGACTTTCATCTGAAGCGTGGTTTAATTGCGCCCTTTTCGCTCCCCCTGCCGCCCGTTCGCATCAAAGGAACCGTTCTATGAGTCAGCCTTCAACCAAAGTCCTGGTCATTGGTTACGTCTGGCCCGAGCCACGCTCATCCGCCGCCAGCGGGCATGTGATGCAGATCCTTGAGACTTTTTTGCAACAGGGTTGGGACGTCACCTTCAGCAGTCCCGCGGGCATAGGGGAACATAAGGCGGACCTGCTTGCGTTGGGCATTCGCGAATGCCCGATCGAATTGAACAACAGCAGCTTCGACGCCTTTGTCGCCGAGCTGGCGCCGGATATCGTGCTGTTCGACCAGTTCATGATGGAAGAGCAATTCGGTTGGCGCGTCGAAAAACAATGCCCCGACGCCCTGCGCGTGCTGGAGACGTCGGACCTGCAAAGCCTGCGGCATGCGCGTCATCAGCGGCTCAAGGACCGCCTCAAAGCCAGCGATGATCAGGATGACTTCCGTACGCTATTCGCACCTGCCCTGCGCGAAGAATTCGAGCACATGGCCGAAACTGATCTGGCCAAACGGGAAATCGCCGCACTCTATCGCTGCGATCTCAGCCTGATGATCTCCGAGGTCGAAATCGAACTGCTGGTCGAGCAATTCAAGGTGCCGCGTAATTTGCTGCACTGGTGCCCACTGATGCTCGACCCGCCAGCACAGTCGTTCGTCCCGTTCGAAGACCGCGCGCACTTTCTGAGCATCGGCAACTTCCGCCATGCGCCGAATTGGGATGCGGTGCTCTGGATGAAAACCACCCTCTGGCCATTGATCCGTCAGCAACTGCCCGGTGCCCAGTTGCATATCTATGGTGCCTATACCCCACCCAAGGCCACAGCGTTGCACAACCCGGCCCAAGGCTTCCATGTGATGAATTGGGCTGAGGACGCCTTACAGGTCATGGCGGCGGCGCGAATCTGTCTTGCACCGCTGCGTTTCGGCGCCGGGATCAAAGGCAAGATTGTCGATGCCATGCTCTGTGGCACCCCTAACGTCACGACCCCGATTGGCGCCGAAGCCATGGGTGGCGACCTGCCTTGGCCAGGCGCCATAGCCGAAACCGCGAGCACGCTGGCCTATGCCTCGGTGCAGCTCTATAAGGACAAGACGCTGTGGAATCAGGCTCAGGATCGTGGCCGTGAACTACTGGCCGCCCGTTACCAGCAACAGGTCCATGGCCCGGCGTTGATTGAACGCTTGCAGTCGTGCCGAAAAGATCTGTTGCAACTACGACGGGACAATTTTACCGGCAGTATGCTTCGGCACCACCACCATAAAAGCACTCAATACATGGCGCAGTGGATCGAGGCGAAGAACCGAACTGCCCCTTAAGCCACACACTTCAGTGGTTCATGATTTTTCGCCATTGAATACGCTGCACTTCTGCCCCTGACATTAACCTTGCTGGCTCCGCCAGCAAGGTGTCACGGTGCGATTAGTTATCCAGACATTTCAATTCCCCGCCACTCGCCGATCATTGAACTATATATAAAACTGCGTGACCAGCAGCCCTGGCGACACACACCGTGAATCACACTACAAAGCAACTTATTACCCTATTGATATTGAGCGATGGAATGCATTATGGCGACTTCACACCCGCACAAAAAATGGATGAGCGAAACTCTTTACATGGACAATCTATCAATCGGAGAGGTTGTCTGGCCCGGCACTCACAATGCGGGCGTGGATTACGATTTTTCCTATCCTTACCTAACGCTCGGAGAAAACTGGTTCGTATGCCAGCACGGCCCGTTCATTCAGCAACTGAATGAGGGTGCACGAGCACTTGACCTTCGATTTTACTCAAATGAACACTGGGTGGGGGTCAAAAAGTTTGAAACATTCCACGGACCTGCTACCGGTCGTTCATTAAGTGAGCTGATTAGAACCCTGAACTTCTTTCTTGACGAAAATCCGGATGAATTCATCCTCCTGGACATGCACGAATTGATGGGTACAAAACAGCAATCTTTCGATTTCAAAGGTTTTAACAGTGCCATTCTGGAGGCACTGGGATCGCGACTGATCCCCAAACAAAATAAATACTTGACGCTGGGGGAATTAAAGAAGATTAGCAACCAGCAACGAATTGTACTGGCGACCCAGAGGCATCCTGACATGGACAGCCCGATATTCTGGCCGAAGATCGAACATAAGTGGAGTGGTAACGACATTACTTCCCCTGATGAACTGAAACAACACATTGCTCGCACATTAAAATCCCCACCTTCGGGTGCAATGCCCTGGTCACTATCTGCAACCAGTTATGAAAAACTGGCGGGGGTGAAAAGAATTGCCAAAGAGCTGAATGAATGGTTTGGTCCAACGTCTGGCTGGACACCAAAATGCAGCATTATCAATGTCGATTTTTTGGGCGATACTTTGCTCGTTGATTATTGCCGGGAAGTCAACATGGCTACGGGGCGAAACAAAAACTGAACCGTTGGAAAAGCCGATACCTCTCCCACGGGTACGGCGGGCTGGTGCTGCCTGTCTGGAGAGGGCATCATCAGGACGCAAGAACAATAAAAGCGCCCCAAGATGACCCGAGCAGCCAGAATCACCGACCCTTCCTACGAATTGATGGACGACCACAACGGGTTGTCCATCATCTATCGGCAGCACGGCTTCCCATGCCCTCTGGTGCGCTGGCATTTCCATAAGGAGTACGAACTGCACCTGATCGTTGCCAGCTCCGGCAAGGTGTTCATTGGCGATTACATCGGCAATTTCTACCCCGAAACGCTCTTCCTCACCGGCCCCAACCTACCCCACAACTGGATCAGCCAGGTTGCCGAAGAAGAAGTGGTGCCCAAGCGCGACATGCTGGTGAACTTCACCGACGAGCTGTTCGAAAACGGCCATCAGGTATTCTCCGAGCTGAAGGCTCTCACGCCTTTGCTCGAGCGCGCGCATTACGGAATCGAGTTCCGCTGCAAACACACCATTGGCCAGGCAATGACCTTGATGCAACACATCGCCGACTCCAAAGGTGCTACCCGGCTTGGGCACTTTTTCATACTGCTGGAACTGCTCAGCGCGTGCGACGATTACCAGGTGCTCTCGGGCGCAACTACCCCGCAACTGGCCGATGAGCACAATATCGACCGCACCAACCGCGCGGTGGATTACATCTTTGCTCATTACGCCCGCGAATTGCCGCTTGAAGAAGTCGCCGAATATCTGGGCATGAAACCTACGTATTTTTCCCGGGTGTTCAAGCAGGCCACGGGGCGCTGCTTCATCGAGTTCGTCAATCGTTTGCGCATCAGCAAGTCCTGCGAGCTGCTGGCTGATGGCAAAAAGCCGATCACCGATGTGTGTTTCGAATCTGGCTTCAACAATATTTCCAATTTCAACCGGCGTTTTCAGCAGCTCAAGGGCATGACGCCTTCGCACTATCGGCGCTTGGCGGTGCAACGGTTGACTGAGCAAAATCTGGGCTGAACCAAAATCAAAATGTTGATCGTTCCCACGCTCCGCGTGGTAACGCCGCCCTGGACGCTCCGCGTCCGTACGCGATTGTGACGCGCAGCGTCACGGAACGCATTCCCACGCGGAGCGTGGGAACGATCAGCGCTGATATTCTGCTGAATCGTTTATCCCGGTTTACGCCTGTTTTTTCCCCCAGTGCAAAATAGTATCGATTCAAGTGTCATGGATGATTTGTCATCGCACCGTTTGAGGGCTGTAATCAGCCCACATTCTTCCTTACCTGTGGAAGACACAAAAACAATAACGGTCCTTCTGCTGCCCACCGGGCGTAGAAGAGGAGTGCGCGATGAAACCCTCTGTAAAAGCTCTGCTTGTCACCACCTGCATGACCCTCAGCGGCGTCAGCCTTGGCGCACAAACCCTGACCATTGCCACGGTCAACAACAGCGACATGATCCGCATGCAAAAGCTCTCGAAGACCTTCGAAGCCGAGCACCCGGATATCAAGCTCAATTGGGTCGTTCTGGAAGAAAACGTCCTGCGCCAACGACTGACCACAGACATCGCCACCCAGGGCGGACAGTTCGACGTATTGACCATCGGTATGTACGAAGCCGCACTCTGGGGCGCCAAGGGTTGGCTGGAGCCGATGCGGGACCTGCCCGCCTCCTACGACCTCAACGATGTTTTCCCTTCGGTGCGTGCAGGCCTGTCGGTCAAGGGTACGCTCTACGCCCTGCCGTTCTATGCCGAAAGCTCCATGACCTACTACCGCACCGACCTGTTCAAGGATGCCGGGCTGACGATGCCTGAACATCCCACCTGGAAGCAGATCGGCGAGTTCGCCACCCTGCTGAACAAACCCGGGCAGGACCAATATGGCATCTGCCTGCGCGGCAAGGCCGGCTGGGGGGAGAACATTGCGCTGATTTCTACCATCGCCAATGCCTTTGGAGCGCGCTGGTTCGATGAGAAATGGCAGCCGGAATTCAGCGGCCCCGAATGGAAAGACGCGGTGAATTTCTACGTCGACACCCTGAAGAAATCCGGCCCGCCAGGCGCGTCCAGTAACGGGTTCAACGAAAACCTGGCGTTGTTCAACAGCGGCAAATGCGCCATGTGGATTGATGCCACGGTGGCCGGTTCCTTCGTCACCGACAAAACCCAGAGCAAGGTCAGCGAGCATGTCGGCTTTGCTTATGCGCCCCATCAAGTGAGTGACCAGAGTTCGGCCTGGCTTTACTCCTGGTCCCTGGCGATCCCGACCAGCTCCAAAGCCAAGGATGCGGCAAAAACCTTCACCAGCTGGGCGACTTCCAAAGAGTATGGCGCACTGGTCGCCGAGAAAGACGGCATCGCCAACGTTCCCCCAGGCACCCGCGCTTCTACCTACAGCGAGGCCTACATGAGCGCCGCTCCGTTCGCCAGGGTGACGCTGGAATCGCTGAAAGCAGCCGACCCGAGCAAACCGACTATCAAACCCGTGCCTTACATTGGTATCCAGTTGGTGACCATTCCTGAATTCCAGGCAATCGGCACTCAGGTGGGCAAGCTGTTCTCCGCCGCATTGACCGGTCAGAGCAGCGTCGACCAGGCCCTCGCCTCCGCCCAGCAAACCACCGAACGTGAAATGAAGCGCGCCGGTTATCCCAAATAACCCGAAACCCCCTGTGGGATCGCCGCACCGTCGCTCCCACCTTTGATCTTCATCTGCCTGTCACCAATCGGTTGTGATCACCATGAATACATCAACGCTCAAAGCACATATGGATATTCCCCAGACGGTACGCAAAAGCCGGTTGGCCAACCCCGGCTGGTTTCTGGTCAGCCCTTCGGTGGCGCTGTTACTGCTGTGGATGATCGTGCCACTGGGCATGACCCTGTACTTTTCGCTGATCCGCTACAGCCTGCTCTACCCTGGTGAAAACCAGTTCGTCGGGCTGGAGAACTTCACCTACTTCCTGAGCGATTCGGGCTTCCTGCCCGGCGCCACCAATACCCTGTTGCTGGTCGGCAGCGTGTTGCTGATCAGCGTGGTACTGGGCGTGTTGATCAGCGCCTTGCTGGAGGCCAGCGAGTTTCTCGGTCGCGGCATCGTCCGCGTACTGCTGATCTCGCCGTTTTTCATCATGCCCACCGTCGGTGCGTTGATCTGGAAGAACCTGATTTTCCATCCGGTGTCGGGGATTCTCGCCTACGTCTGGAAGCTGTTCGGCGCGCAACCGGTGGACTGGCTGGCGCATTACCCGCTGCTGTCGATCATCATCATTGTCTCGTGGCAATGGCTGCCCTTCGCGATCCTGATCCTGATGACCGCCATGCAGTCCCTGGACCAGGAACAGAAAGAAGCCGCGCGCCTGGACGGTGCCGGGCCGATCGCGATTTTCTGGCACCTGACCCTGCCGCACCTGGCCCGGCCGATTGCGGTGGTGGTGATGATCGAAACCATCTTCCTGCTCTCGGTGTTCGCCGAAATCTTCACCACCACCAACGGCGGCCCCGGCTATGCCTCGACCAACCTCGCGTACCTGATCTACAACCAGGCGCTGGTGCAATTCGATGTCGGCATGGCGTCGGCCGGCGGCTTGATTGCGGTGGTGATTGCCAATATCGCGGCGATCATCCTGGTCCGGATGATCGGCAAAAACCTGACAGACAAAGCCTGAGGCCTGCGCCATGACCCTTCAACAATCCCGTCGTCTGCAAAGCCTGCTGCTGGGCACTCTGGCCTGGGCCATCGCGATCCTGATTTTCTTCCCGATTTTCTGGATGGTGCTGACCAGTTTCAAAACCGAAATCGACGCGTTCGCCACGCCACCGCAGTTCCTCTTCACCCCAACCCTGGAGAACTACCTGCACATCAACGAGCGCAGCGACTACTTCAGTTTCGCCTGGAACTCCGTGGTGATTTCCTTCAGCGCGACGGCCCTGTGCCTGCTGATTGCGGTGCCGGCGGCTTACTCCATGGCGTTCTACGAAACCCAGCGTACCAAACGCACGTTGCTGTGGATGCTCTCGACCAAGATGCTGCCTCCGGTGGGCGTGCTGATGCCGATCTACCTGCTGGCCAAGAGTTTCGGCCTGCTCGACACGCGCATCGCGCTGATCGTGATCTACACGCTGATCAACCTGCCGATCGTGGTCTGGATGATTTACACCTACTTCAAGGACATTCCTAAAGACATCCTCGAAGCCGCCCGCCTCGACGGCGCCACGCTCGCTCAGGAAATGCTTCGGGTGCTGCTGCCGATTGCCAAGGGCGGCCTGGCGTCCACCGTGCTGCTGTCGCTGATCCTGTGCTGGAACGAGGCGTTCTGGTCGCTGAACCTGACCTCGTCGAAAGCCGCGCCGCTGACCGCGTTGATCGCCTCCTATTCGAGTCCCGAAGGGTTGTTCTGGGCCAAGTTGTCGGCGGTATCGACGCTGGCCTGCGCGCCGATCCTGATCTTCGGCTGGATCAGCCAGAAACAGCTGGTGCGTGGTTTGTCATTTGGCGCGGTGAAGTAGGGACACGAGGCATACACGATCCAATGCAGGAGCTGGCACAGCCTGTGATCTTTTGATCTTCGGCTCCTGCATAAACCCAATCAGAACAATTAAAAATGGAGGCCCATCATGGCCAACCTGAAAATCAAGAACCTGCAAAAAGGCTTCGAAGGCTTTTCCATCATCAAAGGCATCGACCTGGAAGTGAACGACCGCGAGTTCGTGGTCTTTGTTGGTCCGTCCGGTTGCGGCAAGTCCACACTGTTGCGGCTGATCGCCGGGCTGGAGGAAGTCAGCAGCGGAACCATCGAGCTCGATGGCCGCGACATCACCGAAGTCAGCCCGGCCAAACGCGACCTGGCAATGGTGTTCCAGACCTACGCCCTGTACCCGCACATGAGCGTGCGCAAAAACATGTCCTTCGCTCTTGACCTCGCTGGCGTGGCCAAGGCCGAAGTCGATAAAAAGGTAAACGACGCCGCGCGGATTCTGGAACTTGCGCCAATGCTGGAGCGCAAACCGAAGCAGCTTTCCGGCGGTCAACGCCAGCGCGTGGCTATCGGTCGGGCCATCGTGCGTAATCCGAAAATCTTCCTGTTCGACGAACCGCTGTCCAACCTCGACGCCGCCCTGCGGGTGCAGATGCGTCTGGAACTGGCGCGGCTGCACAAAGAACTGCAAGCGACGATGATCTACGTGACCCACGACCAGGTCGAAGCCATGACCCTGGCCGACAAAGTGGTAGTACTCAATGGTGGACGCATCGAGCAGGTCGGCTCGCCACTGGAGCTCTATCACCAGCCAGCCAACCTGTTTGTGGCTGGCTTCCTCGGCACGCCAAAAATGGGCTTTCTCAAAGGCAAGGTCAGCCGTATCGACGCTCAGGGCTGTGAAGTCGAACTGGACGCCGGCACCCGCATCCGCCTGCCGCTCAGTGGTGCGACGTTGAGCGTTGGCAGCCCGATCACCCTGGGGATTCGTCCGGAACACTTGAACCTGGCGCAACCGGGCGACTGCACCTTGCAGGTCACAGCCGATGTCAGCGAACGCCTGGGCAGCGACACCTTCTGCCACGTCCTGACCGCCTCCGGCGAAGCCCTGACCATGCGCATACGTGGAGACATGGCCAGCCGATATGGCGAGAAGCTGAGCCTGCACCTGGACGCTGAACACTGCCATTTATTCGATGCCAACGGTGTGGCGGTTACCCGACCGCTACGCGCCGCCGCCTGATTGCCGAGAGCTCAACATGAAACTGAACAAGCAGAACCTTAGCCGTCTGGCGCCTGAAGTGGCGGTGCCCGCCTATGCCGTGGCGGACACCCGGCAAGGTATCGCGCATATCGGTGTCGGTGGTTTTCACCGCGCCCATCAGGCGTATTACACCGACGCCTTGATGAACTTGGGTGAAGGCCTGGACTGGAGCATCTGCGGCGTCGGCCTGCGCCCCGAGGATCGCCGCGCCCGGGATGACCTGGCCGGCCAGGATTACCTCTTTACCCTTTATGAACTGGGCGACACCGACGACACCCAGGTGCGAGTGATCGGCGCCATCAGCGAGATACTGCTGGCCGAAGACGGTGCCGATCCGCTGATCGACAAGCTCGCCAGCCCGCAGATTCGCATCGTCTCGCTGACCATCACCGAGGGCGGCTATTGCATTGACGACAGCAACGGCGAGTTCATGGCGCATTTGCCGCAAATCCAGCATGATCTGGCCCATCCGGGCAGCCCGAAAACCGTGTTCGGTTTTCTCTGTGCAGCCCTGACCAAACGCCGCGCCGCCGGCACTCCAGCGTTCACCCTGATGTCCTGCGATAACCTGCCGCACAACGGCGCGGTGGCCCGCAAGGCGCTGCTGGCCTTTGCTGCCCTGCGCGATGCTGACCTGCACGACTGGATTGGCGCCCACGTCAGCTTCCCCAACGCCATGGTCGATCGCATCACGCCGATGACCAGCGCCGCCCATCGCCTGCAACTGCACGACGAACACGGCATCGACGATACCTGGCCGGTGGTCTGTGAGCCCTTTGTGCAATGGGTGCTGGAGGACAAATTCGTCAACGGTCGTCCGGCCTGGGAAAAGGTCGGCGTGCAGTTCACCGACGACGTCACACCCTATGAAGAGATGAAGATCAAACTGCTCAACGGCAGCCATCTGGCGCTGACCTATCTGGGAGTTCTCAAAGGTTATCGCTTCGTCCACGAGACCATGAACGACCCGCTGTTCGTACGTTTCATGCGCGCCTACATGGACCTCGACGTCACGCCGCAACTGACGCCGGTCCCGGGAATCGATCTGACACGTTACAAAGACACTCTGGTAGAGCGCTTCTCCAACCAGGCGATTGCCGATCAGCTTGAACGGGTGTGTTCTGACGGCTCCTCGAAGTTTCCCAAGTTCACCGTGCCGACCATCAATCGATTGATTGCCGATGGTCAGCAGACAGAACGCGCAGCTTTGGTTGTTGCCGCTTGGGCCCTGTACCTCAAAGGCGTCGATGAGAATGGCGACAGCTTTAGCATTCTCGATCCGCGGGCTGAGTTCTGTCAGGCATTGGTGGCTGATGATCTGCTGGTCACTCAGCGGTTGCTCGCGGTCGAGGAGATTTTTGGTACGGCGATTCCTGAGTCGGCCGAGTTTGTCGCGGCGTTTGAGCGGTGCCTTAACAGCTTGCGCGAGGATGGGGTGACCAGGACGTTAGAGAAGCTACTCGCAAACTGATCGTTCCCACGCTCTGCGTGGGAATGCAGCCCGTGACGCTCCGCGTCACCTCCAAGAGCGGACGCAGAGCGTCCAGTGAAGCATTCCCACGCGCAGCGTGGGAACGATCAAGGTCTTTGCATGGCAAACCAAAAACTATTCCTGGGCATCGACTGCGGCACCCAAGGTACCAAAGCCATTGTCCTCGACTCGGTCAGTGGCAAGGTTCTGGGCCATGGCGCAGCCAGCCATAGCATGATCAGCGGCGCCAATGGCCGTCGCGAGCAGGACACTGACCAGTGGCTTGGCGCCCTGATACTCTCGACGCGCAGAGCGCTGCAGGCGGCCGATGTCAGTGGTCAGGACATCCTTGGCATCGGCGTTTCCGGCCAGCAGCATGGCTTGGTGCTGCTCGATGATGAAGGTCAGGTACTGCGCCCGGCCAAGCTTTGGTGCGATACCGAGTCCACCCCGGAAAATGATCGGCTGCTGGCTCATCTGGGCGGCGAACGTGGTTCGCTGGAACGCCTCGGCGTGGTCATCGCACCTGGCTATACGGTATCGAAACTGCTCTGGACCAAAGAGCGGCATCCTGAGGTTTTTGCCGAGATAGCAACAATATTGCTGCCCCACGACTACCTTAATTACTGGCTGACCGGCCGCCGTTGCAGCGAATACGGTGATGCCTCAGGCACCGGTTATTTCAATGTGCGCAGCCGTGAATGGGATGTGTCATTGCTCAACCATATCGACCCCAGCGGTCGGCTGGCCGCGGCCTTGCCACAACTGATCGAAGCCCGTACGCCGGTGGGCACTTTGCTTGCAAACATCGCTGAGCTGTTGGGTGTCAATCCCAAAGCACTGGTATCCAGTGGCGGTGGCGACAACATGATGGGCGCCATCGGCACCGGCAACATTCAGCCCGGGGCGATCACCATGAGCCTCGGGTCCTCCGGCACTGTGTATGCCTACGCCGAACAGCCGCACGTCAGCCCGGACGCGTCGGTGGCAAGCTTCTGTTCATCCAGCGGCGGCTGGCTGCCGCTGATCTGCACCATGAACCTGACCAACGCCACGGGGATGATTCGCCAGCTGTTCGAGCTGGACATCGATCGCTTCAACCAGCTTGTCGCCCAGGCGCCAATTGGCGCCGAAGGTGTGTGCATGCTGCCGTTCCTCAACGGCGAACGGGTCCCTGCCCTGCCCCAGGCCAGCGGCAGCCTGCTGGGTTTGAACATGACCAACCTGACTCAGGCCAACCTGTGCCGCGCCGTGGTCGAAGGCACCACCTTCGGTTTGCGCTATGGTCTGGATCTGTTGCGCAACAACGGTTTGCAGAGCCGCAGTATTCGGCTGACTGGCGGCGGATCAAAAAGCCCGATTTGGCGGCAGATGGTCGCCGATATCATGAACACCCCCGTGATCTGCCCCGAACAAAGCGAAGCCGCGGCCCTCGGTGCGGCGATTCAGGCTGCCTGGTGCCAGTCCTGGGCAAATGGAACAGAACAAAGCCTGTTTGAACTGTGCGAGCGTTGTGTCAGCCTCGATCCAGTCAGTCAAACCTTGCCGGGCGTGGCCAGCGTAAACGCCTATCAACAGGCCTATGAACGCTATCAACAGCATGTGGCAACCCTTTAAAAGAGAGAACGACTATGTATTTGGTGTGTGGTGAAGCGCTGTTCGATTTCTTCAGTGAAAACGACATCAGCGGCCAGGCTTCGAAAGTGAATTACAAAGCGATTGCTGGCGGTTCACCGTTCAACGTGGCCGTAGGTTTACGGCGTTTGGGCATCGACGTGGCGCTGCTCGCCGGGCTGTCCAACGACTACCTGGGTCGACGTCTGCGGCAGGTGTTGCAGGAGGAAGGCGTGCGCCCGGACTACCTGCTGGACTTCGACGCACCGACCACTCTGGCGATGGTCGCCGTCGGCACCGATGGCTCGCCGCATTACAGCTTCCGCGGTGAAGGCTGTGCTGATCGTCTGCTGTTGCCTGCACATTTGCCTGTGTTGGGCGCCGATGTGCGCGGCTTGCATATTGGTTCGTTCGCGTTGGTGGTGCAGCCGATTGCCGATACCCTGCTTGCCCTGGTGCGCCGGGAAAGCGGCAAGCGTCTGATCAGCCTCGACCCCAATGTACGGCTCAACCCCGAACCGGATATCGAACGGTGGCGCGAGCGCATCAGCACACTGGTCGAACATGCCGACCTGATCAAGGTCAGCGATGAAGACCTGAAGCTGCTCTACCCGGAGTGTGATCCGCAGAGCGTGATCGAAGGCTGGCTGGAACACCGCTGCCAGCTGGTATTCCTCACCCGTGGCAGTCAGGGCGCAACGGTATTCAGCCGCCGCCATGGCAATTGGTCGGTACCGGCTTGCCCCGTGGTGACGGCTGACACCGTGGGTGCCGGCGACACCTTCCAGGCGGCCCTGATCGCCTGGCTGACGGAACAGCAACTCGATTCAATCGAAGGCCTGCAACGCCTGACCCGCGAACAGATCAGCGCCATGCTCACCTTCGCTGTCAGCGCCTCCGCCCTGACCTGCAGCAAAACCGGCCCGGATTTGCCGTATCGGCATCAGCTGGATCTTCGCTGACGGTCCGGCTCTGAACCAATGGTGCTGCCATAGGCACCCCGGCGTGCAAGCCAGCGAGGCCATGGCAGCAAAACTTCTTGCCGGCTTGTCGTAGCGGGTACCGATCCGTCGGCTTTCGTTCAGCCAGTCAAACATCCGCTCGGCGGTGTCCGTAAGCAACCCGTCTATCCAGGCGACCTCAGTTCGCTATTGGTAAACAGCAATCCAGCTTGTTCAGGATTCGGTGCGCCAGGCGAACCCGGGACTCGTTGGGATAGTTCTTGTTGGCCAGCACCACAATGCCGAGCTGCTTCACAGGCACAAAGGCCACGTAGGCACCAAAACCACCGGTCGAGCCGGTCTTGTTGATCCAGACAGCCTCCTGCGGCGGCAGGGGCGGATTCAGTTCTGTGACGGCATTGCTCTGATAAATCATCTTGTCGGAGTTGCCTTCGATCAGCGCATTCAGCTCCGCCGGGTAGCTGTACTGCTCCCAGACCAGATCCTGTGTCATCGAGCCCAGCTTGAAGTAGCCCGTATGGGTATCGAGGATCGCACGTTTGAGTTTTGTCTCTGCCTGCGTGAGGCCCAGGTTGGCCTCGACGAAGTGAATCAGATCCCTGGCGGTGGTTTTCACACCGTAGGCTTCAGCTCCAAGTACACCGGAGTTCAACCGGACCGGAGCATCTTCTTTGTCGTAGCCCTGAGCGTAGAGGGGGATCTTGCTTGCCGGAACGTTGATGAAGCTCTCAGGCATACCCAATTTGGGAAACAGCCGTTGCTCCATCGCCTCTCCAAAAGGCATGTTCATGCTCTTGGCCGCGATCATGGCGAGCATCCCGATACTGGGGTTGGCATAGGTCCTGTACGTGCCAGGGGCGTAGCTGGGCTGCCAGGCCTTGAAGTAGTCCATCATCTGCCCGGTATTCTGTACGTCGTCAGGGAACTGAAGAGGGAAGCCTCCAGCCGTGTGAGTCCCCAAATTCATCAACGTCACCTTGTCGAAATGACTGCCCTGGAGTTGAGGCAGATACTTGCCTGGGCTGTCGGTGAGTGAAAGCTGCCCATTGGCCTGAGCGTATGTCGCCAACGTGGCCGTGAATGTTTTGCTGATCGAGCCGACTTCAAAGAGCGTATCGCTCGTAACCTTCTGCTGTGTTTCCCTGGAGGTCACGCCGTAGTTGTAGAACCGCTGCTTGCCATTGGCCGTAACCGCAATGGCCAGGCCGGGAATGTTGTATTGCTGCATGACCTCTCGAGCGGCATCTTGCACGAGGGTATCGAGATCCGGCTGTTGGGTATTGGCCATGGCGAAGTTGCCGAAAAAGACTGCGCAGGCGAGCAAGAGAAATTCTGCGCAACGCTTTGCGATTGGGCGCATTCGGATTGTCCTCAGGTCTTTTTAATGGGGGACGGAAACTATCATCTCAATCCGACCGCTCCAAAAGGTGTTCTATCACGAAATGTTTCGCCAGCTCCGTAGCGACGATCAAGCATTCCATCCACCAAACGAATCCCACCCACCGAGACATCGGCAGTCCCCGCCTCGGCAAACAAATCGTTAGCCTGCTTCCTTTTATTCCACGTCCACGCCATGATGCAACTCTCCAACCGCCGCCAGCGAACGAGCCCTCATGTCCGCGCAACAAATGGCCACACTCAGCTCCATGGCGATCACCCGGCAGATCGTCTCCATCGTTTTCTATACCTTCATCGCATTTCTGTGCATCGGCTTGCCGATCGCCGTGCTGCCCGGTTACGTCCATGAACAACTTGGGTTCAGTGCCGTGGTGGCCGGGCTGACCATCGGTTCGCAATACCTTGCGACCCTGCTCAGCCGCCCCATGGCGGGACGCATGTCGGACAGCATCGGCACCAAGCGCGCGATCATTTATGGCCTGATAGGGATTGTTCTGAGTGGCGGGCTCACGCTGATCTCTACCTTGCTGCAAAGCTTGCCGCTGCTGAGTCTGCTGATTTTGATCGGCGGCCGCTTATTGCTGGGCATCGCCCAAGGTTTGATCGGGGTCGGCACCATCAGTTGGTGCATGGGCCAGGTTGGCGTGGAGCATACCGCCCGCTCGATTTCCTGGAATGGCATAGCGTCTTATGGCGCCATCGCCATTGGCGCGCCGCTGGGAGTGGTGATGGTCGGTGAGCTGGGCTTTACCAGTCTGGGCATCGCCCTGTCGCTGTTGGCACTGGCAGCCTTGCTGATGATTCGCAATAAACCCTCGGTTCCCGTCATTCGCGGCGAGCGCCTGCCCTTCTGGGCCGTGTTTGGCCGCATTGCCCCGTTTGGTGCCAGCCTGAGTCTGGCATCGATCGGCTATGGCACCTTGACCACCTTTATTACGCTCTTCTATGTCAGCCGCGGCTGGACCGGTGCCGCGTACTGCCTGACGGTATTCGGGATGTGTTTTATTCTGTCGCGTCTGCTTTTTATCTCCAGCATCAGCCGGTTCGGTGGTTTCACAGCGGCGATTGCCTGTATGTGCATCGAAACCGTGGGGCTGGTATTGCTCTGGCTTGCGCCATCGACAGGCGTTGCCTTGATGGGCGCCGGGATGACCGGATTCGGTTTGTCGCTGGTCTACCCAGCCCTGGGCGTCGAGGCGATCAAGCAGGTACCCAACACCAGTCGCGGTGCGGGGCTGAGTGCTTATGCGGTGTTTTTCGATCTGGCGCTGGCGATTGCCGGGCCATTGATGGGCGCCGTGGCGCTGAACCTGGGGTACTCGTGGATCTTCTTCTGCGCAGCACTGCTTTCGATGACGGGGCTGGGTCTGACCCTGTTATTGAAGTACCGATCCGTGTAGGAACAACTATTGATCGGCAGTCTGCAACCCTGCCCTGCTTGGCTTGCCCAGCTCATGGGAAAAGAAGCGGCCGGCTTCAGAGATCAAGTTGCGGTGAATGTCTTCGCGGTCGACGCCGACAGCGTCGGTACACAAGGCCGGCATCGCCACCAGTTGCTCCTCTGTACAGGGCGCCATGAACACAAAATGCCCGGCACCGGCCAGCAGCTTGAAATCCGGAGCAGTCGGCAGTTTTCGCGCCAGTGCAGCAGCGTTTTTATCGATAGCCACCAGTTTGTCGCCATCACCGCTATAAAGCAGCACCGGCACATGCACCCCGGACAGCGTATTACGACCGAACTTCAGGCTCAGCGGGGCCATCAGTAACAATGCATGAACCCTCGGGTCAGCGACTGGCCGCAAGTCATCACGATCGACGATCAATTCGCCCTGGGTGTTACAGGCGTCGTTGTCGTCGGGGCGCTCCTGGCAATAACGGCGCAGGCGATCCAGATCCGGCGTGGCACCGGACAGGATCAATGCGGTTTCGCCGCCGGCCGAATAGCCAATCACGCCGACCTGATCGGCATTGACGAACGGCGACAGCATCGGATCAGACAGGGTTGCGGTAATCGCTTCGGAAATCTGGATCGGCCGGCCATACAGATTGCTCAATGTGCCGAGGCGACTGTGATCCTTGTAGTTGTCGCCGGGGTGTATCACCGCTACCACCACAAAACCTTTGCGCGCCAGCGACGTGGCCAGATCATGCAAAGCCAGCGGGGTTCCGGTATTGCCGTGGGACAACATCAGCATCGGAAACCGGCCAATCGCAATTTTGGCATCTTTGGAGGCTTCGATCTTATACCCCTCAACCTTGCTTGAATGCTCTATGCCGGTCGATGGGTAGAAGGCAATCGCCCGCATTGGCTGCAAATCCAGCGGATCGAGAAAGCTCATCTCATGGAAGCCGACGCTCCAATGAGGGTGCGGCGCAGGTGCGGCTTGCACTGTATTCAGGCTGCTGAGCAGGCAGATCAGTAACACTGCACAAAGACGCATCATGGGATGCCCTACCTTTGCTGCGTAATAAGAAAGCCCGTTTTTTGCTGCCAGCCCTTACAACCAAGGCTTTGTGCCAGTCCTGGCCACTTCTGAGGCATGCACAGCGCGGGGTCGGTAACCCATGACTGCATAACCCGGGCCAAAACCTGAAACGTCAAAAACAAAAAACTCCGTACCCTGACCATCTACTGATGGGCAGGGTACAGAGTTTAGTGGGTATTACCTGAGCTATTTACTTTTTTACACTAGCTTTACGCAGCGGCGAACAACTGCTCGCTGATTTGCGCCTGGGCATCGCTCATGGCTTTAACGCGGACTTCGTCACCGTAGGCCAGGCCGTGGGCACGGACGAACTCGATGTCAGTGATGCCCATGAAGCCGAGCATGACTTTCAAGTACTCTTCGTGGCCGACGCCGGTAGCCTGGCCGACGTGCATACCGCCGGAAGTCGAAACCACGACGACTTTCTTGTTACCGCACAGGCCTTCAGGACCGGCTTCGGTATAACGGAAGGTCTGGCCAGCAACTGCGATGCGGTCGATCCAGGCTTTCAATTGGGTTGGAATGGTGAAGTTGTACATTGGCGCGGCGATGACTACGGCGTCAGCCGCGAGGAATTCGGCCAGGGTCGAAGCACTCAGCTGCGCTTCGTGCTGCTGTGCAGCATCGCGCAGTTCAGCGGTGGTGCCGGCGGCAACCAGAGTGGCGGCAGAGAAGTGGCTGATCGCGTCGCTTGCCAGGTCACGGTAAGTCACCATAGCTGCCGGCTCTGCGGCTTGCCAGGCGTGAACGACGCTGCGGCTGAGCTGACGGGAAGCCGAGTTGTCGCCCAGGATGCTCGAATCAATATGCAAGAGTTTCATGTGGGATCTCCAAGTGAGGATCGCCACCGGGCGATCAAGTGAGGACAATCCTACAGATGAAACCAATGGCTGATTAGTCGACAATAATGCGATAGTTCGTCCCACTGATAGAACAATCGAGTCCTGACCATGCAAGACCTCAATGACCTCTACTATTTCGCCAAGGTCGTGGAAGCCGGTGGCTTCGCCGCCGCAGGGCGCTTGCTGGGCATTCCAAAGTCGCGTCTGTCCCGGCGCATTGCCGAGTTGGAGGAGCGACTCAATGCCCGCCTGCTGCAGCGCACCACACGCCAATTGAAGTTGACCGCCGTCGGTGAACGTTACCTGCGGCACTGCCAAGCCATGCTACTGGAAGCGGAAATGGCCGACGAAGCAGTCGCCAGCATGTCCAGCGAACCTCGCGGACGCCTGCGGGTGTCGTGCCCGGTTGGCCTGGCCCATGAGTTTCTGCCCTCGGTGATCAGCACTTTCCTGGAGAAATTCCCCCAGGTTCAGCTTGAGATGACGCTACTCAACCGCCGCGTTGACCTGGTGACCGAAGGCATCGATGTCGCCTTGAGAGTGCGAGAAATCGGGGATGAAGATCCACTGCTGGTCACCCGCCGTCTGCGCCAGGCCCAAATGGTGATGATTGCAAGCCCGGCCTTTCTGCGCGAACGGGAAATCAACAGTCCTGAGGACTTGAAAAATGTCCCGGTGCTGGGCGCGCTGGAGGCCGACCGCATGGTGCATTTACGCATGCTGGATAAGCACGGAAAAATCTGTGAGTTGACCCTTGAAGCGCGCTTGGGCATCGATGATTTTATTGTGCGCAAAGCCAGCACGCTGGCAGGTTTGGGCTTCACTATCCTGCCGATGATGTATTGCGAGCAGGAGCTGGAAAACGGCCAGCTGGTGCAGCTACTGCCCGATTGGTCGATGCCTGGCGGATGGCTGCTGGCGGTCTACCCTCATCGACGCGGCCTGCTGCCTGCGGTGCGCGCCTGGATTGATCATCTGACCGATTCGTTCAAAAGCTGCGGAGATCGACTGCTATGAAAGCCAGGCCCATGACTGAAGAAGATGTGGCGCACTTCTGCCTGGCACTGCCCGGTGCCAGGGAAGATTACAAATGGGGTGGTGTGCGGGTGTTCTCGATTGCCGGGAACAAGATGTTTGCGCTGCAGAACCTGCGGGGTGCGTCACTGGCCTTCAAGGTCGATAAAGAGCTGTTTCTCGGCCATGTAGACCGCCCGGGCATTCATCCTGCGCCTTATCTGGCACGGGCGCAGTGGATCATCATGGAAACGCCCTACCCGCTGGCCACCGAAGAACTGCAAGGCTTGCTGCAACGCTCCCATCAATTGGTGGTCAGCAAGTTGCCCAAGCGCCTGCAGATCGGCTTACAACTATAGGGAAAACAGCCTGGCGCCGAGGAACAACCGGTCGACCCAGAACACCTGGTGCAGCAGGACGATCGCCCAGAACACCAACTGATACGAGACCTTGCGCGTCTTGTGCCGAAACAACTGTTGAGCCAACAAAGCCCCAGGCCAGCCACCGGCCAGTTCCAGGGCATGCAGAACGTTCTCCGGAGTTCGCCAACTGTCGGCGCGGGCCTTGCGCTTGTCACTCCAGTACAGGAAAAACGCCAGTACGCTGACAATTCCATAGGCTGCCAAGGGAATCAAAGAGATACCCCGCAGCCACAGGAGCACCGAGCCGAAGACCGGCAGCGCACACAACACCAGGAACACCAGCCCTTTGAATCGCGGGTTTTGAATGGCAACCCCGGGCTTTGGCCCGCAGTTGCCACGCGGCCGAAGCTCGATCACGGTTTGGCAGCTGCCCAGTCGACCCAGCCAAACTGCCAGGTGGCGAGAATCAGCAGGCCAAAGGCAATTCGATACCAGGCAAATGCCGCGTAGCTGTGGCTGGCAATGAACTTGAGCAGCCCCTTGACCGCAATCATCGCGAAGATGAACGCGGTAACGAAGCCAATGGCGAAGACTGGAAAGTCATCGGGCTGGAATAAATGACGGTACTTAAAGCCCGAGTACACCGCCGCACCAACCATGGTTGGCATCGCCAGAAAGAACGAAAACTCCGTAGCGGTTTTGCGCGACAGGCCAAACAGCAAGCCACCGATAATGGTTGAGCCGGAGCGGGAGGTGCCAGGAATCATCGCCAGACACTGGGCAAAGCCGACTTTCAACGCGTCTTTCCAGGTGATTTCGTCAACGCTTTCGGCATGCACTTCATGTTGACGTTGCTCGGCCCAGAGCATGATGATCCCGCCCACCACCAACGCTGTAGCGACGGTAATCGGGTTAAAGAGGTAATGGTGAATCAGGTTGGCGAAAATCACCCCCAACACCACGGCCGGCATAAAGGCAATCAGCAGATTGACGGTAAATCGTTGGGCATTGCGTTGTGTCGGCAACCCGAGAACAACATCCAGGATCTTGCGGCGAAACTCCCAGACCACAGCCAGAATCGCCCCGAGCTGAATGATGATGTTGAAGGCCATGGCCCTTTCCCCACCAAAATTCAGTAAGTCCGCGACAATAATCTGGTGCCCGGTACTGGAAATGGGCAAGAACTCTGTGAGCCCTTCTACAACTCCTAAAATCAATGCCTGAGCGGCGGTCCAAAGATCCATCTATCCCCCATGAAGCCATGCCCCAGGCATGCCTCGTTAATATATTTCATAGCGTACAGTGCGATAGCGCAGCTGAATTCCTGCGCGCACAAGACCAACAAAAACCGTAAAAACTCTTGAAAAAACAAGCCGTATTCAGGTTTTTCATGCGCGGCCGAAATGCTACCAGACATACCCGATTAGCGCTTGGCGTTAGTACACTTGGGTAACGTTGGCCCCCAAAGCGTTCCGGGATGCTGGCGGGCATTTATGACAAGAAAAAGAATGCGCCGTGACGGGTTATCAATAGCGTGTGCTCAATGCGGCTATTGATGCAGTCCGGGCCGGTGCGCAAAGCTCCGATCTTTACGCGAATACCCCGTTCACGTTGATTAACGCGTCAGGCCACTCTCTGGTTACAATCGCCCCCCCTCTTCGACTACCCCAAGGAATCCGCATGTCCGGGCTTGAACTGTTTGCCGCCGCGCTCGGTGTGATCGCCGTCTGGCTGACAGTCAAACAGAACCCCTGGTGCTGGCCGATCGGCCTGGTCATGGTGCTGCTCTACAGCTGGATTTTCTTTGAGGTGAAACTGTATTCGGACATGCTCCTGCAAGTGATCTATGCCGCGTTGCAGCTCTATGGCTGGTGGCAATGGACTCGCGCGGGCGAGACTCGGCAGGGACGACCAGTCAGTCAACTGGACACTCCATCGATGCTGCTTGGCCTTGTCGTCGGTGCAGTCGCCAGTCTGCTGCTGGGGGCCGCCATGGCCTACTGGACGGATGCGGCCCAGCCATGGCTGGACGCCGCGCTGACCGGATTCAGCCTGGTCGCACAACTGTGGATGGCGCAGAAGCGCGTGCAGTGCTGGCCACTGTGGATTGCGGTGGATGTGATTTTCGTTGGTCTGTTCGTCTACAAGGGCCTGTACCTGACCGCCGCGCTCTATGGCCTGTTTACCCTGCTGGCCGTGCAAGGCTGGCGGGAATGGCGCGCTGCTCCGGCGTTGCGCGCATGAAAGTACTGGTCTTGAGCGGCCCGGAATCCAGCGGCAAGAGTTGGCTGGCCGCCGAGTTGCAAGCCCGTTTCGGCGGGTTGCTGGTGGGCGAGTACGTGCGGCGCTTTATCGAAAAGGAGGCCCGCGAAACCTGCTACGAGGATATTTCGGCGATTGCACTTGGCCAGCTACGGTGGGAGGACAGGGCTCGCGCCAGACAACCGTCACTGTTGATCCTCGACACCCACCTGCTGAGCAACATGCTCTGGAGCCATGCGCTGTTCGGTGACTGCCCGGCCTGGATCGAAGAAGCCTTGCTGGCGCGGCACTACGATCTACACCTGCTACTCAGCCCGGAGGCGGTCGTCTGGACTGACGACGGTCAACGCTGTCAGCCGGATCTTGCCGATCGCCAGGCATTTTTCCAGGCCAGTCGCGATTGGCTCGACCGGCACCAGCAGACTTACCAGATGCTGCGTGGCGACTGGGCACAGCGCAGGCGCGATGCATTCGAGGCGGTTAATCGGCTGCTGGGCGCCTGACTTCAGCAGGCCCCGCCCGGCAAAATGTCCATTCCTGAAACACCCTCCTCCCCACAAACCCGCCAAATGAAGCGGCTCAAGCCTCGCCGGGGGCAAAGTGTTAATCAACGGAAACAGTCGATCCACACAGTCCATGATGAGCAATGGCGGACAGATAAACGGCGCAATGCCAGGCCATCTGTCTCAGCGTCGTTACAACAAATGTTGACTCCTGCCACAAAGAATCACAACCCACTGTTTTAACTATAAAAATAAAAGGCGGCACACCTTCTGCTCTCTTCCTCGCAACGCTGAGAAGGGCCAGCGCACTTTAAGAAGGAATTGCCGTCGTGGGGAATATCGATAAAGGCATTTTTCGCCTCCTGCTGATCGGATGTGCATTGGGTTCGAGTATCAGTCTGCCTGTACAGGCCGGTGATGGGGTCATCGTCCTGATGCGGGAGGTCCAACCGCGTTCCGCGACCCGCCCCCCTCTGGTTCCCGACCCTAACCCCCTGACCGCCAATGCCAACCCCTCCAGGCAAGTCATCAATGCAACGAACGAATTGACGGACGGCGACTTTGCCAGCATCAGCAGCGGTGCAAGCATCGCCGGATTTATCGCTCAAGGCACCGGCACGCTGCGCGGCAACATCAACGATCAGACACAGCTGCCCGGCGTGTCCGCTGGACATTCCCCAGGTTCCGGCAACGGTATTGCCAACAGGATCAACGGAACCATCCAGCAAGGCCTGGGCGGTCTGAAAATGATCTCGGGAGACCGTTGAAATGAATCGCACTCTGCTGATTCTGGCCATGTTTTGCAGTGCGCCGACCTTTGCCCAACCTCCCGCCATCGATACTGCCACCATCGAAAACTCCGGCAGTCAGTACCAGGGCAACTTCTCGGTCAACCAGGCTGCCGGCGATCAGCAACAACAGGCCAACGCCCGAGCCATCGCCATTAACACCGACGCCAGCGCCACCACGCAGATTCGCCAACGGTTGCGTACTCATGTCGATCCCAGGATCGATGCCCAGTCAACCATTAAAGGCAACTCCTTCAGTAACGGCAATGGCGTACTGGGGGTCAACCAGAGCTCGGGCGCCAGCAACCAGCAAGCCAACGCCCTGCGGATAAGCATCAGTGCTACGCCGCAAAGTATCGACGACAGCGTCCTCATGCAACAGAACGTGGCGCTGCTCAACAACTCCGATTCAACCGATCTTACTCCTGGCCATCGCCAGGTCGCTACCAGCGACCAGGCCTTCACCGGTAGCCGTGGGGTGATCCAGTTGAATCAGAGCGCCGGGGTGGGAAACCGAACGGCCAACACCCTGAGCGTACGGGTCGCGGATTGACCCAAACAGGTAAGAACAACACTTAACCTAAAATAAAGTACGGAGAATCACCATGAAACCCTCGATGGCAATCAAGCCTCTGGTTTTCGCAATTGCTGCGGTCATGGCTGTTGCTGTACAAGCTGCAGATCCACAACCAAATCCAAAAGACACCACCAACGCCGGCGGCACCGCGAAAGCCTGGGATACACAAACCAGCATTGGCAACTACATCCTCAATGAAGGGACTAAAAATAAAGCCGAGATGAACAACTCGGCCACGGGCGCCTCCGGTAACGTGGGCGCCAACGTTGCAGCAGGCGACGGCAACCAACAAGACAACGCTGCCGCCATTGCCAGCGGCGATGGTTCGTTTGTCTTTGGTTCAGCGTTGGCAACCGCTCAGGTCACGCAAACCGGCGACAGTAACTCGGTCGACAACTTCTCCACTACAAACAGCGCCACTATGAGCGGTTCGGCCAACGGCGGCAGCGGCAACCTGGGCATCAACATGACTGCCGGCGACCTTAACCAACAGAAAAACACCATGGCGATCGCTGTGTCTGGCGGCAAGCACGCTGACGCAACCGCAAGTGCCGATCAGCAAGGCCTTGGCCTGATGGTGAATAACAAAGCCGATCGGACGTTCCGCAAGGATACGCTGTCGTCTACCAACTCATCCAGCGGTCATTCCTCTTCCAGTAATTCATCCAGTTTGCATGTTGAGAAGCACGTTGATAAGCGCTTTGAGAAGGACGTTGATAAGAAAGTTGCTGTGAAAGTTGATGTGAAAGTTGATGTGGACGCTGCCAAGACCGTTACTAAGGATGATGGCCGTCACGTGCGCCGCAGTGAAACTTTCGACGCATCGCTCAAGGCAAAGGTTGACGCATCGGTCGAAAAATCGTTCGACAAAAAGGTCCACGAAAAGGTCGACAATTCGTTCGACAAATCGCGCGAATTCAGTGAGAGCAGTTCTTTTGAATTGAGCAACACAGTGTCTTGGCAAGTGCTGACCCCAACTGGCTGGGCAAACCCTGTGACCAACACTGCTACCTTGAACGGTTCGGTTAATGGCGGCAGTGGCAACCTGGGCGTCAACGTGGCTGCCGGTGTTGGCAACCAACAAAGCAACTCGCTGTCCATTGCAGCCGGTTGCAAAACTTGCCTGTAAGCTAATCTCCAGGGTCTGGAGGGCCCCCTTCGGGGGGCCTTTTCTCACTACTACACGAAGGCATCCGACCATGCGTATTTTCGCCCTAGCGCTCCTGCTTTGTCTGGCTGGCCTGAGCGAAGCAGGACAAATGCCGCTTTCCGTCTTGCCAGGTGGAACGGTCGTTTTCAAACCGATCCAGAGCGTACGTGAGCGCAAATTCGCCGACCTGGTCCAACAGAAAACCGACTTCAGTTGCGGCGCAGCTTCCCTGGCGACCATATTGCGCCAGGCCTATTGGCTGGACGTGAATGAAGAACAAATCATCGAAGGCATGTTGGCTCACTCCGACCAGGATCTGGTCCGCGTCCAGGGCTTCTCCATGCTCGACATGAAGCATTACGTGGAAAGTATCGGCATGCGGGCCCGTGGTTACCGGGTATCGCCGGAAGGTCTGACCAGTGTCGCCATTCCGGTCATCGTGCTCATGGACATCCGCGGCTACAAGCACTTCGTGGTCATGCAAAAAGCGGAGAAAGACTGGGTGTATATCGGTGATCCGGTACTCGGTCACAAACGCTTCAAGTTCGACGACTTTGTCAAAGGCTGGAACGGCATCATCTTCGCCGTCATAGGCCAGGGCTACGACAAGACCAACGTCTTGCGCGAACCACCTATGCCACTGACCGCCAAGAACCGCATCAACGCCTTCAGCCCGGTGCAGGACGCAGAGTTGATGGATTTCGGATTCATCCAGAGCGACTTCTTCTAATGGCAAGGGAGCACGAAGCTCCGGGAGCATCCAATGAAGACTCCATACTGGCTGGCCGTCGTCTGCCTGGCCGCCAGCCTGCCGATCCAGGCACAAGCGTTCAAACCGATTGAACTCAAGGATCAGGAGTTGGCGACCCTTCGCGGCCGGTATGTCATGCCGGGCCGGATCATCAGTTTCGGGATTGTCATGACCAGCACCTGGCAAAATGCCAGCGGTGAAATGATCGGGGCAACCTCCTCGATGCAGATTCAAGAATCGACCATCAAGCCGCAGTTCTATGTGTCGATAATCGACAAAAAAGGTGATGGCTCGGCGCCCTCGCAAGGGGCCGGCAATGTCAGCGGCGGCGGCGGCCTCAGCACCACCCAGGGTGTAACCCAGGTCGTGCGCGCCGCCGGCGACTACAACAGCGCGTCCAACAATGTCGACATCAACGTCAAAGAAGCCAACCAGGCACCACAAATGGATACCCAGGGCCAGCCATTGACCGCCGGCACGACCCTGTCCGCCTCCAACGGTGCCGGGACCTTCAGTATGTCGTCGAGTAGCGCGGGCGTGCAGTTGAACATCCAGGCCAACAACAATCAGGGCAGTTCCATGCAACGTATTGCCCAGGGCGGCCTGATGCAGAACGCGACCTTGCTCGGTGGCAGAAACCAGGTGAACAACCTGACGTCCCTCAATGTCGTCCTGCGCAACAACCTGCCGACAGCCGGGGCGCTGGACTGCAGTCTGGACCAACTAAAAGGCCTACGCACTCTGGGATACTGATCTACGCTCAGTCTCATAAAAATGTAGTCAGAAGGGACGGCTAACCCATGCACCGATCGTTTTCGTTAAAAGCAGTCGTTTGTTTGAGTACCCTGGTCCCGGCCACATTGTTGCAAGCAGCACCGGACCCCCAGGTAGAAGCCCTAAAACAAGAACTCACGGAGCTGAAAACACGTTACGAAGCACAACAGAAGGCGCTGATGGTACTTGAACAGCGCGTTAAGCAAGTCGAAGAAACACCTGCAACACCTGTCCCCAAACGCCTGACCAAATCCCCGGCCGAAAAGCCCAGAGGTGGTCAGGCGGTGGCCACCGGTGCACCTGGAACCACGGGCAGCTCCTACGGGCAGTCGCTCAAGGAAGATTCGGCACCGGCACAAAGCGTTTCCAACCTCTACGACGAAGCCAGCGGTTTCTTCGGCGGGGGCAAGTTCAGTGTCGAAACCGGCCTGACCTACACCCACTACGATACCCGGCAGCTGGTTCTAAACGGTTTTCTGGCACTGGACTCGATTTTTCTCGGCAACATCAACATCGACAAGATCAAGGCCGACACCTGGACCCTGGACCTGACAGCCCGCTACAACCTGGCGCAACGCTGGCAATTCGACGTCAACGTCCCGGTCGTCTATCGCGAATCGACGTACTCTTCTGGTGGTGCAGGAGGCGCAGCCCCGGTCTCATCCGAGGCCACCGTTACCCGCGATCCGACCATAGGCGATGTCAACTTTGGTATTGCCTACAAGTTCCTGGATGAATCGGTCAATCTGCCCGATGCGGTCGTCACTCTGCGGGTCAAGGCGCCGACGGGTAAAGATCCGTACGGAATCAAGCTGGTCAATGACCCGAACAACAACAATTTGTCGGTACCTCAGTCACTCCCTACCGGCAACGGTGTCTGGTCGATTACCCCGGGTATCTCGCTGGTCAAGACCTACGACCCTGCCGTGCTCTTCGGCAGCCTGGCCTACACCTACAACAAGCAGGATTCATTCAGCGATATCAGCCCCACTATAAATACCAAGGTCCCGGGAGACGTGAAACTGGGCGATTACTGGCAGGTCGGCGCCGGCATTGCGTTTGCCTTGAACGAGAAGATGAGTATGTCGTTTTCGTTTTCCGACCAATTCGCCCACAAAAGCAAAGTCAGACCGGACGGCCAGGGCTGGTCAACAATCCCGGACAGCGACTACAACGCTGCCAACTTCAACATCGGCCTGACCCTGGCGGCAACCGACAAACTGACGATAGTCCCCAACCTCGCCATCGGCTTGACCCAGGACGCACCGGCCTTCTCCTTCAGCCTGAAATTCCCGTACTACTTCTAACGGCCACTCAAACGACAAAGCCCGTTTCGGCGGGCTTTGTCGTTTGAAGCTTGAACGTCAGCGTATCTGGTGCTTGTGCAACAAGCGGTAGAAGGTAGGCCGCGAAATACCGAGCACTCTTGCCGCGATACTCAAGTTGTCACTGTGGCGATTCAACACATCGCACAGCGCCTGGCGTTCGGCGCTGTGTTTGTAGTCCTCAAGTGTTCCCATGGGCGCTGCAATGGCCTGATGGCTGAGTAACCCCAAGTCCCGGGCTTCGATTTGCCGCCCTTCGGCCAGGACCAATCCCCGGCGAACACGGTTGGCCAGTTCACGCACATTGCCCGGCCAGTCATGTTTGCCCATGGCAATTAGCGCGTCCTCACTGAAACTGCGCGGACGCCGCCCGGTTTCCTGGCTGTAAAAGTGGGAAAAATGGTTGGCCAGCTTCGGCAGGTCACCATGGCGCTCGCGTAAAGGCGCGGTGACGACCTGTAAAACGTTCAGCCGGTAATACAGATCTTCACGAAAACGCTTTTTCTCGATAGCGGATTCAAGATCGACGTGGGTCGCTGCCAGTACCCGTACATCGACCGGAATAGGCTGGCTACCACCGACCCGCTCAATGTGCTTTTCCTGTAAAAACCGCAGCAGATTGGCTTGTAACTCCAACGGCAGGTCGCCGATCTCGTCGAGAAACAGCGTGCCGCCGTGGGCCGCCTCGATACGTCCGACCTTGCGCTGGTGAGCGCCGGTAAAAGCGCCCTTTTCATGACCAAAGAGTTCGGACTGAATCAGATGTTCAGGGATAGCACCGCAATTGATCGCCACAAACGGCTTGCTGCGGCGTTGTGACTGCCGGTGCAAGGTTCTAGCCACCAACTCCTTGCCGGTGCCGCTCTCGCCGCGGATCAATACCGGCGATTCGGTAGGCGCCAGTTTGCTCAACAGTTTGCGCAACTCGCGAATCGGCCGACTGTCACCGAGCAATTCATGTTCCAGCTTATAAACATGAATCGAGCCTTGGCCGCGCAACCGTGCCATGCCGAATGCACGCCCCAGGGTTACCTGAACCCTGGACACATCGAACGGCAAGGTATGAAAGTCAAAAAACCATTCGCAGACAAAATCACCGACATTCTGCAAACGCAGAACGTCCTGGCTAAGCACAGCGATCCATTCGGTTCCGCTGTGGCTGATCAATTCCTTGACCGCCTCCTGTCGCTCCAGGTGAAACGGCTGCAGCCGGAGCAGGCCGACATCGCAGGAACGGTCAGAGGCCGATTCCAGCGTACAACTGTCTACGTCCCAACCCACCGAGCGCAATCCGGGCAGCAGACGGTGACAATCATCACAGGGATCGACCACTAGCAATCGTCGTAAGGCAGGTGTTTCGATCATGACTGTTCCTTGGCGCCAAATTTATGAAATGTTATTAGAAACAGTCATTTGGCAGAACCAGTTGTAACATTAGCAATATTTTGACGCCCTCTTGTATCAATTGATTATAGGGCTAAGACCGAATCTTTCCGAGTTCGTTATAAGGGGGAAGGCTATTAGCTGCCTAACTAATTAAAACCTTTCATTCAGCTTTCAAAATCGCGGTTTAAGCATTGTGAATAAAAAAAGTTTAAAAAACTTGTTATCGTGTGTGACCTGCCCCCACTCTGCGGGCATCAGTACAAGTAACCAGCCGAAAGGTAAGCCCAACCGACGGCACATCACTTGTTTGGGCACAAGGAGAGAAGACCCCATGAACGCCCCGCTCCGCATCAACGAAGCACTTTTGATTGCCGGCCACGCATTCGAGCCTTTTCAATGCGTTGCCTGGGCCCCGCAAGACGGTAATGGCGAACTCAGCCTGACCGTTATCGACCGGACCAACACCCATATTGGCCGCAAACAGATTCCGAGCAGTGCCTATTCCGACCCGGCGCAACTGGAAAGTCTGCTGGAAGAGGTACGTGCCGAGTTGAGCCAGGAAGGTTATAAACTGCAATCCTGGACAATGCCGGAGTAAGCACGCCCACGGATCACTACCAGTGATCCGCGCAATGCTCTCGCCCAACTCTGGATATACCGCCTTTCGTCGCGTTTGCTTTAATGCTTGAAAGCGATCCGGCGGTATATCAGCTTCTTGAAGTTCCCCCGGTTCCCTCCCGTTTACGATTTTCAATGTCGTATGCAAACAGATTTGGTTTCAGTGAACGCGTCGAGCCAATCGGCGCCGAAATCTCGCCCGTTTCCAGACTGTTTGAAACCACCAAAAGGCATGTTCGCATCAATGAGTGTGTGGCTGTTGACCCATACCGTACCGGCCTCAATGCGCGGTGTCAGGTCCATGGCAGCCGACAAGCTGCGGGTCCACACACTCGCCGTGAGCCCGTATTCGGTATCGTTTGCCTTGGCCAGCGCCTCTTCGGCATTGACAACTCGCGTCAGGTGTAGGACTCAATTGCAGATCATTCCCACGCTCCCGCGTGGGAACGATCCTCAGGCCTGAAGGCTTTTTCCCACACTTGATCTTCCCTTTCGCTTACGGCAACTTGCGCGCCTCTCACTACAAGGAGCTGCCGATGTCCGGTTCAATGGCCCAGGCGTTCGCGCACAACTTTCTCGGGCATTCACCACGCTGGTACAAGGCAGGCATTGTCGCGTTCCTGATCCTCAACCCGCTGGTGCTCTGGACCGTCGGCCCGGTGGCTGCCGGTTGGCTGCTGGTGGTGGAGTTCATTTTTACCCTGGCCATGGCACTCAAGTGCTACCCGCTGATGCCCGGCGGATTACTGATGGTCGAAGCCCTGCTGCTGCGCATGACCACGCCTCAGGCACTGTATGACGAACTGCTGCATAACTTCCCGGTCATCCTGCTGCTGATGTTCATGGTGGCGGGCATTTATTTCATGAAAGACCTGTTGCTGTTCCTGTTCTCGCGCCTGCTGCTGGGGGTTCGGTCCAAGGCGTTGCTGGGGTTGATGTTCTGCTTTCTCTCGGCGTTTCTGTCGGCGTTTCTCGATGCCTTGACGGTAACGGCAGTGATCATCAGCGCCGCGGTGGGGTTTTACTCGGTCTATCACCGTGTTGCCTCGGGCAATGATCCACGCCAGGACGGCGAGTTCAGCGACGACAAACACCTGCCGAAGCTGCACCACGAAGACCTCGAACAGTTTCGTGCCTTTCTGCGCAGCCTGCTGATGCACGGCGCAGTGGGCACCGCCCTGGGTGGTGTCTGTACGCTGGTGGGCGAGCCACAGAACTTGCTGATCGGCCATGAGATGGGCTGGCACTTTTCCGGGTTCTTCCTGAAGATCGCCCCGGTATCGCTGCCGGTCCTGGTGGCAGGCCTGGTGACTTGCGTGCTGTTGGAGAAGTTGCGCTGGTTCGGTTACGGCACCTTGCTGCCGGATAACGTGCGCGCAGTACTGGCCAACTATGCCGCTGAAGACAACGCCGAACGCACCTCCCGTCAGCGCGCGGCGCTATTGGTTCAGAGCCTGGCGGCACTGATTCTGATCGCCGGGCTGGCGTTTCACATCGCCGAAGTCGGCCTGATCGGCTTGATGGTGATCGTGCTGATCACCTCGTTCACCGGCATCATTGAAGAACACCGCATCGGCAACGCCTTCAAGGACGCAATGCCATTCACCGCATTGTTGGTGGTGTTTTTCGCGGTGGTGGCGGTGATCCACGATCAACAGCTGTTTACCCCATTGATTCAGTGGGTGCTGGCCCTGCCGCCCGAGCAACAACCGGGCATGCTGTTTATCGCCAACGGCCTGCTATCGGCCATCAGCGATAACGTGTTCGTGGCGACGATTTACATCACAGAAGTGAAACAGGCGTTCATTTCCGGCCATATGAGTCGCGAACACTTCGAGACCCTGGCTATCGCCATCAATACTGGCACTAACCTGCCGAGCGTGGCGACGCCAAATGGGCAAGCAGCGTTTTTGTTTTTGCTGACGTCGGCGATTGCGCCGCTGATTCGTTTATCGTACGGGCGAATGGTATGGATGGCGCTGCCATATACGGTGGTAATGGGTGTGCTCGGCTGGTTTGCGGTCAGTTACTGGCTGTAAGCCGAAAGATAATCGCGTAGCAGCTGCCGAAGGCTGCGTTCGGCAACTGCTACGAAGAGCCGGCTTCAGCGCGGCAGGATAGACCGCTCGAAGGCCCCTGCCGCGCCATCCTCGACATTGCTGCCGGTCACCCGAGACGGTGCCAGGCGCGTCCGTCACGGGCCAGCAATTGCTCTGCCGACGCCGGGCCGTCTTCACCTGCCGGGTAAGTCTGAATGGTGGAGTCCTCCTTCCAGGCATCAAGGAACGGCTGCACGGCGCGCCAGCCATTCTCGATATTGTCGGCACGCTGGAACAACGTCTGGTCGCCGGTCAGACAGTCATAGATCAAGGTTTCGTAGCCGGTGGACGGCTGCATCTCGAAGAAATCCTTGTAGGCGAATCCCAGCTCGATGTTGGCCATGGCCAGCGCCGGCCCGGGGCGTTTGGCCAGCAAGTCGAACCACATGCCTTCGTTGGGCTGGATCTGGATCCTCAGATAGGTCGGTTGCAATTCATCAACTTCGGTATCGCGGAACTGCGCGTACGGCGCGGGTTTGAAGCAGATGGCGATTTCCGTGTGGCGCACGCTCATGCGTTTGCCGGTACGCAGGTAGAACGGCACGCCGACCCAGCGCCAGTTATCGATCATGACCTTGAGCGCGACGTAGGTTTCGGTGTTGCTGTCGGGTGCTACCTTAGGCTCATCGCGGTAACCGGGCAGCGGCTTGCCGCCAAGTTCGCCCGTTGCATACTGGCCGCGCACCGAGTTCGCCAGCGCCTCCTCGGTGGACCAAGGGCGAATCGCTCCAATGACTTTGGCCTTTTCCCCACGCACCGCATCGGCACCGAAAGCGGCCGGTGGTTCCATCGCGACCATTGCCAGCAACTGGAACAGGTGATTGGGCACCATGTCCCGCAGCGCGCCGGTGTGTTCGTAGAAGCTGCCGCGTGTCTCGACACCGACGGCTTCCGCCGCGGTGATTTGCACATGATCGATGTAATGGTTGTTCCAGAAGGCCTCGAACAGGCTGTTGGAAAACCGGCTGACGAGGATGTTCTGAACCGTTTCCTTACCCAGGTAATGGTCAATCCGGTAGATCTGCTTCTCCGTCATGACCTTGAGCAGACAGGCGTTCAGCTCTTGCGCGGTTTGCAGGTCGGAGCCGAAAGGTTTTTCGACCACCACCCGGCGGAAGGCCTCCGGCGCTTCTTCGAGCAGGCCGGAGGATCCGAGACGACGCACCACTTCACTGAAAAAGCGCGGCGCCGTCGCCAGGTAAAACACTGCGTTACCGGTGCCACTGGCGGCGATTTTTGCCGCCAGTGCCTCGTAGGTGCTGTCGTCGAGGAAATCGCCCTGGACATAGCTGATGCCCTTGGCCAGTCTGGACCACGACGCTGGTTCAAGGACGTCGTCGCCTTTGCCGATTTTGTTGGCCGCCTCGGTACGAATGAAATCTTCGAGCTTCTTGGCGAAGTCCGCATCGCTGATCGCGTTGTGATCGACGCCCACGATGCGCAGGCCATCGCTCAGCAAACCGTCGCGACTGAGGTTGTACAGCGCCGGCATCAGCAGGCGCTTGACCAGATCACCATGGGCGCCGAACAGAAACAGCGTGGTCGCCGGCGCGGGTTCAGCCTTGGATTTTTTTCGGCGCGAGGTCATTTCTTGGGTGTCTCGACATGGCCGCCAAAACCGAAGCGCATGGCTGACAGTAATTTGTCGCCATAGGTACTTTGCTGGCGGGAGCGGAAGCGCGCGAACAACGAGTTGGACAAGACCGGTACTGGCACCGATTGCTCCATGGCCGCCTCGATGGTCCAGCGCCCCTCGCCGCTGTCGGCCACGGCGCCAGAATAACCGTCGAGTTTCGGATCGCTGGCCAGCGCATCGGCGGTCAGGTCCAGCAGCCAGGAGGAAACCACGCTGCCACGGCGCCAGACTTCGGCGATGTCGGCCACGTTCAGATCAAAGCGCTGATCTTGCGGCAGGTTTTCCGAGGCTTTGGTTTTGAGGATGTCGAAACCTTCGGCAAACGCCTGCATCATTCCGTATTCGATGCCGTTGTGAATCATTTTCACGAAGTGCCCGGAGCCCGCCGGGCCGGCGTGGATGTAACCGCGTTCGGCGCGATCATCCTCGGCCACCCGATCCTTGGTCCGCGGGATGTTGCCCAGGCCCGGCGCCAGGCTGTCGAACAGCGGGTCCAGACGTTTGACCACATCGGCATCGCCGCCAATCATCATGCAGTAACCGCGCTCCAGCCCCCACACGCCGCCGGAGGTGCCGACGTCGATGTAGTGCAGGCCTTTTTCCGACAGCGTGTGAGCGCGACGGATGTCGTCCTTATAAAAGGTGTTGCCGCCGTCGATGATCACATCGCCAGCATCGAGCAATTGACTCAAGGTTTCGATGGTTTCTTCGGTCGGCCCACCGGCTGGAAGCATTACCCAGACCGCTCGCGGCTTTTCCAGGCCCGCGACCAGCGCCGGCAAGTCCGCAACACCGGTTGCGCCCTCTTCGCTCAGGGCGGTGACAAATGCGGCGTTGCGGTCGTAAACCACGGTGCAATGCCCATTGAGCATCAGTCGCCGCGCAATATTGCCGCCCATGCGGCCCAATCCGATAATCCCCAATTGCATGTACTGATGCTCCTTACTACAAATAAATATGTTTTAAAAGTTATAGCGCAATGAGGCTAATGAAGGTTAGTCGAAAGCGTCCAGACATAGTTTCCTCTCAAGCGGAGCAATACGCTGGATCACCTGAGACATTACGAAGAAGACAGACGACAATTAGAAATAAAAAAGTTCCATTCGCAGAAAAAAAGAAATCAGAAACGGCACCGGCTGCTTCCCGCCCTCGCAACGAGGATCACAACCACTTCTTCGCCCCATGCAACTGTTAACTTGCGCTTAATAGAATGGCCACACACTGCGCCCATGACCTCATATCACGGACGAAGCAGGCACCACACATTCTTGATGGAAAACACAGCATGAAACTTTCAACTCTGATCCTCGCTGGCCTGATGGCCGTTAGTTCTGCCGCCGTGTTCGCCGAAGGGGGCGCCGAACGATCCAGACAGCATTGGGACAACTTCAATCTGAGTCAGCAAGAAGTCCATGGCAAATCCGATAACACGGCGTCTGCCGACACGGTTAAAACCGCACCTGCCAATGACGATCAGGCAGTAAAGAAACAAAAAACCAGCGCCTGATCCCTACGCAGCAATCTATGAAACTCTGGCAATACCGCTCCTTTGGCAGAGATTAACCTTGGCGTCCTTCCGGACGCCTTTTTTATGCCTGGAACATTCGTAACGCCCGCCTTACTGGTCGGCGCAGCCACTCATGCACGCCTGGTGCCCGACGATGTTACAAGGCTTTGGTCCAGAACAGCATACGGCCATGGGCCGGGTCTAACATCCCTGCGGCGAAACCGAATTTACCGTAGGACGCCTGAGCTACCTCATTGCCCTCGAGGACTTCCAGGGTGATTTTGCAGCAGCCACGCTGGCGGGCAATGTCCTCGACCTTTTTCAGCATTTTCTGGCTCAGGCCACGCCCACGAAATTTCTTCACTACAGACACGTCATGAACGTTGACCAATGGACGGCAGGCGAACGTTGAAAACCCTTCGAAACAGTTCACCAACCCGGCCGGCTCGCCTCCGACGAATGCTAAAACACTGAATGCATGGGGACGCTTGGCCAGTTCGCCGGGCAGATTGTGCAACACATCGGCCGATAATGACTCGCCGCCGCCCATGGGATCTTCGGCGTACTGATTCAGGACAATGCTGATGGCTTCGGCATGCACCGGGTTGGTATAGCTGGCTTGTAGTACCAGAATTTCTGCGGATTCCATTTCCATCCTCGATCGCATAGTGATGTTCGCTCCCTCAACGCGTCTCCAGACGACGGAGAAGGTCAACGGACCTTATCGTGACCGGGCCGGTTCCGACAACACCTGCGTGAGATTGCTGTAGTCCCTGGAATTTTCCGTCGGCGTCAGCGTCAGCGTCTTACGCCCCAAATCTGCTCTTCGGTCCAGATTTCAACGCGCTCCAGAAAACCGCTGCAATTGCATCTCCCGCAAGCGACTGAGGGTGCGGCGAAACGCAAACTCCAGGTAACCCTCGGTGTACAACGATTCCATCGGCACCTGGGCCTCGATGTACAGAGGAACCTTACGGTCGTAACACTCATCGACCAACGCGATGAAGCGCCGCACGCTGTCGTCATGCACCGACAACTGCGGCAGCTCCCGATCTCCTGCATCGACCCGCTCGACCCCGTCTTCGGTGCCGCGGGCAATTCGCCCGGGACGCTTGTGAGCGCTGAGGTTCGGTACTTCGCTCAATAGAATAGCGTTGAACCTGTCGCACAACGCCATGAAGTCCATCGCTGCAAAGGGTTGCTCGCACAGGTCCGCATAAAGACTCCAGAGCACGGTTTCGCTGGACTGCACGACAGTGAGACTACGGTAACCGATGCTGACCGGCTCACTGGAAACGGCATGCCCGGTAGCCAATCCCTTGAACACTTCGTCCATGACGTCCGGTTGGCCAGGCGTACGGACCCAATAACGCTGAACTCCGAGGCCCGGATGCAAGCGATGGTCTTCCCTGCCATCCATTGCCACCACCTGCATTTGGTTTTTGATCGCTTCAATGGCCGGCACAAACCGCTCACGATTGAAGCCATCGGCGTAGAGCTGCACCGGAGGTTGATTGGAGGTGGACACGATGACCACGCCTTCCTCGAACATCACCTGAAACAATCGCCCGAGAATGATCGCGTCGCCGATATCGTTGACGAACAACTCGTCGAAACACAGTACCCGCACCTCAGCGCTCAGCTCACGGGCCAGCGCCTTTAGCGGGTCGGCAGTACCGGTCAATTGAAACGAGCGCTGATGCACCCAGCCCATGAAATGGTGAAAGTGCTGACGTCGGGCCGGTACCCGCAAACTTTGGTAGAACTGATCCATCAACCAGGTCTTGCCTCGGCCCACCGGCCCCCAGAGGTAGACGCCGCTGATGTGCTTATGGCCCTGGTGCAGCGTTCTGTGACACTGCTCAAGCGCCTGCACCGCTTGCCATTGGGCGTCGTCCTGGACGAAGCCCTTTTGCTCGATGGCGTGTTGATAGGCGCTGAGGGGGGAATCGAAGGTCATACGGGCAAATGGGTCCGGGGGCTGAAGCCGGACAGTATGCCATGCCCCATTTAGCAGCTGGCGAAGCCTGCGACTACAGGAGCGTACAGTTACAACGAAATATCCAGCCGAGCGATCTTGCCTTGCTCGTCGAGCCGGAACACATAGCGCAGCTCCAGCGGGCTTCCGGGAAAGGTGCCGCGGATCTGGTTTTTGACCAGCACCTTACCGGTGCGTTGTTGCACGTCAAGGACTTCAACCCGCGGTTGGTAACGTCGGGCGGCGTCCTCCATCCATTGGGCAATGGCAATGGTGCCGACCCGATGCTCGCCCTCATCGAAAACGTTGGCATCCTCGGCGAAGAAACTGGCGACCGCCGAGCTGTCACGGGCATTGGTGGCAGCAATGTAAGCGGCGATGGCGGGCGCGAGTGAAGAGGCTGGATTCGACATGTTGATACGGCTCCTTGTTTGTTGATTCTGGAGCCATGCTAAGACAGCCATGTGTCAATTCTTGTCAGGAGTGAAGCGCCCCGCCTCATCCAGTTGCATCAACTTGCGCCAGGCCCGCAACAGATCACTGCGACGCCCCGGATAGCGCTCACCCTGCTCGCTGGCGGCGGCAATCCGGTCGGTGCGAAAAGTCCGATAGGCCTCACGCAACTCACACCAGGCGACAATCACCCGCACCTCATTGAAAAAGCCTAACGCCAACGGCCATATCAGCCGCTGGCTGGGGACTTTATTCACGTCTGCGTAATCGATGTGCAGCTTTGCCTGGCCGCGAATGGCCTGGCGAAAGACATTCAACTCCACGGCATTCTGCGGATACCCATAACCGGGCGGTCCGGGCAACACCGTCGGATTGCGCAAGGCATCATGCGCCGCCGGTGCCAATACCGCCGCGATCTTCGCCAGGGCATCGGCCGCCGCTTTACTCAACACTTCATCGCCGCGCTGATCGACATAACGCAAACCCAACACAATGGCTTCAGTTTCGTCGGCGTTGAGCATCAACGGTGGCAGAAACAGACCGCTGCGCAGTACGTAGCCAATGCCCGCCTCGCCAAAGATCGGCGCTCCGAGGGCGGTCAATTCGGCAATGTCGCGGTAAATCGTGCGCTCGGAAATCTCCAGCTCGCTGGCCAGCGCCGCTGCCGTCACCGGGCGGCTCTTGCCGCGCAGTACTTGCAGCAACGTTAATAGACGGGTGGTACGCGACACGCTGATCACGCTCCTGTTCGAAAGGTTCGTGAAGATTAGCAGAGCATCCTGTCAGAAATTGTCAGCAGAGAAATAGGCGGTGAACCGCCACTCACAGCTGTGCCCGGAAAAATGCCTCGCGGGCATGCCTGCGTGATGACGATCTGACAAACAATGGATATTTATGCAGAAGAAAATAGATTCCAATAGAAATTTATTTTATAGGGGCTGCCCAAGATGTATTTTTGATCCATTCAACAGCCACCCGCCTCTGGAGTCATCCCATGCCTTTAGTTCGTGTCGACATCAAAAAGCATCAGGATCCCACCTACGTAAAACGGGTCGGCAAGTTGATCTACAACGCCATGCACACCGCTATCGGCGTCCCCGATCACGACAACTTCCAGATCCTCGCCGAGCACGATGAACAGCACTTCATCTACGACCCGGTTTACCTGGGCATCAACCGCACCGACAACCTGGTGATCATCCAGATCACCCTGAACGAAGGCCGCAGCACCGAGCAGAAGAAACTGCTCTACAAGGCCATCGCCGAGAGCCTCAACACCGAACTGGCCGTGCGCCTGGAAGATGTTTTCATCAACCTGGTGGAGGTCAAGAAAGAGAATTGGTCGTTCGGCAATGGGGTTGCTCAGTACGCCGATTGATTGAACTGGACGCTGATCGTTTGCCGCAGCATTCTCTGCAAACACACCGCTTGATCGTGGCTTACGCCCCGATCCCGGGGAGCTATCCATGAATAACGCGCTTATTTCGCTTTCGCCTTGTCGGGCCTGATCTGGCGCACCAACTTCATCTTCATGAAATGGGCGGCGGACTGGATTTCGCCGATACAGATCGTTTTTTTTGCGCGTGCTGTTCGGCTTTGTGCCAATTCTGATTTTCGCCCTCAGTCGGCGCGCACCGAGCTGGTCGCATCTGCGTCACGGACACCATTTTATGGTCATGGCCTTACAGGCGACGGTGATCTACTACGCCTTCGCCAAGGGTGCTGCCGGGCTGACCCATGGTGGTTTCTACCGTCACTTCGATTCCAGGGAAGCCCTGGCGCAGGAGGCATGTGTTCGTGCATTCGAGCAATCGGCGCAGCACTGACGGTGCCGTTGACAAGCTTCGACGGCCAACAGCATGATCGGCCTATGAACATTCTCGCGTTTGATCTCACCCGCACCACCACGACCGCCTCCGGCGGGTCGTGAGGTCGTTACGTGGATTGAACATCGCGCAGTGAACCCAAAGCCCGGCCAGCAATGGACAGGGGCTTTTGTTTCTCCGTCCACCTGGCACACAAGGAGAAACATCATGCCGTCACTCAGCACCAGGCACCCCGCTCTATTGATCATCGATATGCAGGTCGGGCTATTCAATGGACCGCACAAACCCCATGACGCAGAGCGCGTTCTGGCCAACATCAATCAACTGATCGCCAAGGCTCGTCAGACCGGCGCGCCAATTTTTGCGGTGAGGCATACCGGCCCCCAAGGTTCGCCCATCGCCTCCGGGAGCCCACTGTGGCAACTGCTGCCCACCCTTGAGCTTGATGCGAGCGTTGACACACTGTTCGATAAAACCAGACCCAGCTGCTTTTTCGGTAACCGTCTGGCTGATCAGCTGACAGCGGGCGGGATCAATGAGTTGGTCATCGTCGGCATGAAAACCCAGTACTGCATCGATACCACTTGCCGTGTTGCCGTCGAACTGGGATTTCAACCAATACTGGTAGCGGACGCCCATACCTGCATGGACACGCCAGCGCTGCCGGCCAAAGCGATCATCGAACACCATAATGCGACGCTTGGCGGGGCTTTCGTGAAGCTGCTGAACACGGCAGATGTTCAATTTTGACGGGATAGGTACCCGCCGCCAAAAGATTGTCCGAACGCGACGTGATGAAACACTGTTGCTACGCCGACCGAGATGAGTACCGATCCCCTGTAGGAGCTGGCGCAGCCTGCGATCTTTTGATCTTGCTCGGGACAGCTGTTTCGATAAGCTGCGATCTTTGGACCCATGCCGCGCCGCGCCAGCTACCCTTGTCAAACAGTTCCCGAGCCAGCAATCCCGGGTCTTTTCAGAGATGTCCCGGGGATGGGTAAAACACTATTTTCAGCGTCGGCAAATCCACCCTTTGAAGTCATCAGGAGCGCAGCATGCCCATCACCGTTCTGGTACTGGTTGAAACCATTAACGACTATTTGCCGATTCTTGAAAGCCAGGGGTTTCACCTGATTCTTGCACCAACACCCGCCGAGCGAGCCCACGCCATTCAGACCCACGCCAGACAGATCCGGGCGGTACTGACGCGCGGTCCGCTTGGGTTTTACGCCGAAGAAATCGCTGCTCTGCCGCTGCTTGAAATCATCTGCGTGATCGGCGCGGGCTATGAACATGTCGACCTGCAGGCCGCCAGCAATCGGGGCATTACCGTGACCAACGGCGCGGGGGTCAACGCTTCGTCGGTGGCCGATCACGCGATGGCGCTCTTGCTGTCTCTGGTACGTGGCATCCCTCAAGCCGATGCGGCGGTCCGGCGCGGCGAATGGCCGAAGATCATGCGGCCTTCACTGGCTGGCAAGCGCCTGGGCATTCTCGGCCTGGGCGCGGTGGGTCTGGCCATCGCCAAACGCGCCGCCAAGGGCTTCGATATGTCGGTGAATTACCACAGCCGCCAGCAGCGCGACGACGTCCCTTATAACTACTGTGATTCGGCGACCGAACTGGCACGTGCTTCGGACTTCCTGATCATCGCCACTCCCGGCGGCGCCAGCACTCGCCACCTGATCGATAAAAAAGCCATTGATGCCCTCGGGCCGAAGGGTTTCATCGTCAATATCGCCCGGGGTAGCGTGATCGTCACTGACGAGCTGATCAGTGCCCTGGAACATCGGCGCATCGCCGGCGCGGCGCTGGATGTCTTTGATGACGAACCGCAAGTGCCGGACGCCCTCAAGATCCTGAACAACGTGGTACTGACACCCCATGTCGCCGGGCTATCGCCGGAGGCGACGCAGGCGACCGTGCATTTGGTGGCCGAAAACCTGCTGGCGTTTTTCTCCGGCAAAGCGGTGCTTACCCCGATCCCGCTGCCTCCCCCGCGCGACTAAAAAGGACGGAGCTCCGGGCTGTTGCGGGTGCATGGCAATAACGACACCACCGCCACCGTCGGCCACGATGAAATCCTGAGCGTCCAGAACGCCCGCACCGGCACAGTGAAGGAAGGCGACGAAACGGTCACCCTGGGAAAAGGCAAACGCAGCGTGGCGATCCAGACCGGCAGCATCAGCCTGACCATCAAGGGCGGTTTGGTGAAGGTCAATTGAGCAAATGCCATGAGCGAATCCACCAGGCTTGAGCTGTTCCGGGGTGACAGTCACCTCACCGGCCGCCTGCTCGACAGCGAGCTGGAAGGCCCGTTGCGCATTGAAGAAGCCTGTCGCCAGCAAGCCGACCTCAGTTACAGCCAGGGGCAATTGCAGGGGGCGAGCACTCTCTATCACCCCAACGGCAAGGTCAGCGCGCTATTGCCCTATGTCAGCGGCAAGCTGCACGGCATGGCAACCTTTCATGCACCTGAGGGCTGGTTGCAACGCAAGGCCACCTATCGCAAGGGGCTGCTGCATGGCGAAGCGAGTAATTACTTTCCCGATGGGCAACTGGCTGAACTGGAGCATTACCGCGACATGGGCTTGCCCTCGGGGTCCAGCGGGTTGGCCGGACTCTGGCACATGCCGAAGGTGGGAATGTTCACCAGCGGAATGTGGTCCATGATATTCGCCGCCGGCAGCCCGCCGGTGAGCGTGCGATTGACCGGCAGCACATTGAGCACCGTCGGGGCCACACCGAAACTGCATTGCAAGGTAGCGGTAGCACACACCTGCGGACATCCCACCTGACACCTCCTGTGCGGATGGATAACTCATGGCAACTGACCCTCGCCAATGATCAACCATAGCTCGCAGGTGCCCGGCCTGCACGGCTGAACGCCAATCAGCCCATCAAGAACACTGATTATCCGGCAACACGCTAACCTATAAGGCCTTGCGGCACTTGTGAGCGCACCGCTGTGCGAATTAGATTAGCCAATAATGTCGGGCCTCCAAAATAAGCAGAAGGGATAAGCATGGCGCTTACTGACCAGTCCACCCGTATCCGCTCCGGCGAAGAACTCGATGTCAGTCGCATCGATCCGTACCTCAAGGCGCATATTCCTGGCCTGAGCGGGACACCGCAGATCAGCCAGTTTCCGGGCGGCGCGTCGAACCTGACCTACCTGCTGGAATACCCCGGGCAGGAATTTGTCCTGCGTCGACCACCGTTCGGCCACAAGGCCAAGTCGGCCCACGATATGGGCCGTGAATACCGCATTCTCAATCAGCTCAAAGACGGCTTCCCGTATTGCCCGAAAGCCTACGTGCACTGCACCGACGAGTCGGTGATCGGCGCCGAGTTCTATGTGATGGAGCGGGTCAATGGCATCATCCTGCGTTCCGACCTACCAGCGGAACTGGGCCTTGATGCGCAGAAAACCGAAGCGCTGTGCAAGAGCTTCATCGACAAGTTCGTCGAACTGCACCGGGTCGACTACAAGGCTTGCGGCCTGGCCAATCTGGGCAAGCCCGAAGGTTATGTCCAGCGGCAGATTCGCGGCTGGAGCGATCGCTACGACAAGGCACTGACCCCCGACGCACCGAGCTGGGAAACCGTCAAAGCCTGGCTCAACGACAAGATGCCCGCCGATCACCCGACCTCGAGCATCGTGCACAACGACTATCGCTTCGATAACGTGATCCTCGACCCGCACAACCCGATGCAGATCATCGGCGTGCTGGACTGGGAACTGACCACCCTCGGCGATCCGCTGATGGATCTGGGTAACACCCTCGCCTACTGGATCGAAGCCGGCGACCCGGCACCGGTGCAACTGATGCGCCGCCAGCCGAGCCATGCGCCCGGCATGTTGACCCGCCGCCAGTTCGTCGATTACTACGCCGAACGCGCAGGGCTGCAGATAGACAACTTCGACTTCTACTACACCTATGGGCTGTTCCGCCTGGCCGGTATCGTGCAGCAGATCTACTACCGCTTCTTCCATGGCCAGACCCAGGACAAACGCTTCGCGCAGTTCATTCACATGAACAAACTGCTGGAGCAGATGAGCCTGCAAGTCATCCACACATCCAGCCTCTGACTACGCGCCTCGCACCTGGCATACAACAAGGAGAAAACCATGTCCAAGACTCAGCTGTTCGACCTTGACGGCAAGATCGCTTTCGTTTCCGGCGCCAGCCGCGGTATCGGTGAAGCCATTGCCAAACTATTGGCCCAGCAAGGCGCCCACGTCATCGTCTCGAGCCGCAAACTCGACGGTTGCCAGCACGTTGCCGACGCCATCATCGCCGACGGTGGCAAGGCCACAGCCGTCGCCTGCCATATCGGTGAAATGGAACAGATCACCCAGGTCTTCGCCGGGATTCGCGAGCAGTTCGGGCGTCTGGATATTCTGGTCAACAACGCGGCGACCAACCCGCAGTTCTGCAACGTACTGGATACTGACCTCAGTGCATTCCAGAAAACCGTCGACGTGAACATTCGCGGCTACTTCTTCATGTCGGTGGAAGCCGGCAAGCTGATGCGCGAGACCGGTGGCGGCAGCATCATCAACGTCGCGTCGATCAACGGCATCTCGCCGGGGATCTTCCAGGGCATCTACTCGGTGACCAAGGCTGCGGTGATCAACATGACCAAGGTCTTTGCCAAGGAATGCGCGCAATTCGGCATTCGCTGCAATGCGTTGCTGCCGGGGCTGACTGATACCAGGTTTGCTTCGGCGCTGGTGAAAAATGACGCGATTTTGAAGACGGCGTTGCAGCAGATTCCGCTCAAGCGTGTGGCGGATCCGAGTGAAATGGCGGGAGCGGTTTTGTATTTTGCCAGTGATGCTTCGAGCTATACCACTGGAGTTTCGCTGAATGTGGATGGTGGATTTTTGTCCTGATTCAGGGCTTGTAGTGAGTGGAAGGCAGCCAACCAGGCTGCCTTTTGTTTCTCCGGCGATTGTGGTTCCACCATTGCCTTGGACAGTGCCGCACAATCCCTGTAGGAGCGAGGCTTGCCCGCGATGGCTGCTTCGTATTCACCATTGATTTTGACTGGGTACATATCCATTTCTGCGGTGACGGCGGCTTAGGGTTTCGCCCTTATGTATGGACTCGCCCACACTGGCTACCCGCCCTCCGGCTCTACTGGAAAAGGGGCCGGGTCCTGGCCTGTCAGGAATGGGCTAAATCAAGAGAATTGAAGAACTGCCACGAAAGCTTTTTGCTTTGCTCCCCACTCCTTCCGCACCAGATATGCACGGCTTCGAGATGCAGCGCACAACGCTGCAAGATGCTGAGCATTTCAGTGAGTTCCCCCACAATGACCCTATGACGCCTTTTCTCGGTAAATGCCTGGGCCCTAGCCAGTTCAACGAATTGTAATATCTCGACTGCGTTTTCACGACCAATACAATCGAACACCTACCCCACCAACATAGGATTAACTCCAACCACCTACAAGCTCTGTACACCCAGAAAGGCTTGTAGGATTGTTCTGTTTTTAATGTCCCCCTATTCCATTCACTCAAAATAGTAGTTAGCTTCGAAGATAAAGAAATAGCAAAAAAAATCATCACATGGACTTTTAATTCAAAGGTAGTGGAATGATCCAGCAACTGACAGATTTCGAACTTATCGGACTGCAAGGGAATTACAATCTCTCCGATGGGCATGCTTATCATGACATCAACGAAAGCTTCCCTGGTTTCCCGTCTCAGCTGCCAGAAATCTGGAGAGACAGTGAAATGACGAAAGTCCATGTTGCTGAAGCGCGCTTCAAAAGTGCCTTGGCCAAGTTGATTGGTTCGCAGACGCTAGAAGAAAGCAGTTGCTACAAAATTTCACCTACGGCATCTAACTCCATTGATTTGGTAGCTGCTTATCTCGCTGCGCAGGCGCCTCGTGTTCTGCTGGTAGAACCAACGTTCGATAATCTCGCGCTACTGTTACGGCGTCGCGGCTGTACTCTGCAATCCATAGGCGATGAACACTTCAGGAGTTTCCTCTGCGCGCCTGAACTCTTTCACTTGCTCGACTCACTCGACTTCGACACCCTGTTCCTGGTCAACCCTAACAATCCAACAGGAACGGTCATCGAACCTGAATATCTGGTGCTGATATCGGAGTATTGTGCGCAACGAAACAAGACCCTGGTACTTGATACTACTTTCCGCCTGTATGCTTTCGACCAAATTGATGAGCGCGCACATTTTGAAAAAAACGGCTGTAGATATTTCATCATCGAAGACACCGGCAAGACCTGGCCCACACATGACCTGAAAGCCAGTCTTATAAGTTATTCTTCCAACTGCTCGAAGCACTTCGAAGCCCTCTACGATGAGGTATATCTGTGCCACTCCCGATTCGCGATGCTTATGTTCGAAGCACTCTTCGATCGTAGCCGGTCTACAGGTATCACCGCCAGCATTCAGGTGCCTGTGAATACCCGCCATGCCTACTTGATCAAACAACTCTCAGGCTCCATCGCCAAACCCCACACCGACAGAGTCCGCGCGACCCTGCCTCTGGAATGGTTCGAGCTAAAAGCCAGCAGCCAAGTTTCGGATATAGACTTCATCGGCTTCCTGGCCAAGAAGGAGGTGCACGTATTACCCGGGCGTTTTTTCTACTGGAGTAAGCATAAGCCGCCATACACCGCCTTTCGTGTATCACTGTCACGTTCTCAAGAAAAATTTCAAACCAGCATCGACAAACTCAAAAGTGCCGTTTTCCAGTTTGAAATGGAATATATGACAGAGGTGCCAAATGTATTCGCCTAAACTTTTCCCTGAACTGATCAGCCCTCCTCTTGGTTTCGAGCACGCCGGCACTGTGGTAGAGCCCCTTTCCGTGACCCATGTGATCATCGACTTCGAAGCCGTCTACGTCAGCAAATGTAAACTTCACGAAAAATACAGAGCTCCAGGTAATTGGCCCCTGAATATCACCCTGCATGACAATCTCGTCGATCTGGGCTGGCATGAGAAAGAGTTTCGGGATGGGTCTTCCTTCGCCTACACAATTACCAACCAGAGCAGAAGCACCTGTTTTGGCTGCATCTACATTATTCCAACAGTGGAAGGTCCTACGCTGTCGTTTTGGTTACGTGGTGACGGTGAATCCCCCATAAACGAAACATCATTCGAAACGGTTATCCGAAATTGGCTTACCACAGCCTGGGGTGGCAACAAGATCCGAATGGTCTAACCATTCCAGGAGAGATATATGTGCGGATTGTTCGCTGCCTATTCGAATAATACTGATGCGCTCAACTCAACTCGACTCAACTCACGTGGTGTAGATATCCTGAAACATCGTGGGCCGGACCGGGAAGGCGTCTTTTCGTCCCTGGATGGCAGAGTCTTTCTCGGCCACACATTACTATCGCTGTCCACATCAACTGCGGACGAGGGCCGGCAACCCGTGAAAACGGATAGGTCGGTCATGATCTTTAACGGTGAAATCTACAACCACCGGGATTTGCGGGCAAATCTCATCGCGCGAGGTATGAGCTTTGCTGGAGACTCCGATACCGAAACCCTTCTACGCGGTATTGAACAAATCGGCTGGTCATTCCTGGATGTCGTGGAAGGCTGCTGGGCCCTCGTGCTCTACGATCTGGAATCCGGAAAGCTATTTTTCTCTCGCGACCCCTTGGGTGAGAAACAACTGATGTACAAGGTCGACCGTGACGGTCTGGCACTGGCGTCAGAAGCAAAAGCAATTATTTGCGTGCAGGGACAGGGAACGCTCAATCCCGAACGTGTCTTCTCAGACCTTATCTTCGACTTCTTTTCGAATCGCGAAACCACATACTTTCAGGGTATTAAGAATTGCCTGCCCGGAAAGGTGTATCAATACGACGAACACAGCAAGACACCGCAGGAGATCTACACCAGTCGTCTGGGTGCCACTAAACCGGATTACCCGTTGCGAAGAAAGCTTGCACATGCGGTCAGCTCGATGGTCCCGGCCCATCATGCTCATGCCGTTGTGTTATCAGGAGGTCTGGACAGCAGCATAATTGCAACCCTTCTGAAAACTGAAATGCAAAACAGACCATTCGTTGCCATTACTGCTGCCTATATCGATAGCAGAAATGAGGATCTGCGTTGCGCTGAGTATCTGGTTGATCATTTAGGAGGTATTGATCACCACATTCTGCGCATCAACAGCGACGATATCGAGCAACACTTCGAGACGGTCCAACACTCGCTCGAAGAGCCTCTGCACGACCAGGTTTATGTTACGCAATACTTGATCTACAAGCACATTGCGAGCTTGGGTCTAAAGGTGGCATTCAACGGCCAGGGGGCCGATGAATTCTGGGGTGGGTATTACCATCACTACAACCTTCAATCACTTTATGAGGCGACTGATGACGAGCAGGTGATTGATCATTTCCAGCGGCTTTCTAACGAGAGAGGCATTCACCACATCCTCACACAGTTAGAAATCAGAACGCTGATCGAACAAAACCTGAAGCCTCGCTGGACCGACTTCGGATCTCTACAGAACATCCTGATGGAGGGGCATTTACAAGCGATGATCAGTCATGAGGACAAGCTTTCTATGGCGTCCGGCGTTGAAGTTCGCCTGCCCTTTTTGAATCAGGCGCTGGTCATGCACGCACTGAGGCTCACCGCCGAAGAAAAGATTCATCAAGGCATCGAAAAAGCGCCGCTTCGGACGGCCATGAGCGGAGTTGTGACCGACATGATTCGCCTGCGCCGCAAACAGGCATTCCCTGACGCACCTCGAACTGCCTATTTGAAGTTGTCCACCCTGCAGGCGTTGGCGTCGGCCACCAGCTTCTTTTCAGCCAGTGATATCAAGCATGTTTCACTGGCTGCTCCCGCAATGAACTGGCGAATGAACGCAGTCAACGCCTTTTCGGGTACTGCCGTTAGGGAGTATTGAACATGGACGTCAAAGCGAACGAAATTCTCAGGCGTGCGATTCCGCTCGGTCTTGCCAATATGTCTGTGGTGCTCATGCCCCTGCTCGACTCAGTGATGCTGGGGCAGCACGATGTTTACAGCATGGCCTCCGGTGGGTTGGCCATGCAGATCTACTTGATCCTGTTCATGCTGGGCGAAGGCATCGTGTTTGGCTTCGGGCCGATCTATGGGCGGTATCTAGACGCCGACGACAGTCGGAAGATGGCCAGCAGCAAACTGGCTGTCTACTTCCTGCTAACCGCCTTTGCGGTCCTTGCATTCCTCATACTGCTGATGGGACCACAGATCCTTCTGGGCCTTCAGCAATCCCCCAGGCTGGTAGATGAGTCACGGGATTATCTCGTGTTGCTGGGGCTGTCGATCCTGCCGAATCTGTTGTTCATCCACTATTGGGAAATACTGGCCTTCCACGACAAGGGAAAATTAGTGGTTGTCGGCGCAGTGATCCAGTTGCTCACCGATGTGGTGCTCAACTACATCCTTATCTATGGAAAATGGGGTGCACCTGAACTAGGACTATTGGGAGCAGGCATTGGTACTTTCATAGGGTCTTTGGTCGGTGCCGGGGTACTCCTGCTGTTCGTGCACATGCACACCAACAGCCCAAGAATTCACCCAGTAAGAGATGTTCTGACTTTTCGCACTTTATTGATGCCCCATATATCCGAAGTGCTGAAAATTGGACTTCCCATTGGCTTGAGTATCATTAGTACAGTCGCCTTTCTGTCCGTTTCCGTGTTCCTGATGGGATGGTTCAGTGAACAGCCGCTGGCGGCTCACCTGGCAATACTGCAGGTCAATGAGCTGATCGTCGTCTTCATACTGGGCTTCAACGAGTATTGCGCCATACATGTGTCATCGAACATCAGCACTGCAACTAGCCGCTCGCTGCGTGCATTCCTGGTCAAGGTCACTGCGACGTCGTTTGGCTTCATTACATTGCTACTGGTCGTGATGTATGTCGTACGCTTTGAAATCTATGCTTTATTCCTTGGCCCTGTAACCGAGATAACTCAGCCGATCTATGGGTACATGGATGAATTCCTTTCGTTCTCATTCCCCTTCCTGCTTGTCGACGCCTTCCTTGTTCTGCTCACTGGAATTCTCAGGGGGTGTGAAATTACCCGCTGGCCACTGGCATTGAATCTGGTTGGGTTCTGGGTATTCGGATTGCTCTCACAGTTATTGCTGATCAAAGTCTATCCCGCTAGCCCTGTGGTGGTTTGGGTCGGCATGCAAATTGGCTTCCTCGTTACTGCCATAGGACTGGCGGCGTATTTCCTGAAATGTAGTGCATCGTTTGACCGCAGTCTGCGCGTAGCTTAGCTCACCAAAAGGAGTTCGAAATGAGCAACAAGAATCCAAATATTGTCATTATCGGGATGGGTACAGTTGGAAAAGTACTGGCAGCCGCCTTCGCCAAAAAATACAAAACGTGTCCTTACGACCTGCACCTGATCGGTCGAACCGAGCAATCGACCCAGGAGGTAGCGGCCCGCATCGAGCGCCTGTATAGGCTGAGCGTGCATCGCCACCAATGTGACGTTCTGCAAACCGACGCGTTGATTCAACTTCTCAGCGAGATCGAGCCGAATGTGGTCATCAATGTCACGACGCCGGATACACATATCGGCGTAATGCGGGCCTGCCTGGAGGTCGGCTCGCATTACATAGACACGGCCGTGTTCGAGACGAACAACGACTTCAATATGCCCCCGCCCTGGTACTCACATGAACTGGCGTTACGCGAACAGTTTCAGCAGAGAAATTTGACGGCAATTCTCTCCATTGGCTTTGACCCTGGGGTGGTCAACGTATTTTGCGCTAAAGTGCGACAGGACTACCTCGACACCATCGACTCTATTGACATCCTCTGCGCCAACGCGGGGGTACACGATCAGTTCTTTGCAACCAACTTCAATGCTGCGGTCAACCTCAAGGAACTCTGCGAGAACACCGGTTTCTGGCAGCAGGGTGAATGGCAATCATCGCCACCATTCTCTAGAAGCATGGAGTTCGATTTCCCGGCAATCGGAGTACAAAAACTGTACTCGGTAGGGCATGACGAAGTTCACTCGCTATCCATGAACATGCCCGAGGCCAACATCGAATTCTGGATGCGTGTCGGGGACAGTTTTCGGTCCACCTTCGACACACTTCATAAGGTCGGGCTTCTCTCCCTTGACCCCATTGAGGTTGGTAAGTCGAGTATTACGCCACTGGACTTCCTGGCGAAAATTTTACCTACCCCTGAGACATTTGCCAGTGAGTACCGCGGGACAGTGTGTGTGGGCGCATTGCTAAGTGGCACCAAGGATGGAAAATCAGAATCCATTTTTATGCACAGCGTGTGCAAGCATGAAGACTGTTATGAAGACCTGAGCACACAAGTGACCGCATATACCACTGCATTGCCCGTAATGGCCGCAGCACTACTGATTCTTAGTGGCGAGTGGAATGTCGGCACAATGGTCCATCCGGAAGAACTGCCTCCTGATCCGTTTCTCGACAAGATTCGGGAGCTTGGCCTGGATTGGCACGTCACCTATCAATCGCGGGCACATGAAAAAGTGCAGGAGCCAGAGCTCATAGGGCTCTGAATACTATCGCAATCGTTGTTGCATGGAGGTCCCCTTGATGAAACTGGATACACAATCGTTCACCTTCGGGCTTAAGTCCGTCCATCAAAACTCTCGAATGATATTGCAAGAAGATTGTTACGATACCCTGGACATTCAGCAGCATATCCGAGCTCTTTGGCAAAAAGAACACGACACCCTGATCGCCAGAAGCAACTGGACCGATGCGCAAAAAAAGGATTACACGCTGCAGCACCTTGCTGGTGTAGTCGACTATGCCTTTAGTCATATTCCTTTTTATCACGAGTACTACAAGGCTAGCGGGTACGAAATCGGAGCCCTGCGCTCACTCGCAGATTTCGAATCGGTTCCGGTCCTGAACAAAAGCATCCTGAAAAGCGTACGGACGGAGGATTTTATTCCACGGAGCTTGAACAATAATGCCACTGAAATGTTCTGGTCCAGCACTTCAGGTTCCAGCGGCGTCGCCCTTCCCATCTTGAGCGACCTTGACTCGGTATCGTTTAACTCCCTGACCTACTTTCGGATGTTCCATCGCTTGGCCGGAAGCGAGTTCAGCTCCGATCGATGGATCTACAACATCCATCATATTAGAAGCTGGATTTCCTCCATGGCCGGCGGCTACCCGACATTCACATTGAATGATATTGTGGACGTTGAAGAATTTGTCCGGCACATGGAGCTGCTGCACCCCATTATTCTGAACCTGCTACCGAGCTACTTGCCTCTGCTGAAGCCTTATGCTCAGAGAATTGCCAATCTCCGACTGAAAGCCATTATCACCAATTCAGAGGCCAGTTCTCGACACGAGCGTGAGTACTATTCATCGCTCTACCAAACACTGGTGCTTGACGAGTATTCATCGGAAGAAGTCGGGATCATTGCCCTGGAGTGTTCTTACCGGCATTACCACCCGGAATTCGACTACGTCCATGTCGAGCTTAAAGACTTTTCTATAGCCAACGGCTCAACGCTGGCAACCGTCTACTGCACCGACTTTATGTGTCGAACGATGCCTTTCATCCGCTATGACCATGGCGACATCGTTTCGGTTGCCGGAAATGACTTAAGTCTTTGCCAATGTGGCCAGCATGGGCGGACGATTGAACGTGTCGAAGGTCGCAAAGATGACTGCCTGAAAACCCTCAGCGGCCATTACGTGCCTACTGCCATTGTGACTAACACGCTGGACAGCTTTTTTAATTCGAATCCGCATGTCTCCTCGTTCCGGTTGATTCAGCGCACCACTATTACCGATTTCTCATTTGTGTATACGGGTGCCACCATCGACTTGGTAGCCCCCTCTGTCTTTGCTTTCGTGGAAAAACTGCAGAACCTGTTGAAAATGAATATCGAGTTGAAAATTGATCGGGTTGATACGTTGCCGGATACCCTAAGCTACAAGAGAAAGAAGATAGTCTGTGAGGCCCAGGCAACATCCTGACAACAGCATCCGCTAACTGTTTCAACGCGAAAAGCTTCGCAGTTTTTACCTGGCGCGATGGTCACAACGGACTAGCCTCCCAAGAACTATGCTCTTCGCATTATTGTGCGACAGCAAAAGGTTTGCAGTCGGGACCGCAAATGCATTACCAGTCGCCATAGACGCCAAACTTCTACATCCATGCACCGTTCCTTAGCATGTATATGGTTCGCTCCTGACCACCAGCTGAGTGCTAGCTTATATAGTCTAAAAAAAGCAAAGACTGCATAATTAAAAGGAAGTTTTGTATGTCATTCTTTCGTGGAAATTTAAAATCATGGTGCTTGTCGCCGCTTCTTACTGGTATTTTCGGATGCAGTCAGGAACCAGCAAGTTCAGTCAGCAACAGTCCCGGGGTCGTCTATATCAATGGACGAATTTACACGCAGGATGCCCAACACCGTCAGGTCGACACCATGGCGGTATCGGGCGAAAAAATAGTGTATTCGGGTGGCCGTGACGGGTACGCCAGGCGTTGGATGCGGCATCCATGGATCGCCCGGTAATGCTGTTTGGATCTGACGGCCATGCCAGTGCCTATAACCCTGCCGACTATATCGCACCTCTTGGCCATGAACGGTATTACCAGCATTCAGGATGCCTGTGTAACTGATTTCATCCGAGATCAATATGTCGCCATGCAGAATCGGCAATTGCTCAACATGTACGTCACCATGGCCACCTGTTTCGCATCAAATGATTACGCTGGATCGGTCGATATCCCTGCTCGCTTGGTCAAGGCCAAGGCAGTGCGTGAGGAGTTTGCTGACAATCCACTTATCAACGCTGATGTCGTCAAAATCTTTCTCGATGGGGTACTCGAATACGACGTCACCGTGACGCCATTCCTGCAGCCGAGCAAGAAAGGGCAGCCGATCTCCGAGGTGCTTTACGACGAAGGCAGTTATGTCTGGAATGCTGCCTACCCGGTGGCAAGCACCTACCAGGCCGGCGTGATGTTGGTGGCCGGTAGCGACGCGCCTGTTGACACTCGCGACCCTAACCCGTTTGTGAATATTGCATCCGGCATAACTCGCTCCCTTCCCGGACAGAAAGCCTACAACCCAGGTCAATCAGCCACTCTGGAGCAGATGCTGGATGCCTACACCATCAATGGAGCGCGCTCGGTTCGCCAAGATCACCTGTATGGCTCTATCGAGCCGGGCAAGTTAGCTAACTTTATCATTATCGATCGCAACCTCTTTGACTTGGTGGAGCAAGGTGCGCCGGAAAAAATTGCTGATGCAAAAGTCGAGCGCACGGTGTTTCGTGGGCGCACAGTTTTCACCCATTGAAGAGGATCTAAAGCACGAGTTGTGAGCTGCGAGCTTAGTCGATTGGTAGTGCCAAGCCGCCTTGACGAGCAAATCTCATGCAAAAAAAATGAATATTTATTCCACCTATTGAATGTTAGGAATTTTTATTCCATAAATACGCACCCTGAAAACAAAAATCCAAAAGGACCCCAACAATGCGCGAACTTGGAATCGGCTTGATCGGCACAGGCTTCATGGGCCGCGCCCACGCCCTGGCCTTTCGCAACGTCAGTGCAGTCTTCGAACTCCCCATACACCTGCATCTGGCCGCACTGGCCGACGCCGACACCCAGCGTGCCGAACACTGCGCCAACGCCTGGGGCTTCGAAAGAGCCCATGGCGACTGGCAACAATTGATCGACGACCCAAAGGTCAACGTCGTAGCAATCACCACGCCCAACCACCTGCACTACCCCATGGCCATGGCCGCCCTGGCCGCAGGCAAACCCGTGTACTGCGAAAAACCACTGGCCGTCAGCCTCGAACAGGCCGATCAGATGCGCCGCGCCGCCAAAGCCGCCGGCGTGGTGACGCGGGTCGGTTACAACTACCAGCACAACCCGATCATTGGCCTGGCCCGTGAGTTGATTCAGAGTGGCGAGCTCGGAGAGATCATCAGTTTTCAGGGCGAGTTCAGCGAAGACTTCATGGCTGACCCGCAATCACCCTGGTCCTGGCGCTGCGAAGCACAGCATGCCGGTGGTGCCCTGGCGGATCTGGGCAGTCATTTGCTGGCGATGGCCCGGTACCTGGTCGGTGATGTGGAAGCAGTATGTGCCGACAGCCAAACCGTGCACCGGCAACGCCCTGCCACCACCGGCAGCCATGAACAACGCACCATCGCCGTCGATGATCAGGCCCATGCCTTGCTGCGGTTTACCAACGGTGCACGTGGCACGTTCAGCAGCAGTTGGCTCAAGCATGGTTACAAAAATCACCTGAGCTTCGAGATCAGCGGCACACGCGGCACTCTGGCGTTCGATCAGGAGCGCTTGAATGAACTGCGCTTGTGCCGTGCGGGTCAGGAAGGCTTTCAGCGTTTACTGGCCGGCCCTTCCCTGCCCGGTTATGCCGCCTTCAGTCCGGCACCGGGTCATCAGTTGGGCTACAACGAGTTGAAGACGCTGGAGGTGCACGGGTTGATTATGGCACTGGCCGGGCAAGGCTCGGACGGTACCGACTTTGAAGAAGCCTGGGAGGTGGAACGCCTGGCGACGGCCATTCGGCTGGCCGCGCTGGAACAACGTTGGGTCAGGGTGGATGAGGTGTAACTGCACGTTCTGGCGCGGTGGGTTTCGAAGCAAACCACGGCTTCGAAGCCCACCCACCAATCGCTTCAGGTCTTGGTAATGACGCCTGTCAAGCCGCCAACTTCCTGCTGGCAATCGCCGCCGACGCCGCCAACATTGCCCGCAACAGCACCGCACAACCAGCCGCCAGATCGTCCGGCGCGGCGTTTTCGATTTCGTTGTGGCTGATCCCGCCTTCGCACGGCACGAAAATCATCCCGGCCGGGCCCAGTTCAGCGAGGAAAATCGCGTCATGCCCGGCGCCGCTGACGATGTCCATGTGCGACAGGCCCAAGCCCTGGGCGGCACTGCGCACGGCATCGACGCAGCCTTTGTCGAAATACAGCGCAGGGAAATCGGCGGTCGGCGTCAGCTCGAAGCTCAGGCCGTGCTCCTGGCAAGTGGTGTCGATCACCTGCCTGACCTCAGCAATCATCGAATCCAGCCGCGCGGGGTCCAGGTGACGGAAGTCCAGGGTCATGCGCACCTCACCGGGGATCACGTTGCGCGAGCCGGGGTAGGCTTGCAGACAACCCACGGTGCCGCAGGCGTGAGGCTGATGACTCAGTGCGGCACGATTGACCGCCGCGACCACCGCCGCCGCGCCGACCAGTGCGTCCTTGCGCAGGTGCATCGGGGTTGGACCGGCATGGGCTTCAACGCCCTTGAGTTTGAGATCGAACCACTTTTGCCCCAGCGCGCCCATCACCACGCCGATGGTCTTGCGCTCATCCTCAAGGATCGGCCCTTGTTCGATGTGCGCTTCAAAATAGGCGCCCACAGCATGGCCACTGACCTTGCGACTGCCGGCGTAACCGATGGCGTTCAGCGCTTCGCCGACCGTCACGCCTTGGGCATCGGTCTTGGCCAGGATTTGCTCCAGGGTGAATTTCTCGGCGAACACTCCAGAGCCCATCATGCACGGAGCAAACCGTGAACCTTCTTCATTGGTCCAGACCACCACTTCCAGCGGCGCTTCGGTTTCGATGCCCAGATCATTGAGCGTGCGCAACACTTCCACACCGGCCAACACGCCGAAGCAGCCATCGAATTTGCCACCCGTGGGCTGAGTATCGATATGGCTGCCGGTCATCACCGGCGGCAGCGTTGGATCGAGCCCGGCACGACGGGCGAAGATGTTGCCGACAGCGTCGATGCTCACGGTGCAGCCAGCCTCCTCGCACCATTGCACGAAGATGTCACGGGCCTGGCGGTCGAGGTCGGTCAGGGCCAGGCGACAGACGCCGCCCTTGACCGTGGCGCCGAGTCTGGCCAGTTCCATTAACGACTGCCACAGACGGTCGCGGTTGATGTGCTGATGGGTGGACTGCAGAACGTCAAGGGCAGCGTTCATGATGATCTCCTCAGACAGTTGTTATGGGTTTCTTCAGGTATTTCTTTGGTGTATTCGAGGCCGCCATCGCGAGCAATCGAGCGTCGACCGGCTGCTCCCACACTGGATCTCCAATGTTCACAAAACCCTGTGGGAGCGAGCTTGCTCGCGATGAGGCCATCCGTCACGCCGCAGATTTCGCCACAGTCGGGCTCCGCTGCATCGAGCACAGCCCGTAATACAACAACCCACCCAACGCCGAGCCGGTGAACCAGCCATAGCTGTAAAACCAGCTGAAGGCGTTGCTGCCCAACGACAGCAAGGTCAGCGCCACCGGGATGCCGAACGCGATAAAGCCGTTCCAGTTCCACGCCGGATACACGTCATCGCGGTACAGCCCCGCCAGGTCGAGCTGCTGTTTCTTGATCAGGAAATAGTCCACCACCATGATCCCGGCGATAGGCCCGAGCAGGCTGGAGTAGCCCAGTAACCAGTTGGAATACACGGTTTCCAGGCTGATATCCGAAACCAGCAAGCCGAGTTTTTTCAGCAGCTCGTGAGCCATCAACGCCAGCCCCACCAACCCGGTCAACATCACCGCTGTGGTCCGATTGATCAGCTTGGGCGCGATATTCTGGAAGTCGTTGGTCGGCGAAACAATGTTCGCCGCAGTGTTGGTGGACAAGGTCGCAATGATGATCAGCGCCATGGCCAGCGCCACCCAGACGGGGCTTTGAATATGACCGATCAGGGTCACTGGATCGGAGACCGTCACCCCTACCAGCCTGGCGGATGCGGCCGTCATCACCACGCCAAGCGCGGCGAACAGGAACATCGTCAGCGGCAAACCGATGATCTGCCCGAGGATCTGGTCCTTCTGGCTTTTCGCGTAGCGGCTGAAGTCCGGAATGTTCAGCGACAGCGTCGCCCAGAACCCGACCATGGCGGTCAGCCCGGCAAAGAAGTAACCGGCCACGCCAGCACCTTCCGGGCGTTTGGGCGGTTGCGCCATCAATTCAGTCAACGAGACATTTGGCAAGGCCCAGACCAGCAAACCTGCGCCCACCAGCACCAGCAACGGCGCAGACAGGGTTTCCAGCCATTTGATCGATTCCGCGCCGCGCAGCACCACCCACAGGTTTAGCGCCCAGAACAGCATGAAACCGATGACCTCACCGGTGCCGCCGAGAGCTTTCCAGCCCTCGAATACCGAACCGAGAAACAAGTGAATGGCCAGGCCGCCGAACATCGTCTGGATGCCGAACCAGCCACAGGCCACCAGAGCCCGGATAAGACATGGCACGTTGGAGCCAATCACCCCGAATGACGAACGCAGCAGTACCGGAAAGGGGATGCCGTACTTGGTGCCGGCAAAGGCGTTGAGGGTCAAGGGGATCAATACGATGATATTGGCGAAAAGAATGGCCAGCAGCGCCTCGCCGACCGACAGCCCGAAATACGCGGTGAGCACCCCGCCGAGGGTGTAGGTCGGTACGCAGATCGACATGCCGATCCAAAGTGCCGTGATGTGCCATTTGTTCCAGGTGCGCTCATGCACTTTGGTCGGCGCAATGTCGTGGTTGTAACGAGGACTGTCGAGTACGTCGCTTCCGGCATCCAGCTCGTACAAGCCTTGGCGTTCGGTCACCTGTGATCTGATCTGTTGCATGGCCGCTCCACTGTTCTTTTGATTATTTTGCTCATCGGGTTGGCTGGCGGGTTAAACCGCAAACCGGGCGATGGCCGGAGTACTTACGACTTCTGCGGACCGGCCAGCGTGTCAGCGGCGGCACTCAATAAACGTGCCGGGTATCCCACTGGCTCACTTGCCACTCCGTAAAATCCATGTAAACAACTGATGTTCATCAGTTTTATTTAATGACTCATTGAGCCCTTGGCTACTTGCCCATTCACTCAGGCTGAATGTCAGGCAAGTTGTCCGAACAGTCAGGACTCAATCTGGTGCATCACTATTTTTTAAAATGATTTCGCCCGCTGACAGGCATAGCTCAAACGGCTGATTTCACATAGGAAATCTTGACCATATTTGGATCCTGTCAAGTGCGTCAAAATGGTGAGCGACCTCACCATTTTGGTGATTTTCATAATTATTCGTTTATTTTCAATGAGTTAAATACGTTATAAGCTTATAAAAAATATTCTTGCTCATTCAAAGAACACCAGCTAGCGTTTATTCCTGACAGCACTGACAGGAATATAACTTCCTCCAGCTTGCCGTAACGACAACACCTAGAACTGGCATTAGCCGGTCAAGCCTGTGAGGAACTCGGAATGTCTCTGTTGATCCGTGGCGCCACCGTTGTTACCCATGATGAAAGTTACCGCGCTGACGTGCTTTGCGCTGACGGTTTGATCCAGGCAATCGGCAATAATCTGGATATTCCCACCGACTGCGAAGTGCTCGATGGCAGCGGTCAATACTTGATGCCCGGCGGCATCGATCCCCACACCCACATGCAACTCCCCTTCATGGGCACCGTCGCCAGCGAAGACTTTTTCAGCGGCACCGCAGCCGGACTTGCCGGTGGCACCACTTCGATCATCGACTTCGTGATTCCCAATCCGCAGCAATCGTTGCTGGAGGCTTTTCATCAGTGGCGCGGCTGGGCCGAGAAGTCCGCCGCAGACTACGGTTTTCACGTCGCCATCACCTGGTGGAGCGAGCAGGTTCGCGAGGAAATGGCCGAGCTGGTCAGTCACCATGGCGTGAACAGTTTCAAGCACTTCATGGCTTACAAGAACGCGATCATGGCCGCCGACGATACGCTAGTGGCCAGCTTCGAACGCTGTCTGGAGTTGGGTGCGGTGCCGACAGTGCACGCGGAAAATGGCGAACTGGTCTATCACCTGCAACGCAAACTGATGGCCCAAGGCATCACCGGCCCCGAGGCGCATCCGTTGTCGCGGCCATCCCAGGTTGAAGGCGAAGCGGCCAGCCGCGCAATCCGGATAGCCGAAACACTCGGTACGCCGCTGTATCTGGTCCACGTCTCGACCCGTGAGGCACTGGATGAAATCACCTATGCGCGCAGCAAGGGTCAGCCGGTCTACGGTGAAGTCCTGGCCGGACACCTGCTACTGGACGACAGCGTCTACCAGCACCCGGATTGGCAAACAGCCGCCGGTTATGTGATGAGCCCGCCCTTCCGTCCTCGCGGCCATCAAGACGCGCTTTGGCACGGCCTGCAATCGGGCAACCTGCACACCACCGCCACTGACCATTGCTGCTTCTGCGCCGAACAGAAAGCCGCCGGCCGTGATGACTTCAGCAAAATCCCCAACGGCACTGCCGGTATCGAAGACCGCATGGCCGTGCTCTGGGATGAAGGGGTGAACACCGGAAGGCTGTCGATGCAGGAATTCGTCGGCCTGACCTCAACCAACACCGCGAAGATCTTCAACCTCTACCCACGCAAAGGCGCGATTCGCGTCGGTGCCGATGCCGATCTGGTGCTCTGGGACCCGGAAGGCACCCGCACCATTTCGGCCAAGACCCATCACCAGCAGGTCGACTTCAATATCTTCGAAGGCAAGACCGTGCGCGGCGTACCCAGCCATACCATCAGCCAGGGTCGGCTGGTCTGGGTCGACGGCGACCTGCGGGCCGAACGCGGTGCCGGGCGTTATATCGAACGCCCGGCCTATCCGGCGGTGTTCGATCTGCTGAACAAACGCGCCGAGTTGCAGCGACCAGTTCCCGTAAAGCGCTGAATCCGGGGCTGATCGTTCCCACGCTTGTGACGCAGAGCGTCACGGGCTGCATTTCCACGCAGAGCGTGGGAACGATCACCAGGTAGAACGTGCGATACCCCAATACCAATGCCCATCAGAGGCAGTACCTCAAAAACCGTGAGGCCATCACCGTGATCAAGACCCTGAGCCACCTCCCGCATCCCCATGAGGACGCGGCCGCCCTTGCCGGCCATTTCACCGATCTGGCGCCGCCGCTCAATGCCCGTCAGGCCACACTGGAAGCCTCGCGCTGCCTGTATTGCTACGACGCACCGTGTGTCAATGCGTGCCCGAGCGAGATCGACATCCCGTCGTTCATTCGCAATATCCATCAGGAAAACGTTCAGGGCGCCGCGCAGACAATCCTTTCGGCGAACATCCTGGGCGGCAGTTGCGCACGGGTCTGTCCGACCGAAGTCCTGTGTCAGCAGGCCTGCGTGCGCAACAACGCTCAAGAGTGCGCGCCAGTGCTGATCGGCTTGCTGCAACGTTACGCCGTGGACAACGCGCAGTTCAGCGAACACCCATTCAAACGTGCCGCGCCGACCGGTAAACGCATCGCCGTGGTCGGTGCCGGGCCGGCGGGGTTGTCCTGCGCTCATCGCTCGGCGATGCATGGCCATGAGGTGGTGATTTTCGAGGCCCGCGAGAAAGCCGGCGGACTCAACGAATACGGGATCGCCAAGTACAAGCTGGTGGACGACTTCGCTCAACAGGAGCTGGAGTTTCTACTGGGTATCGGTGGGATCGAGATCCGTCACGGGCACAAACTCGGCGACAACCTCAGTCTCACTGAACTGCATCAGCAGTTCGATTCGGTGTTCCTCGGCCTCGGCCTGGCTGCCAGCAAGCAGCTCGGTCTGGCCCACGAAGACGCCCCCGGCATGCTCGCTGCCACCGATTACATCCGTGAGCTGCGCCAGGCCGATGACCTGACGCAATTACCACTGGCCGATCGCTGCATCGTCCTTGGCGCCGGCAATACCGCCATCGACATGGCTGTGCAAATGGCTCGCCTCGGCGCTCGCGACGTGAACCTGGTGTACCGACGCGGCCTTGCGGAAATGGGCGCCACCGAGCATGAACAGAACATTGCCAAGGCCAATCAGGTACGTCTGTTGACCTGGGCTCAGCCCGAAGAAGTCTTGCTCAATAAAAAGGGTCAGGTACGCGGCATGCGCTTTGCCCGCACGCGGCTGGAAAACGGTCGCCTGCAATGCACCGGCGAGACCTTCGAGCTGGCCGCCGACGCGATCTTCAAAGCCATCGGCCAGTCCTTCGACGACGCCGCGCTGAACGATCCGCTGGCCCGTGAACTCAAGCGCGAGGGCGAGCGCATTCTGGTGGACGAACAGCTGCGCACCAGCATCCCCGGAGTCTACGCCGGAGGCGACTGCACCAGCCTCGGCCAGGACCTCACCGTCCAGGCCGTGCAGCACGGCAAGCTGGCCGCTGAAGCCATCAATGCCCAACTCATGCTCAATGTGGAGGCTGCATAAATGGCCGATCTGTCGATTGTCTTCGCTGGCATCAAAGCCCCTAATCCGTTCTGGCTGGCCTCCGCACCGCCCACCGACAAAGCCTACAACGTAGTCCGCGCCTTTGAGGCCGGCTGGGGTGGCGTGGTCTGGAAAACCCTCGGTGAGGACCCGGCGGCGGTCAACGTGTCGTCGCGCTACTCCGCTCACTTCGGCGCCAACCGCGAGGTCATCGGCATCAACAACATCGAGCTGATCACTGACCGTTCACTGGAAATCAACCTGCGGGAAATCACCCAGGTCAAAAAGGACTGGCCGGACCGCGCACTGATCGTGTCCTTGATGGTGCCCTGCGTCGAAGAGTCGTGGAAAGCCATCCTGCCGCTGGTGCAAGCCACCGGCGCTGATGGTGTCGAGCTGAACTTTGGTTGCCCTCACGGCATGCCTGAACGCGGCATGGGCGCAGCGGTCGGCCAGGTCCCGGAATACGTCGAGCAGGTTACCCGCTGGTGCAAGACTTACTGTTCACTGCCGGTGATCGTCAAACTCACGCCCAACATCACCGACATTCGCGTTGCCGCCCGCGCCGCCCACCGTGGCGGTGCCGATGCGGTGTCGCTGATCAACACCATCAACTCCATCACCAGTATCGACCTGGATCGCATGGTCGCTCATCCGATGGTTGGCAGCCAAAGCACCCATGGCGGTTACTGCGGCTCGGCGGTCAAACCGATTGCGCTGAACATGGTGGCCGAGATTGCCCGCGACCCACAAACCCGTGGCCTGCCGATTTGTGGCATTGGCGGCATTGGCAATTGGCGCGATGCGGCAGAATTCATCGCCCTGGGCAGCGGCGCGGTGCAGGTGTGCACGGCAGCGATGCTGCATGGTTTTCGCATCGTTGAGGAGATGAAGGACGGTCTGTCGCGCTGGATGGACAGCCAAGGCTACACCAGCCTGCAGGAATTTTCGGGTCGGGCGGTGAGCAATACCACGGACTGGAAGTACCTGGACATGAACTACCAGGTCATCGCCAAAATCGACCAGGACGCGTGCATCGGCTGCGGTCGCTGCCACATCGCCTGTGAAGACACCGCGCACCAAGCCATCGCCAGCCTCAAGCAGCCTGGCGGCACGCATCAATATGAAGTGATCGACGACGAGTGCGTGGGCTGCAATCTATGCCAGATCACCTGCCCGGTTCAGGACTGTATCGAGATGGTACCCATCGACACCGGCAAGCCATTCCTGGACTGGGACCACGATCCGAGGAACCCGTATCGCGTGGCGGTTTAAACAGACCTGCGGATGATCGTTCCCACGCTCTGCGTGGGAATGCCTCTCAGGACGCTCTGCGTCCGCTTTTGTGACGCAGTGCGTCACGGGCTGCATTCCCACGCAGAGCGTGGGAACGAGCTGCGTGGGTTCACGGCTCCAACCCAATCCCCCGCAGAATCACGCTGGTCACGGTCTGTACCGCCCGTTCAAACTGCATATCCGACAGCGGTTGGTGATCGTTGAGGATCATCACCTGGTGATCGAAGTCAGCGTAATGCTGGGTCGAGGCCCAGATCATGTACAGCAACGCGGAGGGTTCCACCGCCAGGATGCGTTTGTCTTCCACCCACTGACGAATTTTCGCTTCCTTCATTTTCGCCCAGTCGTACAGGCTCGCATCCAGCGCCTCTCCAAGGGTCGGTGCGCCATGAATGATTTCATTGGCCCAGACTTTCGAGCCATAAGGCCGGCTACGGGAATGGTTCATCTTGGCGCGGATGTAGCTGCTCAGCACCACCCGCGGATCATCGAACATCTCGAAGCACAACGCGTCCTGCTTCCACACATCCAGCAGATCAAACAGCACGGCGCTGTACAGCTCACTTTTGGTGCTGAAGTAGTAGTGCAGGTTGGAGCGCGGCAGTTGCACTTCCCTGGCAATATCGGCCATCGCCGTGCTGCCGTATCCTTTCTCGGCGAAGATTTTTTCGGCCGCCAGCAGAATTTTTTCGACGTTACTGCGACGAATCTCGATCTTGTGATTGCCCATGAGGGCTCCCTGACGACAGCGTTGGCCAAGACTAGCATCCGCTCTAGTTCGGGGCGACAGCCGCAAACGAAACTTCGTACGCTAGACTTCCCCCGAGAAAACGCTGAGTACCATTTCGCTCGGCACCTGCGTCATGCTCTATTAGCGCCCCCTCGTATTCAATGAAGGTACCTGCCAATGCTGATCAAAAAAGCCCTGACTACCACCGCCCTGCTGAGCGCGCTGCTCGCCGCCTCTTCGGTGTTTGCCCACGCGCACCTGAAAAGCGAAACGCCGGCCGCTGACAGTACCGCTGCTGCCCCCAAGGAATTACGACTGGTGTTCTCCGAAGGTGTTGAAGCAGCCTTCACCAAAGTCACCCTCAGCAAGGACGGCGCTGATGTCGCGGTCAAAAGCATCACCACCGAAGGCAGCGACAAAAAGACCCTGATCGTGACTCCAGCAGCTCCATTGGCAGCGGGCAATTACAAGGTCGAGTGGCACGCGGTCTCGGTCGACACCCATAAAAGTGAAGGCAACTACAGCTTCAAGGTCGGCCAATAATTCATGTCGAGCGCGCTGGTCCTGTGCCGATTCCTGCATTTCGCCGGGGTGCTGATGCTGTTTGGTGCCTGTGTCTTCAGGCCCCTGCTGTTACGCCGCGAGCCGCTTACAGAGGCGCTTGGCGTACTGGATCGACGTCTCGCTGGCGTAACGAAACTGCTCGCCTCGTTGGCGCTCGCCAGCGGGGTTTGCTGGCTGTTGCTGATCACCGGCAGCATGGCTGGTTCATGGCAGGCGGCGATTGACCTGCCGACGTTGCAGTTAGTCCTGAGCAATACGTTTTTCGGGCAGGTCTGGAGCTGGCACCTGCTGCTCAATCTGTTGTTAATGGTGTGCCTGATCACACCGCCAGGCAGATCGTTTCCTCTACGACTGGCCCTGAGCAGCCTGCTGCTGGCAACGCTGGCGCCGGTCGGACACGGCGCAATGCTCGATGGTCTCAACGGCCAGTTACTGATCCTCAACCAGGTGATTCATCTAGCGTGCGTCGGCGCCTGGCTCGGTGGGTTGATGCTGTTGGTCATGATTGTGCTGCAACCAGCAACCCATCCGGTCAGCTTGATACTGCAACGATTCAGCGGTGTCGGTTACGGGCTGGTGGCCGGTTTGCTGGTCACCGGGTTGATCAACGTCCGCGTACTCACCGGCGTCTTTTGGCCGACGCCGTTGCTGTCCGGTTTTGCGCTGATTCTGCTGATCAAGGTGCTGCTGGTCGGCGGCATGCTGGGTCTGGCGCTGTTCAATCGCCTTAGAGTGAAAGACTGCCACAAGCGCCTGTCGACACTGCGTACCAGTGTGATGCTTGAGTGGCTGCTGGGCATTGCCGCCGTGGCAGCGGTATCGTTGCTGGGGACGATGCCACCAATGATGGCGAGTTAGAGTCACCTTGATTGATCGTTCCCACGCTCCGCGTGGGAATGCCGCCCTGGACGCTCTGCGTCCGCCCTTGATGTGACGCAGAGCGTCATGAGATGCCTTCCCACGCAGGGGCGTGGGAACGATCAATTTTTGCCTGCAACGCCCTCTTCCCCCGCCGTATCAATGCTCACCACCACCGACATCCCCGGTCGGAGCCGTTCGCTTTGTGGCTGATCGGGATCGACGGTAATACGCACCGGAACCCGCTGGGCGATTTTGACGAAGTTGCCGGTGGCATTGTCGGCTTGCAGCAGGCTGAACTCCGAGCCGGTGGCCGGAGAGATCCGCTGCACCCGACCGTGGAATTTCTGGTGATTGAGGGCGTCGACGGTAAAAGTCGCTGGTTGGCCAGTCTGAACATTGTCCATCTGGGTTTCTTTCAGGTTGGCGATCACCCACAGCTGGTTCGGCACCAGCGCCATCAACTGCGCGCCCGAATTGACGTAGGCCCCCAGACGCACGCCGATCTGCCCGAGCTGACCGTCCTGTGGGGCGATGACCCGGGTATTGGACAGATCGATGCGGGCCAGTTCTACCGCCGCCTCAGCGCTGGCCACCGCCGCCTCCAGCGAACCGCGATTGACGATCACCGTTTGCAGGTCCTGCCGGGCGATTTCCAGGGTCGCCTGGGCTTGAGCCTCGGCGGCGATGGTTTGCGCGTTGGCCGCGCGGGCCACATCCAGGTCGCGCCTGGAGACCGAGCCGTCAATGATCAGCTCTTCGTTACGCCGCAGGTCTGCTGCACTTTTACGGACCTGGGCCTGACTGTCGACCAACGCGGCCTGACGCAATTTGATGGTCGCTTCGGCACTGTTGCGTTGTTGCACCACATTGGCCAACCCCGCCTTCTGCACCGCGAGTTGCGCCAGCGACTGATCCAGACGCTGCTTGTAGATGCGGTCGTCCAGGCGCACCAGCAGATCCCCGGCTTTGACGAACTGGAAATCCTGCACCGGCACCTCATACACATAGCCGCTGAGCTGCGGCCCGATGATCGTCACCTGGCCCCGGACCAACGCGTTTTCCGTGGTCTCGATGGCGCTGCTGAACGGTGGCAATTGCCAGGCATACAGCACAATCAACACTCCGACGATGGCAATGGCGGCAAAGCCCATGGACGAGATAATCCGCACCCGTAGCGAGCGCGGCTCGGTGGCCGGCGTTGACGGCGGCTCGGTGCCCTCGGGCGTCGCGGCAATGGCGTTGGTGGTCGTCTTCGTCAGTTCGGTCATGGAGAGGTGGCACCGCTGGGTTGAACGGGAGATGGGGTGGCAGGCACAGGCTTGGGCGCTTTGGTCGTGCTCATCAGCCACAGGCTGCGCAGAAAAATCCAGAGCATGGTCAGCACGGCGATCACCGCAATCAGCATGAACACATCGTTATAGGCCAGCACGTTGGCTTCACGGGTCGCTGCGCTAGCGAGGCTGCGTATGCCCTGGAGGGTGCGTAAATCCGGGTCAGCGATGATTGATCCATAAGCCGAGCCGCCGCTTTGCACGCGGCCGGCTACCCGCGGGTCGAGCAGCGTCAGGTGCTCGACGATAGTGTTGGAATGAAACTTCTCGCGCACGATCTGGAACGTCCCCAGCAGCGCCGAGCCGATCAGCCCGCCGAGGTTCTGACAGATCCCGAACAGCACCGAAAAACTCACCAGATTGCGCGGATTGGTCAGTACATTGCGTGCGCCATAGACCATGGTCGGCCCGAGAAAAAACGTTCCGCCAAAGGCCAGCAGGAACTGGCTGAAGTACATGTTGGCCGGGCGGGTCAGGTTGTTCGAAAAACTGTCCATCACCGAGCCCACCGCCATCAACGCCAGAGAGATGACCACAGGCAGGAACAGATGCGCCGGGTTGATGGTCAGGGCGCTGGTCGCCAGGCCGGCAATACTGCCCAGCAACATGACGGCATAAAGGGTGCGCATCTGCTGGCTGCTCATGTTCAGCGCCTGCAAAAATCCCACCGCTCCGGTGGACTGCTCCGAGAGCACCATACGAATCAGGATCACCGCCAACGCCAGACGAATCATCGCCCCGCTGCCCAGCCATCGGGTCATCAGCATCGGATTGCTGCGGTTATGCTCGATGGCCAGCCCGGCCATGATCAGCATGATCGAGCCCGCCGAAGCAATGCCGATCCACGGTGCCTCAAGCCACCAGTCGATACGCCCCAGCGACAGCACCGCGCAGAGCAAAGCGACGCCGCTGGCCAGCAACGTGAACGTCAGGAAGTCGAGTCTCTCAAAGGTTTTGAAGCGGTCGCCCGGCGGCAACTTGAGCAGGAACACACAGCCCAGCGAGGTGAGCGCCAGCCCCAGCTCGAACAGATACAGCCCTCGCCATTCGGCGATCTGTAGCAGATCTTCGGAAAACAATCGGGCCAGCGGCAAGGCCAGTTGCGAGGTGCCCAACCCCAGCACCAGTGCCTTCATTCGCCACTTCGCCGGGAAGGCCTGGATCATGTAATACAAACCCAACGAGTTCAGCGCTGCGCCGACCATGCCATGGGCGGCCCGCACGGCAATCGCCGAGTTCAGGTCATTGACGAACAAATGGCCAAAGGTCACCAGCGCATACAGCACCAGGAATACCTCGGTAAACGCCCGCAGACCGAACTGCTGACGAAATTTCACCAGCAACAGGTTCATCGACACGTTGGTCATGACATAGGCCGCCGGCAACCAGGCCATCTCGGCGGTGGTCGCCCCCAGCGCACCTTGCAGGTAAGGCAGATTGGCGATTACCAGCGAGTTCCCCAAACCGCCGGTCAACGCCACCAGCAGTCCGACCAGCGCATAGGCCAGACGTTTGCGTGTGGGGTGCAGCGGGGTCGACGGCGAACCCGGCAAGCTGGGCCGTTCGTGGGGTTGCCAGGATCGCGGGGCGTAGTGATCCATTTTTTAACCTTGATGTCTGTGCCTGTTGTAACCACGACTGCGCACAGTAATGCCATTGCAGTGTTACTAGTAAACCTGAGCAGGGTGCATCTTGCCAGTTACACCGTTTGCACCGCTGCAAAAGACATTACCCGCTATCAGGAACTTCTATGCGCGTCACTGATGGTATTTCAGTGAGCCTTGCCCCTCACGCCTTGAACAGCATGTAGCCGGCCACGACGATGCAAATGCTGGCAAATCCCACCTGCAACCCTCTGGCCGAAACGTGAGATGTCAGCCGTCGACCAAACAGCATTCCGACGATGCTCGCGACAATAAAAGCCCCACCCGTAGCGCTAATGAACACCCCTGCCTGAAACGCGCCGATAACCCCTATCGCCGAAATCAGGCTGATCACCATCAACGAGGTGGCGACGATTCCGCGCATCTGTACATCGGTCAGTTGCTTGAAGGCCGGCACGATCAGAAAACCGCCGCCGACTCCGAGCAGACCGGAAACAATGCCCGTGACAGCGCCCAATGCCGCGAGGGTCGCCGTGCATTTAGCGGTCCAGGAAAAGCGCCCGGTGCGTTGATCGAGCATGCAGTTTTTCTGCCCCCAGGAAGCGCTGCCATGATCACTCGGCCCGCAATCGCGCGACTCGCGCCGCAGCATCCGCCACGCCACGATGACCATGAGCAGGCTGAACAGAATCATCAAGACTTTTTCCGGCAAGCGATGGGCGAAGTAGATACCCACCGGCGAGAACAGCGCCCCGAGCAATGCGATCAACAACGCTGCACGGTAACGCACCAGGCCGTGTCGCAAGCCATCGATGGCACCGACCGCCGCCGCGCTGCCCACGGCGAACAGCGCCACCGGTGCCGCCTGGGTCATGCTCCAGCCTAAACCCAACACCAAAGCCGGCACCGCGAGAATGCCACCACCGGCACCGGTCAAGCCCAGGACCAAGCCCATTACCACACCAAAGAATGTTGCAAGCAGCATAAAACGCTCTGATCGACTTTTAAGACAACCGGAAAAAACCGGCACTGGAATCCCCCTACAATACAACCCACGACAACTTATCCGCACTTGAATCACATCAATGCTGGTCAGGGTGCAGACAATCTATTTACCCTCTGGAGTCATCCCGAAAGGATCCGACCCATGTCAGCGTTGATTCAAGCCTTCCTGGACGAAGCCTCGTCGACGTACACCTACGTGATCTTTGAACTCGATGGCGGGCACTGCGCGATCGTCGACTCGGTGCTCGACTATGATCCCGCATCGGGGCGAACCGCTACCACCCAGGCCGACCGAGTGATTGCCTTCATCCGCGAACATCGTTTGCAGGTGCAGTGGCTGCTGGAAACCCACGCCCACGCCGACCACCTGTCCGCGGCGCCCTACCTGCGCCGGGAACTGGGCGGCAAGATCGCCATCGGCCAGCTGATCTGCAAGGTTCAGGACGTGTTCAAAACCCTGTTCAACCTTGAGCCGGAATTCAAAATCGACGGTTCGCAGTTCGACCATCTGTTTGCGCCGGACGAGGAGTTCACCATCGGCAACCTCAAGGCCAGGGCGTTGCATGTGCCGGGACATACCCCGGCGGACATGGCCTACCTGATCGACGATGAACTGATTCTGGTGGGCGACACCTTGTTCATGCCCGACGTGGGAACCGCACGCTGCGACTTCCCCGGTGGTGACCCGCGGCAAATGTTCGCCTCCATACACAAGCTGCTGGCATTCCCCGCAGGCACCCGCCTCTACGTCTGCCACGACTACCCGCCTGCGGACCGGGCATTTGCGTGCCAGTCCAGCGTCGCCGAACAGCGCAAAAGCAATATCCATGTGCATGACGGTATCGACGAAGCCGCTTTCGTCGCCATGCGCACCCGGCGTGATGCCGGGCTATGCATGCCGCGACTGTTGCTGCCGGCGATTCAGGTCAACATGCGCGCAGGGAATCTGCCGCCCGCCGAAGACAATGGCGTGACTTACCTGAAGATTCCGATCAATCGGTTGTGAAGTGCCAGCGGCTCACCGACAGTCGACCACCTGGCACTCTGAAGCGCCCGTTGACCTCTCCCGTTTGCTGACTTGATCCTGTCGGGGCACCACACATGCGTAACTCAGGATCACCTATGATCTGGAATTCCAGGGCCATGTCCGCATAGCCCGAGTTCTTGCCATAGGCATCGATGGTTTTCTGCAAGGCCTGATTGAAAATATCGATGACCCGTGCGGACGTACCACTTGCCCGCAACTGCTGAGCCACCGCAACGAAACTGACCGAAAGCCGGGTACCGAAATCCGAGTCCACCGGGAAAGGTGAAGCAACCACGGCGCCCACACCTCGACGCACCAGCATATTGACGAAAGTCTGGCTGGCGGCCGAGACGCCAAGGGTGGAACACGCCGTCAGGATTGCCACGCTACCCGGCGTGAAATGCCTTCTCATGTCAGAGTCCAGCACCCGGCCAGGAAGCCCTGAGGTGGAGAACGTGACGTCACCCTTGCCGTGATGCGCGAGAAGCACCAAGGCGCTGCTGGTCACCGAAGGTGTGTCAGCCTGGGTCATGAACTTGAGCAAGTCGGTGTTGTTCTGATACCAGTTGACATCACGCCCTTGCATCCGCCAGTCATCTTTCATCAACAATTCCGCGGACTCGGCCCCCACGCCATCCAGTGCTTTGGGAATTGCAAAGTCCCAACCGCTGAAACAGGCGCCGGGTTCGAGCGTCTGGGCGTCCTGTAACGGCTGGACAACGGTAATTCGATGGGAGAACAGTTGGTCAAGCGCATCGGCGCCCAACAAGGCCAGCGGCAGGTTTTGCATTTTCCCCCACGAATCGAAGTAACGCACCAATACCACCGGGGCTTCGACTCGTTGTGTCAGACGCTGCATGGCCGCCCTTGCCGCGTCAGCATTTCGCTGATCTTCCGGGGTACGGCCGTTGAACAGCATATTGTTCATCTGCCTGACGACATCGGTGTAAGGCTGGGCGGAGCCCAGGTGCTCGCGGGTGTTCGCGATTGAGGCTGGCAACATGGAGTCCTGCTCCAGAAAGTGCGTCAGATTGCCTGCAAGCTCCCACGCATAGACTGACGGCATATTTCCTTGACGCTGGGCGGCGTCAAACTCTGAGTGATCAACGTACACCGCAACCGTCGCGGCATCGCCCTCGCCCCTGGGAATCGAGTCAAACAAATGTAAGGCGGCGTCTGCGGACGACGTCTGCCGCGCATTTTTTCCGAGTTCCAGCAGCCTCTCCAACCCGGACACCAGTTCTCCGCCTCTCAGGCTGGTGTCGCACGCCGGCGGGTACTGCTGTCCGACGTCGCTCACCGGCACACTGACCACGATGTAGTCCAGAGGCCGCAGCCCCGCGGCATCCCAGATCGAGAGGACAACCTGCGCACAACCCGCCTGGCGGGCGATAAGCGACCACGCCATGGGCGCATCGACACTCAATGCCTTGGCCAGGTCGCTCAAGCCGATGAGGTGATGGCGCGCTTTTTCCCGCAGAGACTTGTCAGCGGTCCTGGCTGGCAGGCGATCGCGGTGGACATTGAATCTGCGAGCCCGAAAATCCGATCCCGGTGCTGGCTCGAGTATGCCGCCCATCAGCACTGGTCGAACCAGTAAGTGGATCTCGTCGCTGTCCGGATCCGCAGCGATTTCTTGCTGCAGCAGGCTGCTGATCCCGCTACTCAATGCCCCGGGATAGATGCCCCGACCAAGATCCAGTACAAAATCATAGGGTTTGCCTGCGGCCAACACATTCTTGACCTGCCTGGGCGAGGATTGAAACCAGGCATTCCAGTTGATGGAAAAGGTCGGGATCGCCTTGCTCAAGCGCAGTGTGTAATTCGGATTGTTTCTCGCCTCGCTCACCAGCGATGGACCAATTTTCTCGATAGCCGATGCCTGGCGGTTGGCCAATGCCACCTGCCATTGAGCACGCATCCCCTCATCGACGCCCATCCAGGTGATGTACGGGGAGGACTGCACCGCTTCGATCGCCTCACTCTCCCGAGCGATAGTGTTCGATGTGACATATTCCTCGGCGTAGTTCATGACCTGGGTGATGCGCTCGCGCGCTGGAGCAGGCAATGCTGAAAAACGCGAAGCCTTGTAGACGGCAATCAACCCGCTGAAGCGATGATCGCTTTGCGTCACGAATGCGGCCTTGATTTTCGTAACGCGATCCCAAGGGACTTCTGCCGCATCTACCGCCCCGGTGGCCAATGCCGACGCCATGTCCGTATCAGACATCTTGATCGACTTGGCGCCCACGCCTGAAAAATCCATCGACTGCCAATCATCGCTGGAAACCGCGAGCCTGGTGCCCTTGAAGTCCGTAGGCGAACGCCGGGGAAGCTGGCTGGCAATAACCCGCGTTCCCCCGTACCAGACCCCGCCCAACGCCTGCAATCCCTGCTCTTTAAGTTGCTCGGCCAGTTGCGGCTGCAACTGCGAGCTCATGAAAAATGAAAAGGGTTTGCTCTCGGAAAAGGTAAATGGCAGGCCGTAGATTGCGAAGGCAGGGACAAATTCACTCAGGGCAGAAACGGGGACGACGGCTAAATCGGTCTCCCCTTGCATGACACTTTTGATCACGCTATCGGCAGACGCCACATTGAGGTGTCTAACGGTTGCAACGTCTTCCAGGCCCTCCTGGATAGCGCCCGCTGCCTGGTCAAATGTCTGGTTATGGGGGATAGCGATGGCGATCAGAACGGGCCGATCCTGAGCAGGTACGACCTGCGAGGCAACGCACACCAGCAGAGCCAAAAGCAGTCTGGGCCAACCTGACCAGGAAGCTGCGCCCTTGCACTCGCAAACCTCCCATTCGCCCATCTCATCACCTCAGGCTCGGCAACGCTTATCGGCTTGCGCAGATGAGGGCGACGGGCTCTCTTATGCACTTTTATGAATAAAGCACCGCGCAAGCGTTATGGCAAAGTCCTGTGATGAACGGAGCTATCCTTAATGGAGCTATCCCTGATGGAGCTATCCCGCCAGCGTCAAGCCATTGGCCGGCAATGGCAACGCAGTCTTGTACCTGACCTGTTTGAGCGCAAAGCTTGAACGGATGTTCGCCACACCCGGGACCTTGGTCAGAAAGTCCATCATGAAACGCTCCAGCGACTGGATGGTCGGCACCAGTACGCGGATCAGGTAATCCGGGTCGCCGGCCATGAGGTAGCACTCCATCACTTCCGGTCGGTCGGAAATCGCTTCTTCGAAATGCTGCAGGGCTTCTTCGACTTGTTTCTCGAGGCTGACGTGGATGAACACGTTGACGTGCAGCCCGAGCAAATCGGCGTCGAGCAGCGTGACTTGCTCGCGAATCAGCCCCAGTTCTTCCATCGCCTTGACCCGGTTAAAGCATGGCGTCGGCGACAGGTTGACCGAGCGTGCGAGGTCGGCGTTGGTGATGCGGGCGTTCTCCTGGAGGCTGTTGAGAATCCCGATATCGGTACGATCCAGTTTGCGCATGAGAATAAACCACCTGTTTTTTATGTTTATGCAGAATTTTTATCCTCAAATGACTTAAAGCGCAACGAAACACAGAGAAATATTCTTCTTGGCGAGGCCTATGATTGTTGTAGGACAAGATTTCTTTTACCCAAAGAAAGATCGTCAGCTAGCGCGCCCACTACAAGAAATTCACAAGATCGAGCGTAGAAGCCATGAACCAACCGTACGAACCGCTGCGCCTGCACGTTCCCGAACCTTCGGGCCGCCCGGGGTGCAAAACCGACTTCTCCTACCTGCATCTGACCGACGCAGGCCTGGTGCGCAAACCCCCAATCGACGTTGAACCCGCCGACACGGCCGACCTGGCCCGCGGCCTGATTCGCGTGCTCGACGACCAGGGCAATGCCCTCGGCCCGTGGGCCGAAGGCGTGCCGGTCGAGATCCTGCGTAAAGGCATGCGCGCCATGCTCAAAACGCGGATCTTCGATAACCGCATGGTGGTCGCCCAGCGTCAGAAGAAAATGTCGTTCTACATGCAGAGCCTTGGCGAAGAAGCCATCGGCAGCGCTCAGGCCCTGGCCTTGAACATCGACGACATGTGCTTCCCGACCTACCGCCAGCAAAGCATCCTGATGGCTCGCGAAGTGCCGCTGGTGGACCTGATCTGCCAGTTGCTGTCCAACGAGCGCGACCCGCTCAAGGGCCGTCAGTTGCCGATCATGTACTCGGTTAAAGACGCAGGCTTCTTCACCATTTCCGGTAACCTGGCCACCCAATTCGTACAAGGCGTGGGCTGGGGCATGGCTTCGGCGATCAAGGGTGACACCAAGATCGCCTCGGCCTGGATTGGCGACGGCGCCACCGCTGAATCAGACTTCCACACCGCCCTCACCTTCGCCCACGTTTACCGCGCGCCGGTGATCCTCAACGTGGTCAACAACCAGTGGGCAATCTCCACGTTCCAGGCGATTGCCGGTGGTGAAGCCACTACCTTCGCCGGTCGTGGCGTCGGTTGCGGCATCGCCTCCCTGCGGGTCGATGGCAACGATTTCGTCGCGGTCTACGCCGCCTCTGCCTGGGCCGCCGAACGCGCCCGCCGCAACCTTGGCCCGACCATGATCGAATGGGTCACCTACCGCGCCGGCCCGCACTCGACGTCCGATGATCCGTCCAAATACCGTCCTGCCGACGACTGGAGCTACTTCCCGTTGGGCGACCCGATTGCGCGCCTCAAGCAGCACCTGGTGAAAATCGGTCAGTGGTCTGAAGAAGAACACACCGCTGTCAGCGCCGAACTCGAAGCCGAAGTCATTGCTGCGCAGAAAGAAGCCGAGCAGTACGGCACCCTCGCCGGTGGCCAGATTCCGAGCGCCGCGACGATGTTCGAAGACGTCTACAAAGAGATGCCGGAGCACTTGAAGCGCCAGCGTCAAGAGTTGGGGATCTGACATGAACGATCACAACAACAATATCCAGTTGGACACCGCCATGACCACAACCACCATGACCATGATCCAGGCCCTGCGCTCGGCCATGGATGTGATGCTTGAGCGTGACAACAACGTCGTGGTCTTCGGCCAGGACGTAGGTTACTTCGGCGGCGTATTCCGCTGCACCGAAGGCTTGCAGAGCAAGTACGGCACCTCGCGGGTGTTCGACGCGCCGATCTCCGAAAGCGGCATCGTCGGCGTCGCCGTGGGCATGGGCGCCTACGGTTTGCGGCCGGTGGCCGAGATCCAGTTCGCCGATTACGTCTACCCGGCGTCGGACCAGATCATTTCCGAAGCGGCGCGTCTGCGCTATCGCTCGGCAGGTGAGTTCACCGCGCCGATGACCCTGCGCATGCCATGCGGCGGCGGCATCTACGGCGGCCAGACCCACAGCCAGAGCATTGAGGCAATGTTCACCCAGGTCTGCGGCCTGCGCACCGTCATGCCATCCAACCCCTACGACGCCAAAGGCTTGCTGATCGCCTCCATCGAAAACGATGACCCGGTGATCTTCCTTGAGCCCAAACGCCTCTACAACGGCCCGTTCGACGGTCACCACGACCGCCCGGTAACCCCTTGGTCGAAACACCCGGCCGCGCAAGTGCCGGACGGTTACTACACCGTACCGCTGGACGTGGCGGCCATCGCCCGTCCGGGCAAGGATGTCACCATCCTCACCTACGGCACCACGGTCTATGTGTCGCAAGTCGCGGCCGAAGAAACCGGTGTCGATGCTGAAGTAATCGACCTGCGCAGCCTGTGGCCGCTGGATCTGGAAACCATCGTCAAGTCGGTGAAGAAAACCGGACGTTGCGTGATCGTTCACGAAGCGACCCGCACCTGCGGTTTCGGCGCCGAACTGGTCGCCCTGGTGCAAGAGCACTGCTTCCACTACCTGGAAGCGCCTATCGAGCGCGTCACTGGCTGGGATACCCCGTATCCGCATGCTCAGGAATGGGCGTATTTCCCTGGTCCGTCCCGTGTGGGCGCGGCTTTGCATCGGGTTATGGAGGTCTGAATGGGCACGCACGTTATCAAGATGCCGGACATTGGCGAAGGCATTGCAGAAGTTGAATTGTCGGTGTGGCACGTCAAGGTCGGCGACATGGTCGTCGAAGATCAGGTGTTGGCCGATGTGATGACCGACAAGGCGATGGTCGACATTCCTTCGCCGGTTCACGGCAAGGTGATTGCGCTGGGCGGTGTACCGGGCGAAGTCATGGCGGTTGGCAGCATACTGATCAGCATTGAAGTCGAAGGCGCGGGCAACGTTAAAGAGTCCTCGCAACCGCCTGCTGTAAAAGAAGTCAAAGAAGAGGCGCCGAAAGCCGCCGCCGTTGCGGCACCCAAGGTTGAAACCGTGGTCGCCGGCAAACCCGCGTCAGCCTCTCGCCCTGCGCCACAAGCGCCGGTGGCTCGCGAGGCCGACGAACGTCCATTGGCCTCCCCGGCCGTGCGCAAACGTGCACTCGACGCCGGCATTCAGTTGCGTCTGGTTCAGGGCACTGGCCCTGCCGGCCGGATTCTGCATGAAGACCTCGACGCGTATCTCGCCCACGGTCCGTCCGTTCAGTCGACCGCTGGCGCTGCTTACACCGCACGCCATGACGAACAGCAGATCCCGGTGATCGGCATGCGGCGCAAGATTGCCCAGCGCATGCAGGAAGCCACCCAGCGCGCTGCACACTTCAGTTATGTCGAAGAAATCGACGTGACCGCCGTGGAAGAACTGCGCGCACATCTGAATGAAAAACACGGTGCCAGCCGCGGCAAGCTGACCCTGCTGCCATTCCTGGTACGGGCCATAGTCGTTGCCCTGCGCGACTTCCCGCAGATCAACGCCCGTTACGACGACGAAGCCCAGGTCATCACCCGCCTCGGCGCGGTGCATGTTGGCGTCGCCACCCAAAGCGCCATCGGCTTGATGGTGCCGGTTGTGCGTCACGCCGAAGCTCGCAGCTTGTGGGACAGCGCCGCAGAAATCTCCCGCCTGGCGACTGCCGCGCGCAATGGCAAGGCCAGCCGCGATGAATTGTCCGGCTCAAGCATTACCCTGACCAGCCTCGGCGCTCTTGGCGGCATCGTCAGCACCCCGGTGTTGAACCTGCCGGAAGTGGCGATCATCGGCGTCAACAAAATCGTCGAACGGCCGATGGTGATCAAAGGCCAGATCGTGATTCGCAAGATGATGAACCTCTCCAGTTCCTTCGACCATCGCGTGGTCGATGGCATGGACGCGGCGCAATTCATCCAGGCCATGCGTGGCTTGCTCGAACAACCCGCCATGCTGTTTGTGGAATAAGCATTTGTGGAGCAACGCATGCAACAGACTCTAAACACCACGCTGCTGATCATCGGCGGCGGCCCTGGCGGTTATGTGGCGGCAATTCGCGCTGGCCAGCTGGGCATCAACACTATTCTGGTCGAAGGCCAGGCACTGGGCGGCACCTGCCTGAACATCGGCTGCATTCCGTCGAAAGCGCTGATTCATGTAGCCGAGCAGTTCCACCAGACCCAGCATCACAGCCAGCATTCGGCCCTCGGGATCAACGTCTCGGCGCCGACCCTGGACATTGGTAAAAGCGTCGAGTGGAAGGATGGCATCGTCGATCGCCTGACCACTGGCGTCGCGGCATTGCTGAAGAAGAACAAGGTCCAGGTCATACAGGGCTGGGCCAAGGTCATTGATGGCAAGACCGTCGAAGTTGGCGATACCCGCATCCAGTGCGAGCACCTGTTGCTGGCCACTGGCTCGAAAAGCGTCAACCTGCCGATGCTGCCAATCGGTGGGCCAATCATCTCCTCCACCGAAGCCCTGGCGCCGAAAAGCGTGCCAAAACGGCTGATCGTGGTCGGTGGCGGCTACATCGGGCTGGAACTGGGCATTGCCTACCGCAAGCTCGGCGCTGAAGTCAGTGTGGTCGAGGCGCAGGATCGGATTCTGCCGGCTTACGATCAGGAACTGACGCAACCGGTTGCTGACGCGCTGAAACAGCTGGGCGTGAAGCTGCATCTCAAGCACAGCGTCGAAGGCTTCGATGCGCAAGCCAACACCCTGCAAGTGCGCGACCCAAACGGCGAGATCCTTAATCTGGAAACCGATCAGGTGCTGGTCGCCGTGGGCCGTCGCGCCAACACCCAAGGCTGGAACCTCGAAGCCCTGAACCTGGACATGAACGGTTCGGCAATCAAGATCGACAACCGTTGCCAGACCAGCATGCGTAATGTCTGGGCCATCGGCGACCTGAGCGGCGAACCCATGCTCGCCCACCGGGCCATGGCACAGGGGGAAATGGTCGCCGAGTTGATCTCGGGCAAGCACCGCGAGTTCTATCCCACCGCCATTGCTGCCGTGTGCTTTACCGACCCGGAACTGGTAGTGGTCGGCAAGACCCCGGATGAAGCAAAGACCGCAGGTTGGGATTGTATCGTTGCCAACTTCCCGTTTGCCGCCAATGGCCGGGCGATGACCCTGGAGTCGAAAAGCGGCTTCGTACGGGTTGTGGCACGCCGCGACAATCATCTGATCGTCGGCTGGCAAGCGGTCGGGGTCGGTGTTTCGGAGTTGTCCACGGCGTTCGGCCAATCCCTGGAAATGGGCGCACGACTGGAAGACATCGCCGGCACCATCCACGCCCACCCGACACTGGGTGAAGCGGTGCAGGAAGCGGCGCTGCGCGCTTTGGGCCACGCGCTACACCTGTAACCACCCCACCATGATCGTTCCCACGCTCTGCGTGGGAATGCAGCCCGGGACGCTCCGCGCCCCGGAAGCGGACGCAGAGCGTCCGTTGAGGCATTCCCACGCGGAGCATGGGAACGATCAGTAACCGCATTCCGGGCTGCGATTTAGGCCCGGAATGAAGTATTGTTGTCCCCATCCAAAAAAACGTCAGAAGCCTTGAACCGTTCCGACGGTTGTTAAGTGATAGAGGGTGTCATGGGTAACGAAAGCATTAATTGGGACAAGCTGGGTTTTGACTACATCAAGACAGACAAGCGTTTTCTGTCGTACTGGCGTAACGGTGCGTGGGACAAAGGCACCCTGACTGAAGACAACGTGCTGCACATCAGCGAAGGCTCCACTGCCCTTCACTATGGCCAGCAATGCTTCGAAGGCATGAAGGCCTATCGTTGCAAGGACGGCTCGATCAACCTGTTCCGTCCGGACCAGAATGCCCTGCGCATGCAGCGCAGCTGTGCTCGCCTGCTGATGCCGCAGGTCGAAACCGAAGATTTCATCGAAGCCTGTAAGGCCGTAGTTCGTGCCAACGAGCGCTTCATTCCGCCGTACGGCACTGGCGGCGCGCTATACCTGCGTCCGTTCGTGATCGGCGTGGGTGACAACATCGGCGTGCGCACCGCTCCCGAGTTCATCTTCTCGATTTTCTGCATCCCGGTCGGCGCCTACTTCAAGGGCGGCCTGACCCCGCACAACTTCCTGATCTCCAGCTACGACCGCGCTGCACCACAAGGCACCGGCGCAGCCAAGGTCGGCGGCAACTACGCCGCCAGCCTGATGCCCGGTTCCCTGGCCAAGAAGGCGCATTTCGCCGATTGCATCTACCTGGACCCAATGACCCACACGAAAATCGAAGAAGTCGGCTCGGCCAACTTCTTTGGTATCACCCACGACAACAAATTCGTCACGCCCAAATCCCCTTCAGTGTTGCCGGGCATCACCCGCCTGTCGCTGATCGAACTGGCAAAAAGTCGTCTGGGCATGGAAGTCGTTGAAGGTGACGTGTTCATCGACAAAATCGGCGACTTCAAGGAAGCCGGCGCCTGCGGTACTGCCGCCGTGATCACGCCGATTGGCGGCATCGACTACAACGACAGACTGCACGTGTTCTACAGCCAGACGGAAGTCGGCCCGGTCACCCAGAAGCTCTACAAAGAGCTGACCGGTGTGCAGACTGGCGACATCGAAGCGCCAGAGGGTTGGATCGTCAAGGTCTGATCCAGCGCTTGCGGCACTAAAAAGCCCATCCATCGCTTGCGCGGTGGGTGGGCTTTTTGCGGGCGCTCAAGACCTCAATTATCCTGCGATCAACCGACCTACCGCATGGCGTCCTCTTCGATTTTGGCAAACAACCACTCCAGAAACACCTGAGTCTGCGTCGTCACGTCCGGCGAGACACCGTAGTAATAACGCGGCAACGGCATACGCAAGTCAGGCAGCGGACAGATCAGTCGACCGCTCGACAGGTCACTGCCCAGCAACGAGGCCGGACACAAGGCAATGCCTTGTCCCTCTACAGCGGCCTGAAGCACCGGATGCATGTGATCGAATTGCAGCGCCGACTGAGTCGCTGACTGCGCTTCGCCAAAACGCAGGGCCCAGTTGTGCCAATCCTCGCGGCGTGTCTTGGCGGTCAGCAAGGTATGTCGGCTCAGGGCGTTCAAGTCGTCGAGCGGTAGACGCTTGATCAGCGAAGGCGCCGCGACCAGCAGCAATTCATCTTCGAACAGTACCTGTGCCTGAATGTCGGGTGCCCAGCCGTCGCGGCCACGTCGAATAACAATGTCGAACCCGTCCCGTGCGTGATCGGGCGCCAGTGTGGAAGTGACCACCTCAGGTTTGATGTCCGGGTGCAGCGCCATGAAATCCGCCAGCCTGGGAGTCAGCCAGCGCTGGGCAAAGGTCGGACGGACATTGATCTTCACTGTGCGCAGCGAGGCCTGTTGCTTGAGTGCCGCTGCGGCGTTGGCAATCTGTGACAGTCCAGCGCTGACCTGTTCGAAGAAGCTCTGACCTGCCGGGGTCAGGACCGATTGCCGGATACGCCGCTCGAACAGCAGCACGCCAAGGTGCTCCTCAAGCCGTTTGATGTGACGACTGACAGCACTGTGGCTGACATGCAGTTCCTCGGCCGCGAGGCTGAAGCTCTGATGACGAGCGGCGGCCGCGAAAGCGCGAACAGCATTCAAGGGAGGGAGTTGATTGATCATGCGTCTAATTTAGTCACATATGCCGTGCAATTAAAGCGTTTGTCACGCTCACCTCGTCACGCCAATCTGCGGGCACGCAGCCAGCGCCACCTGATGGAGTGAGAGATGAATAGCTACGGGTTATTTTTACTGTTCGCCGCCTTGACCATTCTGAGTCCTGGGCCTGGCGTGGTCATGACGCTTTCCAACGCGCTGCGCCATGGCTGGCGCGGCGCGCTGCCGGGTATTTTGGGTATCGCCCTGGGGGCCTTTGTCGTTGCCGGTATCAGCGCAACCAGCGTTGGCCTGATACTCGCGACCTCCGCAAGCGCGTTCACCGCGCTGAAATATGCAGGCGCGGCGTACCTCTTGTACCTGGGTTACAAAAGCTGGCGCACCGATCGTTTCATCCCTGAGCGTGAAGTGAGCTCGTCCAGCCCCGGGTATCGCTTCATCGAAGCGGCGTCGATCCAGCTGTTGAACCCCAAAGCCGTGTTCTTCTTTCTTGCGGTGTTTCCACAGTTCATCGACACCTCGGCGCACTACTACAGCCAGTTTTTTACCCTGGTCAGTTCCTACAGCGTGCTGGTGATCGTGATCCATGGCAGCTATGCCCTGCTCGCCAATGCGGCCAAAGGCTGGCTGTCGAGTCAAAAAGGATCCTGGCTGGCCGCGAAGGTGTCAGGCGTCACCTTCGCAGGCTTTGGCGTGCTGATGGCCTCGGCCAGTCGATAGTGAACACCTGGCGCTAAGGCGAAGGGCTGGCGACCGAGCGACTGCCTGGCTCAGTGGCACCACGCAGGTTCACCTTCGCCAGAGCCGGCAGCTCAATCGCGAATCTGGCCGTGATCTCTTTACGTCCAGTCGCCGTCAACGCCAGCGCCCGACTGTCCAGATCCTGTGTCAGCCATTTGTGCTTGATCGCCGTTTGCAGCAACGCCGCGCCCAATGAGCCGCCGAGATGCGGACGACGCATACTCCAGTCGAGACAGGAACAGGCAAAGCGTCGACGCAGACTGCTCAAGGACTTCACTTCGATGCCCAGCCCTTCGAAAAACCACTCACCGGTTTCACTCAGCGCGTACTGCTGATCGCCTTGCTCCGACATCGCCAACCAACCTGCTTCCAGCATCCGGTCGTGCATCAACACCGCCAAGGTGCCGGCCATATGGTCGTAGCAGGTGCGGGCGAATTGCAGGCGATCCGGGGTGCGGGGAGTAAAGGTGGGCGCGGCGTTCTGGCCGATCACCATCAGCGCTTCCAGAGCCTGGGCGACCCGTTGATCTGCCAGGTTGTAATAACGATGGCGGCCCTGAACATGCAGCCGCACCAACGCAAGTTCCTTGAGTTTCGCCAGATGAGCGCTGGCGGTGGAAGCGCTGACGTCGGCGATCACTGCCAGTTCGGTACTGGTGCGCGCGTGGCCGTCCATCAGCGAGCAAAGGATTTTCGTCCGGGCCGGCTCGGCAATCGCCGCCGCCACCTGCGAGACGCCGATGTCGTGTCGTTCTACGTTCTCTCCACTCACTACGTTCGATACGTTCATATTTCGCTCCCGGACGAATCGTGCCCCTTTCGGACTGGAGATAGTAGCAACACTTTCCACCAACGAATAAGGCAGCACCTTGTGGACCCGATCATCGCCGCTACACATGCCGATCCCTACCCTTATTACGCCAGCCTGCGGGCCGAAGGTGGTCTTTCATTTCATCAGGGACTGGGTTTGTGGGTGGCCAGCAGCGCCCAGGCCGTCACCGCCGTACTCGCTCATCCCGACTGCAAGGTCCGTCCGACCCACGAGCCGGTGCCCAACGCCATTGCATACGGCGCGGCCGGCAAGGTGTTTGGTCAGTTGATGCGAATGAACGACGGCGAGCGCCAGCGCTGCCCCCGGTCAGCCATACAACCGGGACTGGAAATGCTCGACACCGAAGCGGTTAGCGAACTGGTCCGCACCCGGTTGACCAGCCCATCCGCCGACGGACTGCACAAGGCAATGTTCATGGGGCCGGTTTGCGTGGTTGCTGCGCTGCTCGGCTTTGCTCCAGCAGAACGTCGAACCCTCAGCGAACTGACGGCTGATTTCGTCGCATGCCTGTCGCCCCTGAGCAGCCCGGCCCTGCTGGACACGGCCCATGCAGCGGCGGAACAGTTGAACGGTTACTTCAAAGAACGCCTCAGCGCGCAGGATCACCAAAGCCCTCTACTTGAGGGGATTCGCCAACGCCTGGCAGACCCCGACACCCTGCTCGCAAACCTGATTGGCCTGCTTTCCCAGACCTATGAGGCCACCGCCGGGTTGATCGGCAACGCCGTGCTGGCATTGATCCGCAACCCGCACCTCAAGGCTGAAATGCTGCGCGACCCGGCGCAGGTCAGCAACCTGCTGGCGGAAGTCCAGCGCCATGATCCTTCGGTCCAGAACACCCGGCGCTTCGTCAGCGCGCCCTGTGAAGTCGACGGTGTGAGTCTCAAGCCCGGCGATGTCATTCTGGTGCTGCTGGCCTCAGCCAACCGCGACCCACAACTCAACGACAACCCGGACGCCTTGATCCTCTACCGCCCGGCCCGCCGCAGCTTCACCTTCGGCACCGGCCGCCATCAATGCCCTGGCCAGACACTGGCCTTGAGCATCGCCAGCGCCACACTCAGCGAAATCCTGACGCACAACGGTGCGCTGGATCAGCTTGCCTGGGATTACCGCCCTTCCTTGAACGGGCGTATTCCGTTATTTCGCGAGCGGTTGGAGGTTCAGCGATGAGTGCGATAGTGTTCGAAGCCCTTCCCCATGCCGGACATCGCGAGCGTTACCGGGACACATTTTCAGACCCGTCCTACAGCCACGACACTCATACTTGAGATAGCGTCTCGTCGCATTTAACAGGCGAAACAAGGACGCGCATGGCTTATAACAAGGACATACCAAAAGTCTGGAATCCTCCGTCAGGTGACGGTCATTACCGCACCTCCCGATACATGACGCCAACCGAGCTTGCAGAGCGTGAAGCTCGACAGCCAGCCTGGGCGACAGCGCCCTGTACACGCAAGAGCAACTCAGGACACTTAAACACACCCGTACACGTGTTCGATTGCGTGTCGAAGAAAACGCCAACGGAACTCTAAAAGGTTACGGCTACAACACCCAGAGTCGCCGTGAATGGGAGCTCATTCCTGTTGTCACGTTTAAGGCCCAAGGCTCCCGGCAAGTGGCCGATCTGGGTGATGGTATTACCTTGATACGGACTCCGGCCGTCACTCCGGACAATACCTCGACAACCCCAGCGCTGGAGAACGGTCGACAACAAAGGCAACATTCAGGGAGTTAAAAAGTGAGCCTGCTCTATCAAGATCCATCGATGAACCATGACAAAGCGAGCACTCTTCTTGCTGAAGGAAAGGAGACGGATGTCATCGCCGCACTGATTTCCATCGGTCTTAACGAGCCAGATGGAGTGTGGGCCCAGAACACTTGCCTGCACTATCTGAACAGTGGGAGTGAAAACGTTGCATCAGCAGCCATCACAGCCCTTGGCCATGTGGCACGCCGACACGGTCAGTTGGAGGTAGAGAAAGTACTCGCAGCCTTTGAACGTGCGAAGGCGAGATTCCCCTCTCTTGAACCTGTCATCTCGGACACCCTCGAAGATATCGAGCTATTTACCTGACCAGCGCGTTTCATCAATTGAAAAATAATCGACGCTGATTCGAGCCTGGAGGCGTCCTTATGAAACGGCATGACAAAAAGACATACCTTAAGAAACGACCACTGGGAACGAATCAAGGGCATGCGGCCAAGGCGCCAAGGCCATAATAACGCCACCATCGGACTCATTTTGTTGCGCTATGCTTTATAGCCAGTTCCCCACTCCCTGATTTTTTGACATCTCGGTTTGGACTCCCGACGTCACTTGCCGAAATGGAGGAAGGTATGAAGCTCTACTACTCCTCTGGTGCCTGCTCACTTTCGCCACACATCGTCCTCTGCGAACTGGGACTGGCCCACGAAACGGAGAAGGTTGATCTCAAGTCCCACACCACCGCCAGTGGCGTGGATTTCTATACGATCAACCCCAAGGGCTACGTCCCGGTGTTGCAGCTGGACAACGGTGAACTGCTCACTGAAGGGCCGGCCATCGTCCAGTACCTGGCCGACCAGAAGCCGACCGCCGGCCTTCTGCCACCCACCGGGTCCATGGCTCGCAGCCGCGTGCAGGAATGGCTGAATTTCATCGCAACCGAGCTGCACAAAAGCTTTGCACCGCTGTTCAACCCCACCAGCCCGGATGAACTCAAAGACAGCGCCCGTGCCTCCATTGCCCGTCGCCTGGGTCTGATCGACAAGGCCCTGACTGGCCAGGACTATCTCGCTGGCGACCAGTTCAGCGTGGCCGACGCTTACCTGTTCACCATCATCAATTGGGCCGGCTACATGGCCATCGACCTGACACCCTGGCCAGCCATCTCGGCCTTCCAGAAGCGAGTTGGCGCCCGCCCCGCCGTGCAACAGGCACTGAAAGTAGAAGGCTTGATCTGATCATTGTTCGCAAGCTACGGCCGAGGAACCTGGAACAGGGCTTTCAGGTCGATCGCCTCGGCCATTGCCTGATTGCCCAGATCCCCTGGGTGCAGGTGGTCTCCAGAGTCGAATGCCGGCAACAGCCGCGCAGGATGCTGCGGATCACGGACGATGTTATCGAAGTCGATCACTGCATCAAACGCTCCACTGCTACGGATCCACCGGTTGAGCTCTTGACGCAGTTGTTCTTTCTTCGCGCTGTGGTAATGCTCGATGATGCTTCCCTCCAGAGCGCCTTCGAAAGGCAACAACGTCGCCCCGACGATGCGAATCTTGTGTTGTCGGGCTTGCCCGATCAGCTGCTGGTAGCCGGTGACCAGCGTTTCGATTGATGGCAGCGGCGCATTCGGCGCGAAGGTGCTGCCCGGCCAGCTGATGTCATTGATCCCCAGCATCAGCACCACGCTGGATACGCCGGGTTGGCTCAACACATCACGTTCGAAGCGCTTCGACGCACTGACGCCCATGCCATCGTCTAGCAAACGAGCGCCGGATATTCCGGCATTAAGCACAGCGATATTTTGCGTGCTCAATCGCTGTGCGAGGAAGTCCGGCCAACGCCGATTGCTGTCCAGCGTCGAACCATTGCCATCGGTGATGGAGTCGCCAAGCACCACCACGGCGCGGGTATCGACCGGCGCCTCCACCAGCACATCGCTGAGAAACAACCGCGCCTCCAGCTGTTCGCTACCTTCCAGTCGCGGAGCGCCAAGCTGATTGCCCGCCGAGATAAAGGCGGTCTGTTTGCCATCCCAATGGAAGGTGGTCAACGGGGTGCTCTGCGGCAGATAAAGCGATATGACCAGCTCGCCGAGGGCAGGAACCATGAGGTCGACCGGGTCGCTGACGCGCTTTTGCCCCGGGGCAATCGTCACCTGTTGCTGGCCGTCGAAGGTCAGGGCATGTCCGGAACCGGCGCGAATCTGTGTAGCACCCTGAACAAGGGCCACACGAGCGTCACCAATCACCAGTGGTTGGGCACCATATTCGTTGGAGATCACCACCCTGACGCGATCGCCACCGCTGCTGATCCGTAACCGCTGATGGACAGTGCTATCGCTGAGCGCCTGAGGAATTCGCGTGGGCAGTGGCAGCTCATTTCCCCAGATCGGCTGCGGGCTGGCCGTCCAGCTAGTGACCCAGTTTTCCCTGGCGAAGACCGGCGTCGCCGTCAGAACCGTGAGCGACAGAAACAGCGGCAATGTCATGCGAAGAACTTTCATCCTGGTATCTCCTTGAGGCAGTGATATTTCGAGAAGACCAGCTTGTTCTATTCAAAATAACCGTGGTAGAAGGACGAATTGCATATAGCTCATTCAAATATCGAATACCCATGAACAGCCTCAAAGCCATGCACTGCTTCGTCCGCGCCCTCGAACTGGGCAGTCTGTCATCGGCCGCACGGGAACTGGGTACCACTCAACCGACCGCGAGCAAGCTGGTCGCGGCCCTGGAAAAACAATTGGGCGCCCGCCTGTTGACCCGCGGCACCAGCGGGCTGACACCGACCGAGCAAGGAAAACGCTTCTACGAGCACACGAAAAGAATTCTGGAGGAGTACAACGAAGCAGTGGCCGACGTGCGGGGGCTGAGCGAGCGGCCTGAAGGTTTGCTACGTATCAACGCGCCGGTCAGCCTCGGCGTGTTGCGCCTGAATGCCTTGCTGCTGGAGTTTATGGCGCAGTACCCGGAGATCGAGGTCGAGCTGATCCTCAATGACCGCTTTGTCGACTTGACCGAGGAAAACGTCGACCTGGCACTGCGTCTGGGAGGCGTACTACCGCCGAATGTCATTGCCCGCCGTGTCGCAACATCGCCACGGATTCTGGTGGCTGCGCCTGCTTACCTGAGCAAGCATCCGCCTTTGAAGCACCCGACAGATCTGGCCCCACACAACTTCCTGCGCTTCGCCTGGCTGACCACCGGCGATCAACTGGAACTGAGCGGCCCCGAGGGTGAACGCGCAACCGTCATTGCTCAAGGACGCTATCGAGCCAACAGCTCATTGGCGATCCGTGACGGCCTGCTGCTCGGCGCAGGGCTGTGCATCACCCCGGCCTGGCTGGTCAGCGATCTGCTGGAAAACGGCCAACTGGTGCGGGTCCTGCCACAGTGGAACGGCCCGGCCAACGAAGCGTTCCTGCTCTACCCGGAACGCCGCTACCGACCGTTGCGCGCACGGTTGCTCACGGAGTTTCTCAGCGCGCGAATCGGCCAGTTACCGGGGTTCGAGGCGTAACAGCGTCAGTCGTCGCGCGTCAGCACTTCGAGCAATTCAATCTCGAAAATCAGATTGGAATTGGGCGTGATGGCGCCCATCGAACGCTCGCCATAGGCCAGGTGCGCCGGCACCAGCAATTTGCGCTTACCGCCAACCTTCATCCCCATCAAGCCCTGATCCCACCCCTTGATCACTCGACCAGTGCCAATCACGCACTGAAAAGGTTTGCCGCGATCCCAGGAAGAATCGAACTGTGTGCCGTCCTCCAGAAAACCGCGGTATTGGGTGGTAATCAAGGCGCCTTTGACGGCCGCTTTGCCGTTACCCAATTCAAGGTCGATGACCTGCAATTCTTCGTTCATTACTGCTCTCTCGTTAGCGATGGCCCTAAACACGGACCGCGTTTTCTCAGATTTTACGTTGCAGGGCAATTCTGTTGGAGTGATAACCTTCACGCATCAATAGATGCTAAATATGCACTTATCATATCGATCGACCTGCTCCAGTATTGCGCCCTAATAAGATCCATGCGCCACGTTGCGCATGTCATAAAAAGCGCGGGAGACAAAACATGCAAGCTACTACCCATCCGCCAGCGACATCCGCTCGCAGCAAGGCCAGTGCAATTTTCCGGGTCACCTCGGGCAACTTCCTGGAACAGTTCGACTTCTTCCTCTTCGGTTTTTACGCCACCTATATCGCGGCGGCGTTCTTCCCTGCCAGCAGTGAATTCGCCTCGCTTATGATGACCTTCGCGGTGTTTGGCGCAGGTTTTTTGATGCGCCCGTTGGGCGCAGTGATTCTCGGTGCCTACATCGATGATGTCGGCCGCCGCAAAGGTTTGATCGTCACCCTGTCGATCATGGCCAGCGGCACGATTCTGATTGTGCTGGTGCCCGGCTACGAGACCATCGGCCTGTTTGCCCCGGCGCTGGTGTTGATCGGCCGGCTGCTTCAAGGGTTTTCCGCAGGTGCTGAGTTGGGTGGCGTGTCGGTGTACCTGGCGGAAATCGCCACACCGGGCCGCAAGGGCTTTTTCACCAGTTGGCAATCGGCCAGCCAGCAAGTGGCGATCGTCATTGCCGCCGCGCTGGGCTATGGGCTGAACCAATGGATGCCGGCGACGATAATTGCCGACTGGGGCTGGCGCATTCCGTTTTTCGTCGGTTGCATGATTGTGCCGTTCATCTTTTTACTGCGGCGCAATCTCGAAGAAACCGCAGAGTTCACTGCTCGCCGCCACCGCCCTAGCATGCGCCAGGTGTTCGGCACGCTGCTGCAGAACTGGCAGATCGTAATCGCCGGGATGCTGATGGTGGCGCTGACCACCACCGCGTTTTACCTGATCACCGTTTACGCGCCGACCTTCGGCAAAACCGTGCTGCACCTGAGCACTTCCGATGCGCTGCTGGTGACCTTGCTGGTCGGCGTGTCGAACTTCTGCTGGCTGCCACTGGGTGGCGCGCTGTCTGACCGCATCGGCCGACGTCCGGTGTTGCTCGCCATGACCTTGCTGACCCTGGCCACAGCCTATCCGGCGTTGTCATACCTGGTGCAGGCACCGAGCTTCATCAACATGTTGCTGGTGCTGTTGTGGCTGTCGTTCATCTACGGTTTGTACAACGGCGCAATGGTTGCAGCACTGACCGAAATCATGCCGGTGGAAGTCCGCGTGGCGGGATTCTCCCTGGCCTACAGCCTGGCAACTGCGGTATTCGGCGGCTTTACCCCGGCGATTTCGACTTTCTTGATCCAGTATTCCGGCGACAAGGCCGCCCCCGGTTACTGGATGAGCTTCGCCGCCCTGTGTGCGTTGTGCGCAACGCTTTACCTGTACCGGCGCTCGACCGGTCGTTTGCAAGCCGCCGTGCAATAAGCCAACCCCTGACAGAGATGTGTCGATGAAAAAATTACTGAACCTCGCGGCGCTGACATTGCTCGGCGCTATGGGCCTGAGCACCGTTGTGCAAGCCGAAGAGCTGCGGGTGATGACCTCCGGTGGCTTTACCGCCGCCTACAAAGTACTTGGCCCGAAGTTCGCCGCCGCCACCAGCAACACCCTCGACACCGCACTCGGTCCGTCCATGGGCAAGTCGCCTGAGGCAATTCCCAATCGCCTGGCCCGTGGCGAGCACGCAGATGTGGTGATCATGGTTGGCTACGCCCTGGATGAGTTGATCAAACAAGGCAAGGTCTTGCCCGAGTCGCGGGTTGAACTGGCCGATTCGAGGATTGGCCTGGTGGTGCGCGAGGGTGCGGCGAAGCCGGACATCAGCTCGGTCGAGGCGCTGAAGGCGACATTGTTGAACGCCAAGTCCGTAGCCTACTCCGACAGCGCCAGCGGTGTGTACATACAGGACCAGATGTTCAAGCGCCTGGGCATCGAACCGCAGCTCAAAGCCAAATCCACCATGGTGCCCAAAGTCCCGGTGGGCTCCGTGGTTGCCACTGGCGACTACCAACTGGGATTCCAACAGGTCAGTGAATTACTTCCGGTGCCCGGCGTGACATTCGTCGGCAAGATCCCGGAATCCGTGCAGTCGGTGACACGCTTCGCCGCTGGCATTCCGGTCGACGCGCAACACCCGGCGCAAGCCAAGGCGTTGCTCGACTACCTCGCCTCCCCGGCCGCCCAACCAGATGTCACGGCAACCGGACTCGACTCGGTCAGCCGCTAAACCTGGCGCCGGCCAGAACCGGTCTACGCTGAGACCGGTTCTGGCGGTTGGCTGACCTTCATTTCGACGATCAATCGCTCCAGCTCCAACGCCGCAGGCGTCAAGGTCCGTCCCCTGCGTTTGAGCAGGCCAACGCTGCGCATCACTTGCGGGTCGGTCAGCATTACATGAGTCAGAATCGGGTGGTCACTGCCGGGCATCGCCATCAACGGCACCGCGGCAATACCCAACCCGGCTTCGACCAGGCCGATCATCGTGGTGACATGACGGGTTTCGCAGATGCTCTGACGCGCCGGTACGATCCCGCTCAGCGCCTGATCCAGCAGAAAACGATTGCCCGAGGTCTTGTCGAGGGAAATGTAATCCTGCTGGTACAGCTCGCTCCAGCTCACGCTTGCGCGACTGGCCAAGGGATGATCGCGTCGACAGGCGACCACATAGCGCTCCTGCACCAGTGGTTCGAACTCGACCTCGGCCTCCAGTGTGCCCATGAAACTCAAGCCGAAATCCGCCTCGCCATTGACTACCGCACTCAGCACGTCATGGGCGCTCGAGTCGAGAACCTTGACCTTGATTCGTGGAAACCGCTGATGGTATTGGGCGACCACCCGTGGCATGAAGTAGTAGGCCGCCGAAGGCACGCAGGCCACGGTGACGTAACCCAAACGGGTCGACGCGACATCGCTGAGCCCCAGCAGTGCCACATCCAGGTCATCCAGCAAACGGTCGACACTGGGCGCAAACGCTCGCCCTGCCTGCGTCAGGCTAACGCGGCGGGTGGTGCGCTCAAACAGCTTGACGCCCAGCGCGTCTTCGAGCTTTTCAATCCGTCGACTCAGCGCCGGTTGGGAGATGCGCACCGTGTCGGCGGCCTTGCGAAAGCTGCCCTGCTCGACCACGGCGCGAAAAGCCTGCAAGTCATTCAGGTCGAAATTGATGGCCATGGCGCCCACTCAGCGACAAACGAATTAATCAGCTTATCCTATGAATGTAACAAATTGATGCAAATTGTAACGCGCTAATCCGCGATAGCCGGCACTCATGACTGACTGATGCCGGCGCAACCTTTATCCTGCGCGCCTTCCTGACCCATGATTTTCCGCAATTTTTGTCGCTCGACGTATTCCCAGGAGTAAGCCATGCCCCATGAAGGCAACCTGTTGCAAGCCGCTGTGGTCTTTCTGTTCGCGGCGGTGCTCACCGTGCCTTTGGCCAAACGTCTGCAACTGGGCGCGGTGTTGGGCTATCTGCTGGCCGGGGTAATCATCGGGCCATCGGTGCTGGGGTTGATCGGCAACCCGCAAAGCGTCAGCCATATTTCCGAGCTCGGCGTGGTGTTGCTGCTGTTCATCATTGGCCTTGAGCTTTCACCGCGACGGCTGTGGGTGATGCGCAAAGCAGTGTTTGGTGTCGGTCTGGCGCAGGTGCTGTTGACCGGTTCGGTGATCGGCGTGCTGGCGTTCTACGTGTTCGGCCAGGCGCTCAACAGTGCCATCGTGCTCGGTCTGGGGCTGGCGTTGTCGTCCACCGCATTCGGCCTGCAAAGCCTCGCTGAACGCAAGGAACTGACCAGCCCTCACGGGCGGCTGGCGTTTGCCATTCTGCTGTTTCAGGACATCGCCGCAATCCCGCTGATCGCCATGGTGCCGCTGCTCGCCGGCGGTGATCACACCACGACCGCCGCTGAGGACTTGAACCATGTTCTGCGAGTGCTGGGCAGCATCGCGGTGGTGGTGATCGGTGGGCGTTATCTGTTGCGACCGGTGTTTCGCGTCGTCGCCAAAACCGGCTTGCCGGAAGTCTCGACCGCGACTGCGCTGCTGGTGGTGATCGGCACCGCGTGGCTGATGGACCTGGTGGGTGTGTCAATGGCGCTCGGTGCATTCCTCGCTGGTCTGCTGCTGGCGGACTCGGAATACCGCCATGAACTGGAAGCCCAGATCGAACCGTTCAAGGGGCTGCTGCTAGGGCTGTTTTTCATCAGCGTCGGCATGAGCGCCAATATCAGCCTGTTGTTCAGCGCTCCGGCGACCGTGTTAGGCCTGACGCTGCTGTTGATCATGCTCAAGCTGCCTCTGCTATTTGTCGTCGGCAGGCTGGCCGCAGGCCTGAGCCGGCTGAGTGCACTGCGCCTGGGTATCGTTCTGGCGGCGGGTGGTGAGTTTGCGTTCGTGGTGTTCAAGATCGGCCGCGATCAAGGCTTGTTCGAACCACGAATGTACGACCTTCAGGTGCTCACCATCACCCTGTCCATGGCGGTGACACCGCTGTTGCTTTTGATGTGCGGCCGACTGGTGAAATCGAAAATCCAACCTGTCGCCGTGCCGCCCCACCTACGCGAGATCGACACTGACGCCCCTCGCGTGGTGATCGCCGGCCTGGGCCGCATGGGACAGATCGTGGCGCGGATTCTGCGAGCGCAAAAAATCCAGTTCGTCGCCCTCGACACGTCGGTGGAAACCATCGAGCTGTCCCGCAGTTTTGGCGGCGTACCGGTGTTCTATGGCAACCCGATGCGCCCGGAGATCCTCAGCGCGGCCAAGGTCGGGCAGGCGGAATTCTTTGTGATCGCCACCGATGACCCGGACACCAACATCAAGACCGCCGAGCGGGTGCGCAAGCTCTACCCGCACATGAAAATCATCGCCCGCGCCCGTAACCGTCAGCATGTGCACCGCCTGGTCGACCTCGGTGCCGAGGCTATCCGGGAAACCTATTATTCAAGCCTGGAAATGAGTCGCCGGACCCTGCTCGGTCTGGGCTTGAGCCAGACCCAGGCCGATGCCCGCATCGAGCGTTTCAAGCATCACGACGAACAAGTGCTCGAAGCCCAGCACGCGATCTACGACGATGCCGCGAAAGTCATGCAGAGCGCCCAGGAAGCCCGAGCCGAACTGGCGCGGCTGTTCGAGGCGGATCAACTTGAGGAAGAGACGGGCAAAAATTGAGGGTGTAAGTGACGGCGCCATATCGCGGGCAAGCCTTGCTCCCACAGTTTTGATTCGCATACGTCTGCGAGAGATAGGTCGACTGTCAGGTCGCCATCGCGAGCAAGCTCGGCTCCTACAAAAACGGCAGAAAGGTAGAGCGGCATACACCG